>NZ_JAMYNN010000004.1:0-339776 GCF_040319055.1 Mesorhizobium sp. M0960 | reverse complement strand
TGCCGCCCACAAGCTTGGTGCCTAGAAAAGCCTCCGCCAAGCTCAACTGGCCCGTCTGCTTCACTGCCATCGCGATTCCCTCAGACCGTCCACCTCAGAGAATCACAATCAGCGAATTACGCAACAGGCCCACAGGGGGAGAAGGAAGAGGCGCTCAGGCCTATTCCCGCGAAATAAGCTCCTCGCCGCCGATGACCAGCCTGAGGCCGAGGTCGCCGGCGCGGCGGCGGGCGAGGAAGCGCGGGCGGCGCATGGTCGAGACGCGACCCTTGCGGCGGTCCTGCGCCGGCAGCGCCTTGATGGCGGCGCCGAGCGATTCTTCCAGCGTCCGAGCAATGCCGTCGGCCTCGATCAGCAGCATCGGCAGACGGTAGGCGTCGGCCCAGGCGCGCCAGTCGGCGGCGACGTCGTCTAGATCGTCGGCGACCAGCAGCGGCACCGACAGCATCGGGTCGTTGTGCAGAAGCTCAAGCGTCACTGTGACATTGCCATCCGGATCCTCCATCGCGCGCGCGGCGACGCCGCGAAACGCGTTGGCGGGCAGAGCGATGATCGCCGGCACGCCGCTGATCTCCAGCGTGCGGCGGATAACCGCGCCGCGCTGATCGATGGTGAAGGTAACGTCGCCATAGTCGTCGCGCGTGGCGTAGCTCACCACCTGCGGCAGGCGGAATGGGTCGAGGCGCATATTGCGCCCGGCCCAGACTGGCTTCAGTCCAGTGTTCATATCGTGCCTTTCCTGTTTCTCCTGAGAGCCGGTGTTTCCGGATCTCCGGGCCGGTTTTCCCAGCCTCGTTGTGGAGAAACATTAGCGCGAGCTTCTTATCCTCGCGCTTAAGAAAGTCGGTTAAATTTTGCTGATCCGAGGCGGATGGTTATCGGAATACGAACCGGCGCGGGGCCGGCGAAAGGATCAGATAACCTTACCGGGATTCATGATGCCGGCGGGATCGAAAGCGGCCTTCACCCTGCGCATCAGCTCGATCGCCATCGGCGGCGCCGTCGCGATCAATTCGTCCCGCTTCAACTGGCCGATGCCGTGCTCGGCCGAGATCGAGCCATGAAACGAGCGCACGACGTCGTGCACGGCCTTGTTCATGACGTGGTAAAGGCCGAGAAACGCCTCGTCGTCACCGTCGACCGGCCGGGAAATGTTGTAGTGCAGATTGCCGTCGCCCATGTGGCCGAAGCAGACGACGCGTGCGCCGGGACTGACCGATTGCACGGCGCCGGCGGCCTTTTCGATGAAGGGCGGGATCGACGCCACCGGCACCGAGATGTCGTGCTTGATCGAGGCACCTTCGGGTCTCTGCGCCTCGGGCAGCACTTCGCGGAAATTCCAGAACGCATCGCCCTGGGTGATGCTTGACGCGATCACCGCATCGCCGACGATCCCTTGCTCGAGGCCTGCCTCCAGCACCTCTTCGATCAGCGCCCGTGCATCCTCGGCCGAGCGGCCCGACGAGATCTGCATCAGCACATACCACGGCCAATCGCCGGCCAGCGGCCGCACTACGCCTTGTGCGTGGGCAAGCGTGAAGTCGTAAGGCCTCTGGCCGATCAGCTCGAAGGCGGTGAGCGCTGCCCCTGCACGGTCCATCGCGAGGCTGAACAGCGACAGTGCCGCCTCCGGCGATGACAGGCCGGCAAACGCCACCTCGCGCCCCTTGGGCTTGGGGAAAAGCTTGAGCACGGCGGCGGTGATGATGCCGAGCGTACCCTCGGCGCCGACGAACAGGTCCTTCAGATCATAACCGGTATTGTCCTTCTTCAGCTTGCGCAGATCGTCGAACACTTCGCCGGTCGGCAGCACCACTTCGACGCCGAGGCAGAGTTCGCGCGCATTGCCGTAGGCAAGCACGCCGGTGCCACCGGCGTTGGAAGAGAGATTGCCGCCGATCTGGCAGGAGCCTTGCGCGGCAAGCGACAGCGGAAACAGCCGGTCGGCGGCATCGGCCGCTTCCTGCAGCGTCTGCAGGATGACGCCGGTTTCGACCGTCACCGTGTTGGACAGGGTATCGATCTCACGGATGCGGTTTAGCCGCGACAGCGACAGCACGATCTCGCGGCCGGACGCGTCCGGCACCTGGGCGCCGACCAGCCCGGTGTTGCCGCTTTGCGGTACAATCGGCGTGCCCGTTTCGCTCGCCAGCCGCATGATGCGGCTGACCTCCTCGACGGTCCCCGGCCTCAGCACCAGCGCCGTCCTGCCGTGCCAAAGTCCGCGCCGCTCGGCGAGGTAAGGCGTGATGTCCTGCTGGTCGCGCAGCGCATATTTGTCGCCGACGATTGTCACAAAGCGCGCGATGACGGCAGGATCGAGGTCGGGGGAAATGTCGTTCATGGGTGGAAACTATGGTGCTCAATCCATCTTGTCACGAGGGGCGATCTTGTCACGCGGGGCGGCGGCGCGCGAAAGCCTGTCGTTGATCGCCTCGCCCAGCCCTTCGAACGGGATCGGCTCGACGGCGATGGTTTTGGCGCCGCTGCCATCGAGATCCTGCAGATGAGCGAAGAGATTGCTTGCTGCCTCGCGCAGGTCGCCGGTCTCCGACAAATTGCGCAGTGCGGCTGCATCGCGCCAGCCCTCGGCACGGCGGCGGCCGAAGGCCAGCAAGGCTTCGCCTGTGGCGACCTTGCCGGCATTGAGCCGCACCGCCGCACCCGGAGCGTAATGCGAGGCGAGCATGCCGGGCGCCTCGATGCCCGAAGCGCCGCGCAGCAACTTTGTCCCGGCCACTGCTTCGATCTCTTCGGCGGCAATGCCGCCCGGTCGCAGCAGCCGCAGCTTTCCGGCTTCGACCTTGAGGATCGTCGATTCCAGCCCGACCCGCGTCGCGCCGCCATCGACGATGAGCTTGATCCGGGGACCGAGGTCGGCGGCCACGGCTTCGGCCGTGGTGGCGCTGATCCTGCCCGAGGAATTGGCGCTGGGCGCCGCAAGCGCGCGGCCGAACCTGGCGATCAGCTCGCCGCCAAAGCCTTTCGGCATGCGCAGCGCGATGGTGTCCAGACCGGCGGTGACCAGCGGATGAATGCCGTTGCCGGGCCGCTGCGGGAGAACCAGCGTCAGCGGTCCCGGCCAGAATGCCTGCGCCAATCTTTCCGACAGCGGATCGAACAGCGCGATGCGCTCGGCCATCGTCGGATCGGCTATATGGGCGATCAGCGGGTTGAAGCGCGGGCGACCCTTGGCTTCGAAGATACGAGCCACGGCAACGCCATTGGTCGCGTCGCCGGCCAGCCCATAGACGGTCTCGGTCGGTATGGCGACGACGTCGCCGCTTTCGAGCAGCGCCAACGCCCTTTCCATCGCCTCGCCGACGGTACGAATTTCAGCCACTGTCGTCACCTCACGGATGCGGGTGCCTAATACGGCGACGCCGGGCGAGCAAGCCCAGGCGTTGGCGAATCGCAAATCGCTAAAATGCTATGTTTCCCCGCAAGCCGGCATCAACTGCCCTCGGCTAGGGTGCCGTCTTCTTGGGCAAGGGGAACTATCATGCTTTCGATGCGTATCCTTGGTGCGCTTGGTCTGGCGGTTATGGCCGGCACGGCACAGGCCTCGTCGCTGGTTTTTCTCGGGCAGACGACGGCGACGCCTTCGGTGGTCGGTACGGTGGCCAGTCCCGGCTCGGTCGAGCGGACGAAAACACCGTCGATCGTCGCGCTTGGCGAGAAGCTGGCCAACGTCAATGGAAACGTCACCGATGAAAAGGTCGCGGCAATCCCGAGCCAGCCGAGCCATGGCTTCACCGGAACCCCGATGATCATTCGCGGCGGTATCGTCGGCGATGCCTTTGCAACGCCCGCGCCCAGAGCCGCGCCGGCCACCGCCGCCGCGCCCGCCGCGAACAGCAAGGCCGATCCAAAGGTCGCCAGCAAAACCCCTGAGCCGGCAGCGCCGCAGCCTGCGCCGCTAGCAGCTCCCGACCAGCCCAAATAGCGCCACAAGCGATGATTTTTTCCCAGACGTCAGCCGGCTATCTTGGAGAAATCCGCGACCCGGTCGGTCGCCGCGCGGATGCGGGCGAGCAATGCCAGGCGATTGGCGCGCACCGCCTGGTCCTCGTCGTTTACCAGGACTTTCTCAAAGAATGAATCAACCGGCTCGCGCAACACGCTAAGCGCCAGCATGGCGGCGGAAAAGTCTTCGTTTTGAATTCCTTCGCCGGCTTGCCTCTCGGCCTGATTCACCGCCGCGAACAGGGTTTTTTCGGCGCCCTCCCGGAACAGAGCCGGCTCAACGCTGCTTGCGATCGCTGTCGCCTTCTTCTCTTCGGCAGCCACGATGTTGGCCGCGCGCTTGGTGCCGGCAAGCAGGTTCTTGCCGTCCTCGGTGTCGAGGAACGAGCCAAGGGCTTCGACCCGGCGGACGATTTGCAGAAGGTCGTCGTTTTGCGAAGCCCCCTCATCCGGCCGCTTCGCGGCCACCTTCTCCCCGAGGGGAGAAGAGGTCGCCAACGCCGGTGCCAGCCTCTTCTCCCCAGCGGGGAGAAGGTGGCCCGAAGGGCCGGATGAGGGGGCAGCGCCACTCGCCAGCACCGCGTCGATTAGATCGTGCCGCGCACCCTGGTCGCGGAGATAGACTTTGAGGCGATCGTGGAAGAAGGAGAGGAGGTTGTTGATCTCTCGCTGCTGCCTTTCTCCGGAACGTTCAAAGGTGTTGTTTGAGATTGCGGAATCGCGTTCGATGACGAGATCGGTAAGCGAATCTCCTCCGAGTTGCTGCTCTAGCTCCGCAGCAATTTCGAACTGTCGGTCGAGTTTGGGATCGCGTATGTGACCTGCAATATCTTCGGACGCGATATTGGCCACAGATTTCAGGGACAACCTAATCCCGTTCTCAATCAGTATCCTCGTTACCCCCAGCGCCGCTCTCCGCAGCGCATAGGGGTCCTTCGATCCGGTCGGTTTTTCGTCGATCGCCCAGAACCCGACCAGCGTATCGAGCTTGTCGGCGAGCGCCACGGCGATCGATACCGGATCAGTCGGCACGCGATCTGACGGCCCCTGCGGCTTGTAGTGCTCCTCGATCGCAGCGGCGACCGACGGATGCTCGCGTTGCAGCAGGGCGTATTTGCGACCCATGGCGCCCTGCAGTTCCGGGAATTCGCCAACCACCTCGGTGGTGAGATCGGCCTTGGCGAGGACGGCAGCGCGACGCGCCAGCGCGGTAATCTCCCCCCTTGAGGGGGAGATGTCGCCGAAGGCGACAGAGGGGATCGGTGCGTCCTGACGCGACTCTCTCTTGTGGACCGAGGATGCCGGCGCTTCACGCGAAGCGACCCCCTCTGGCCTGCCGGCCATCTCCCCCTCAAGGGGGGAGATTGCGCGCACCACGATTGGTGCCAGTTCTTCGGCCAAGCGCGCAATCCGCTCCACCCGCTCGCCCTGCGTGCCGAGCTTGGCATGAAACGTCACATTGAGATGGTCGAGGCGGGCCATGCGCTGGTCGAGCGGCTTGTTGAGGTCAAGCCCGAACTTTTCCGCCGATGCCTGCAACTGGTCGAGATCCGGCAGGTCGCCCTGGTCGGTCTTCCAGAAATAGAGCGCGTCGGACAGGCGGGCGCGCACCACCTTGCCGTTGCCATGGGCGATCTCCTTGCCGCCATCCTTGGCCTCGACATTGGCGGTCAGGATGAAGCGGTTGGAGAGCTCTTCGCCCGCGCCATGCGGCCGCGTCACAAAACACTTCTGGTTGGCGCGGATGGTGAGCCGGATCACCTCGGCCGGAATGGCCAGAAAATCCTGCTCGAATTCGCCCATCAGCACGACGGGCCATTCGACCAGGCCCGACACTTCCTCCAGCAGCCCCTCGTCCTCGACGAGGTCGAGCCCGCTGGCGAAGGCGAGGTTCCTGGCATCGGCAAGAATGATCTCCTTGCGTCGGTCGGCATCGAGCACGACCTTGGCCGCTTCAAGCTTGGCGACGTAATCGTCAAAGCGGCGCACCGTGATGGCGCCCGGCGCATGAAAACGGTGGCCGTAGGTGACGTTGCCTGAGCGGATACCGTCGATCTCGAAATCGACCACCACCGGCTCCTCGGTTTCCGGGCCGAAGGTGCACAGGATCGATTGCAGCGGCCGCACCCAGCGCAGCGACCCGGGCTTGGCCGACGCCGGCCCCCAGCGCATCGATTTCGGCCAGGGGAAGTTGCGGATGATGCCCGGCACCAGCTCGGCGATGATCTGCTCCGCCGACCTGCCCGGCCTGGAAATATGGGCGACATAGAAGTCGCCCTTCTTCGGATCGGAATGGACATGCGCCTCGGCAATCGAGGCAAGGCCGGCCTTGCGCAGAAAACCTTGCACCGCCTGCTCGGGCGCTTTGGTCGAGGGGCCCTTGATCTCCTCGCTGATGTCCTTCGAGCGGGCGGTCAGGCCGCGGATGTCGAGCGCCAACCGACGCGGCGTCCAATATTCGCGCGCCGCCTCATAGGTCAGCCCGGCTTCGACCAGACCGTCGGTCAAAAGCTTCCTGAGATCGCCGGCCGCCTTGCGCTGCATGCGAGCGGGGATTTCTTCGGAACGAAGTTCTAGAAGCAGGTCAGGCATTGAAAGAGCTCACGCGACAAAAAACAGCCGCCGCTTCGCGGCGCCCTCCCCCATCGAGGCGGAGGTAAGCGGGGCATAGCAACTCGGTCGGCTGCTGTCACCCTTCCCAGCAAGATCGGGCCAGCACGATCAAGGCGTCCAGCGGCGATTTCCGAAAAAATTCAGCCTCCTGTCGGACACGCGCCGGTCCGCCCGTCCTTGGATCAAAGATTTCCATGAACCGAACGCAGCGCTGAAGCGACCAACGCTCAGGCAGAGAGCTATTGGCTGAACGACCATGAAAACGGCATCGACATTCCTGCAGATCCTCGCGCTCAGCGCCTGTTTTACAGCGCAGGTGCACGGTGCCTTCTCGATGCCCGGCGTCCGGCAGGCGCTGCGGACAATAGCCGGTGCAAGCGGCCAAGGCACGTTGCCAATCAGCGCCCCTGTCGAAATCGCCTGGAGCTAAGCCGCCATTCCACCCGCCTGCGTCAGCAGAAACGCCTCGCCGCAGGCTTTGGCCAGATTGCGCACCCGCAAGATGTAGCTCTGGCGCTCGGTGACGGAAATGACGCCGCGTGCGTCGAGCAGGTTGAAGACATGGCTGGCCTTGATGCACTGGTCGTAGGCGGGGAATACCATCCTGTGCATCGCCAGATTGTCGTTCGACGCCGGCGCGCCGGCTTGTAGCAGCGCCTTGCACTCGGCCTCGGCGTCTTCGAAATGCCTGAGCAGCATCACCGTGTTGGCGAATTCGAAATTGTGGCGCGAATATTCCTGCTCGGCCTGCAGGAAGACGTCGCCATAGGTCACCTTGTCGGCGCCTTCGCGGCCGTTGAAGTTGAGGTCGTAGACATTGTCGACGCCCTGCACATACATGGCCAGCCGCTCCAGCCCGTAAGTGAGCTCACCCGCCACCGGCGCGCATTCGATGCCGCAGACCTGCTGGAAATAGGTGAACTGCGACACCTCCATGCCGTCGCACCAGCACTCCCAGCCCAGTCCCCAGGCGCCCAGTGTCGGGCTTTCCCAGTCGTCCTCGACGAAGCGGATGTCGTGCAGCAGCGGATCGATGCCGATCGCGGCCAGCGAGCCGAGGTAAAGCTCCTGCAAATTGGGCGGATTGGGCTTCAGGATCACCTGGTATTGGTAATAATGCTGCAGCCGGTTCGGATTTTCGCCATAGCGGCCGTCCTTGGGGCGGCGCGAGGGCTGGACATAGGCCGCGTTCCAGCGTTTTGGGCCGAGCGCGCGCAATGTCGTTGCCGGATGAAAGGTACCGGCGCCGACTTCCATGTCGTAAGGCTGGAGGACGACGCAGCCATAGTCCGCCCAATAATTATGCAAGGTCAGGATCAGCCCCTGGAACGAGCGGCTGGGATGCGTGTGGGCAGGGATGTCAACGGTCACGGCGGCCTCCGGCGGGATGCGGCACCTCGTAGAGTGCCGCTCCGCGACCGTCAAGGCGATGGGGTCACCCCTTCGGGGCGGGCGCCGGCTCGGGCTTTACGTTCGGGGTTTCCTGCGCCGTGTTGGATTCGATCGGCGGCAGGCCCTTCATCAGCTTTTGCTGCAAGGCGGCAAGCACGTCCGGGTCCGGCTTCAGGTCGCGGGCCTGGTTCCACTGGAAGGTGGCTTCCAGCTTGCGGCCAACGCGCCAGTAGGCGTCGCCGAGGTGATCGTTGAGCACCGGATCCTCCGGCTTCAACGAAACGGCGCGTTCCATTTCGCGCACAGCGTCGTCGAACTGGCCAAGGCGATAATAGGCCCAGCCCAGCGAATCGACGATGTAGCCGTCGCTCGGCCTCAGGTCGACGGCCTTCTGGATCATCGCGAGGCCTTCCTTGAGGTTCATGTCCTTGTCGACCCAGGAATAGCCGAGATAGTTCAAAACCTGCGGCTGGTCGGGGTAGAGCTCCAGCGCCTTGCGGAAATTCGGCTCGGCCTTCGGCCATTCCTTCAGCCGCTCATAGGCGATGCCGCGCTGGTAGAAGATGTTCCAGTTGACGGCGGTCGGCGTCTTCAGCACCTCGACCGCCTTGTCATAAAGATTGGCGGCGGAGCGGAAATCCTCCTTCGAGGAATAGACCCCGCCGAGCGCCAGATAGGCGCGCATGTCGTCGGGATGCGCATCGACGATGGCCTTGAGGTGGGTGATCGCCTCGTCGTTGCGGTCGAGATCGGCAAGGTTGAGGCCGAGCTGCAGGTCCGAAAGCTCCTTCAGCGGCGAACCGGCGGGAATGCGGCGATAGAGCGCGATGGCGCCCTCGCCGTCCTTCAACTGCTCGGCAACGGCGGCAAGCTGAACGAGCGCCGCGTCATTGTCGGGCCGCAGCGCCAGCGCATATTGCAGATAAAGCCGCACGAACGGCTCGCCGCCGCCGCGGTTGAGCGCGGTGGCGAGATCGAGCAGGATTTCCGAGGCGCCGTCCGACGGGCCGGCAGCGAAGGGTTGGATCCTTTCGCCCTTGTTGATCTTGTCGCGAAGGGCTGCAATCTCGACCTTGCCGGGCGCAAATGTCTCGGCCTGGTCGAGCACCGACAGCGCCTTGGCCTTGTCGCCCTTACGGGCGAGGAAAGAGGCGTAGGCCTGCGCGTTGCGCATCCATGTTTCGGGGGCGGCACCGCCGGCGGCCGTGTCCTGCAGGGTGGCGGTGTAGAGCGCATCCGCCCTGTCGGGCAGGCCGGAGGCGTCGGCAATCAAGGCACGGTGGAAGGACTTGAACAGGCCGAACCAGTCGGGGCCCTGCAGCTTGTCGATGGAAGCCATGGCCTCGCCGGCGTCACCCGCACCCTGCTTGGCCCAGCCGGTCATGACGCCGGAAATCAGCCGGTCGAGATCGGATTCGAGCGACAGCTTGAGCCAGTATTCGGCCTTGGAGAAATCCTTCTTGTGGAAGGAATCGATGGCCAGCGCCAGGCGCGAGAAGCGCTCGACATCGGGAACCGCCTTGAGCTTGTCGGCGTAGACCAGGGACTCATCGAAGCGCCCCTGTGCGATCAGCGACAGCATCAGGCTCTGCTGCAGTCCCGTATCGTTCGGATCGAAGGCAAGCGCCTGCTTGTAGTAGGAGACGGCGCTGTCGAGGTCGTTGTCGCCTTCGGCAATCCGGGCGGCGAGATAGGCCCCCGAGAAGGATGTGATCCTGACCGGCTCTGCGGTCTGTTTGGCATGGACCGGCAGAGCCGAGATCGCCATGCCCGTCGCGATTGCCAGCCCCGTCAGCCAGCGCGCATATCCTTGCCGCATCATATCCCTTTCAGCCAAACGCCATCTCCGCGTCAGCGGGATCGCCGTAGACTCGATCTTTACAGGTAAAGCATGGCCTTTTTGGGGTCGTGCTTCAACCCGGCCCGAATTCACAATCGGGTCAAGCAATTAATAAACCATGCCGAAAGGGCCTGAACTGCGACCCTTGACCGCGTGGCGTCCGCTTTGGCGCTGCCTGCGCGTCGCTATTTGCCCGATGCCGTAAGCGATCCATAAGCGCCATCGGTTGAAAGCTTCCGCCATGCAACTTTGCGTGGCAGGATGAGATTTCAATTCTTGCTTCGCCAGCCATGGGGGCGCCGATGCTGGAAGTGCCGCGCGACGAAGAAGCCTTCGCCATCTCGATCGTATCTACGAAGCAGCGTTCGCCGCCGCCGACGCCGGAGGTCAATCCCAGAAGGGCCGCCGAACAAGCCGGTAAGTGAGGCGTCACGGCCCGGAACTCAGGACGTTTGCGAAAGCCTTGCGTCGAGCGCCTGCATGGCGACGATGACAAGATCGTGCAGCCGTTTTTTCGGAATGCCGTCGCGTGCCTGCACCGAAAGGCCGTGCATCAGCGTGGCATAATAATCGCCCAACGCCGCGGCGTCGGTGGCCGGCTTCAATTCGCCATCGCGCACGGCCTTTTTCAATCGCTCGACGATCGATGCGGTACGTGCCAGCCGGTGCTCCGCCAGCCATTGCAGCACGGCGTCATTTTCGACGGCGCAATTGGTCGCGGCCGTCACCACCATGCAGCCCTGCGGCCGCCCCGGCCGCGTATAGATTTCGACGGCGTCGCGAAGCATGCGCTCGATGACGCGCCGGACGTTTGGTTCTTCCTGCAGCGCGCGCGTGGCGAAGCCGCCCTCATTGGCTTCGTAAAGCGCCACCGCTTCGCGAAACAGGTCCTCCTTCGAGCCGAAGGCGGCATAGATGCGCGCCGATGCGAGGCCAAGCGCCGATACGAGATCGGCCATCGAGGTGCCCTCGTAGCCGCGTCTCCAAAAGGCGTCGCGGGCTTTCTCAAGCGCCTGGTCGCGGTCGAATTCCCTTGGCCTGCCTGCCATGGCGGTCTCCAATTTTTGTCGATCAACAAATAATCCGCTTGACTTCGGATTGCAAATCTCAATTCTTTTTCGATCATTAAATAATTGTCGACAAGGAGACCGGCATGAGTTCACTCGATCAAGGCGCGCCGCTCGGGGCGATGGCAGCGCAAGGAACAACCAGCGCGAAGCGCGGCGCAACGCTGGCGCTGCTCGCCTTCGCGCAGCTCATCATCGCGCTCGACCTCAACATCGTCTTCGTGGCGTTGCCGGAGATCGGCGCCGGCCTCGGATTTTCAGGCCAGACCCTGCAATGGGTGGTCAGCGCCTATACCGTGTTCACCGGCGGCTTCCTACTGTTCGGCGGCCGGGCCGCCGACCTGATCGGCCAGCGCCGCGTCTTCATCTTCGCGCTCTGGCTCTACGCGCTCTCGTCCCTGGTCGGCGGCCTCGCATGGTCGCCGCAAATCATCATTGCGGCCCGCGCCGTGCAAGGCATCGGCGGCGCCTTCCTGTTTCCGGCGACGCTGTCGCTGATCAACCGTCTGTTCGCCGAAGGACCGGAACGCAACCGGGCGCTCGCCGTCTGGGGTGGCGCAGGCGCCAGCGGCCTGACGCTCGGTTCGCTTGCCGGCGGGTTTCTGACCAGCGCCTTCGGCTGGCCGTCGGTCTTCTACGTCAACGTGCTTTTGGCCGGGATCGCCATCATCGCGGCTTTCGCCATCATTCCGCGCGATCCGAAGCCGCACGAGCACCGCAGCTTCGATCTGCCGGGCGCGCTGACCGTCACCGCCGGCGCGACCTTGCTTGTCTTCACACTGGTTCAGGGGCCCGAATATGGCTGGGGATCGACCGCAATCATCGTCAGTGCAGCACTGGCGGCATTCTTCCTGATCGCTTTCACGATGATCGAGGCGAAGAGCGCCGATCCGCTGATGCCGCTGCGCCTGTTCCACAACCGCAGCCTCGTCGCCGGCATGACGATCACCTTCCTCTACATGGCCACTTTCGGAGCGCTGCCCTACTTCCTCACCGTGCTGTTGCAGAACGTGCACGGCTTCACCGCCTTGCAGACGGGCCTCGCCTTTCTCGTGCCGTCGGTCGCCATCGCCACCGGCACGCAAGCCGGCGAGCGTCTGGCGACGCGCTTTTCGACGCGCAGCACGCTGGTCGGCGGCATGATCGTCGGCGCGGTAGGCACAGCATTGATGGTATCAGGCGCGACCGCGGAGAGCAGCTATCTGTCCCTCGTATCCGGCCTGATCGTCTCCGGCGTCGGACAAGGCATCGTCTGGACAGCAATGTGGATTGCCGCCGCTTCCGGCGTTGCGCATGATCAGCAAGGCGTCGCCTCGGGGATGGCTTCGACGACACTCAATGTCGGCAATGCCGTCGGCATGGCCGTGCTGATTGCGATTGCGAACAGCCAAATCGGCGAATTGTCCGGCAATGCCTTGAAAATTGCCGTCGCCGACGGCATCCAGGTCGCCTTCTGGCTCGCGGCGGCGGGCATCGTCGTCAGCCTGCTCGCAGCAATGGTTCTTCCGGCAAAGGCGCGATGAGAACAGGCGCGGGCGCCGACGCCTGTCAATTCACCCGGCTGATGCAGAAATCGATGACGTCGATCAGCGCCGATTTCTGCGGCGTCGCCTCGAGCGGCGCCAGCGCGTCACGGGCGATCTCGCCGAAGTGGCGGGCGCGTCCGATGGTGTCGGCAATTGCGCCGTGGCGGAGCATCAGGCCGACGGCCTTCTCCAGTCCGGCATCGTCGGCGGCATTGTCCTCGATGGCGCGTTTCCAGAAGCTGCGCTCGGCCTTTGTGCCGCGCCGATAGGCGAGGATCACCGGCAGCGTCACCTTGCCCTCGCGGAAATCGTCGCCGACATTCTTGCCGAGGTCCTTGCTGGTGCCGCCGTAATCCAGCGCATCATCGATCAGTTGGAAGGCAAGGCCGAGATTCATGCCGTAGGAGCGGAGTGCTGCGCGATCATTGCGCGTCGCCTGGGCGATGACCGGGCCGACCTCGGCGGCGGCCGAAAACAGCGCCGCGGTCTTGGCCTTGATCACGGCGAAATGCTCATCCTCGGTGGTCTCGAGGTTTTTGGCGGCGGCGAGCTGCATCACCTCGCCTTCGGCGATGACCGAAGCCGCACTCGACAGGATGTCGAGCGCTTCCAGCGAGCCGACATCGACCATCATGCGAAAGGCCTGGCCGAGCAGGAAATCGCCGACCAAAACACTGGCCTGGTTACCCCAGATCATGCGCGCCGTCTTCTTGCCGCGCCGCATGCCGCTTTCGTCGACAACGTCGTCGTGGAGAAGTGTCGCGGTGTGCATGAATTCGACCGAGGTGGCGAGCTTGACGTGGCCGTCACCGGAATAGCCGAACATCTGGGCGGCGGCGAGCGTCAGCATCGGCCGCAGCCGTTTGCCGCCGGACGAGATCAAGTGGTTGGCAATCTCCGGGATCATCTCGACGTCGGAGCCGGCCTTCGACAGGATCAGTTCATTAACGCGCCCCATGTCGGCGGCGGTCAGGTCGATAAGGTCCTTGATCGAGGCGGCTTCCCGCTTCCCGTTTTCAATGTTGAGAACGACACCCACGGCAAAACTCCCAACCTCGATATGCACGACGGCAACATGGTCCCTGGACAGACTCTAGGGCGGCAGCCACCGGTGCGGCAAGAGGCGAATTGGCGCGGCGGCTCTGGTACATAATCACGTCCACGTTTACATCAACGCCGCAAACTGCGAGTTTCATTCGATGATAGAGCTCATCCGCACCAACGACGCCGTCATCATTTCCTTTGTCGAATCGCTGATGCGCGATGCCGGCATCGGCTTTTTCGTCGCCGACCAGAACATGAGCGTGCTCGACGGCTCGATCGGCATTCTGCCCCGCCGTGTCATGGTGGACGCCGACAAGGCCGATGCGGCGCGGCGCATCCTGACGGATGCCGGCATCGCCAACGAGATCCGCCAAAAATAATGTCCGCGTCGCCCGCTGCCCTTGTCCCGGACATGCCGGCTCATACGGTCGATGCCTTCCATCGCGGTCGCTTCTGGCTGGTGCAGCCGAGAAAGGCAGGCCACCGCGCCGGCATGGATGCGATGATGCTGGCGGCTGCCGTGCCGTCCTCGTTCGCCGGGCGGCTTGCAGACTTTGGCGCGGGTGCCGGTGCCGCCGGCCTGGCGGTACTGTCGCGCTGCCCCGGTGCCGAGGCAGTGCTCGTCGAGCGTTCTCCGGAAATGGCGGCCTTCGCCACAACCACGCTTGCCCATCCCGGCAACGCGCATCTCAGCGACCGCGCCTCGGTGCTCGTCGCCGATGTCGCGCTGTCGGGCCGGGCGCGAATGGCCGCCGGCCTCGAGGATAACAGCTTCGATTTCGTCATCATGAACCCGCCGTTCAATGCCGCCGAGGATCGCGCGACGCCCGATCCGCTGAGAAAGGCCGCGCATGTCGCGGAGGACGGGCTGTTCGACAGCTGGATCCGCAGCGCGGCGGCGGTGGTCAGGCCGGGCGGCGGGCTGGCCGTCATTGCCCGGCCGGAACAGCTCGGCGCCATCCTCGATGCCATTGCCGGCCGCTTCGGCGATGCCGAGATGCTGGCCGTCCATCCTCGCCCCGAAGCGGCAGCGATCCGCATCGTCGTCCGGGCAGCACTCGGCGCACGCGGCAAGCTGTCGATCCGGCCGCCGCTGATGCTGCATGCCTATTCAGGCAATGGCCCCTCGGAACGGGCAGAGCTGATCAATAACGGGTTGGCGTCGCTGTTCGGAGACTGATCCATTTTGATTGCCGGGGTGACGGCATTGCCGTTGGCCGGCGAATTCCTACATGCCTCAAGCAAATCGACCGGAGACAGCCCCCTCGTGAAACGTCTTTTCAATCGCCTGCTGCCGAAATCCTGGCGCTCGAACGTCGTCACCATTCCGGTCATCCGGCTGCACGGCACCATCATGCCCGGCGGCGGCCAGTTCCGGCCGAGCCTGTCGCTGGCGTCGACTGCCGGCCTTCTCGAAAAGCTGTTTTCCTTCGACGCGCCGGCGGTCGCCATCTCGATCAATTCGCCAGGCGGCTCGCCGGTGCAGTCGCGGCTGATTTTCAGGCGCATCCGCGACCTGGCAACGGAGAAAAACAAGAAGGTCCTGGTCTTCGTCGAGGACGTGGCGGCATCGGGCGGCTACATGATCGCGGTCGCCGGCGACGAGATCTTTGCCGACCCGTCCTCCATCGTCGGCTCGATCGGCGTGGTGTCGGCCTCGTTCGGCTTTCCGGAGCTGTTGAAGAAGATCGGCGTCGAGCGCCGCGTCCACACCGCCGGCCAGAACAAGGCGGTGCTCGACCCGTTCAAACCGGAAAAGAAGGAAGACGTCGAGCGCCTGAAGGCGCTGCAGCTCGAGGTCCACGAGACCTTCATCGATCTCGTCAAGGATAGGCGCGGCAGCAAGCTCAAGGACGATCCCGACCTGTTCACCGGCCTGTTCTGGACGGCCAAGAAGGGGCTCGAGCTCGGGCTGGTCGATGCCCTCGGCGACATGCGCAGCGTGCTGAAAAGCCGTTTCGGGCCGAAGACCCAGCTCAAGCTGATCACCGCGCCGCGCGGCCTGTTCGGCCGCTTCGGCCTGTTCGGCTCGAGTTTTTCGGCGCCCGATATTGCCGCCGCCGCGGCAAGCGGCGTCATCGATGCGGCGGAAGAGCGCGCGCTGTGGGCGCGCTTCGGGCTTTGAAAAGCCGGTGAAAGCGTCTAGCATAAATCATCAACCGACCCGACCGGCCGTCTTGCCGGCCTTGCGAGGGAGAGTTTGACATGCCGCAGATCATCTTCTTCGCCGTCGTCGGCATTGCCGCCTATTTCGGCTACCGCTCCTTCGTCAGGGAAGCCGAGCGGGTGACCGCCAAGGTGCGGCGTACCGAAAAGCAAGCCGCCAACGGTACGATGGGAACGCTGGTCAAGGATCCGAAGACCGGCGAATACCGTCTGGCCAAGGATTGACCGTCGTCTCCCTCGCGGCCGAGCCAGTGGATTCCGAGACCAGCATCCGGGCATCGCATGCGCACGCCAAGATAAATCTCGCGCTGCACGTCACCGGCCGGCGCGCCGACGGTTATCACACGATCGAAAGCCTGGCTGTGTTCACGCGCTTCGGCGACCGCATCGAGACGGAACTTGCCGACAGCGACGGGTTTTCCGTGTCCGGCAAATACGCCTCCGCGGTACCGGCCGACGACAATAATCTGGTGGCGAAAGCGCGCGACGCGCTGCGTCGCGAGGCCGGTCCCCAGCATGCGCCGGCTGTCGCCATCAGGCTCGAAAAGAACCTGCCGGTCGCGTCCGGCGTCGGCGGCGGGTCAAGCGACGCGGCGGCTGTGCTGCGTGCTCTGGTCCAGGCCTGGAGGCTCGACATCGGCGATGCCGAACTGGCGCGGATCGGCCTGTCGCTTGGCGCCGACGTGCCGATGTGCCTCGCAGCCAAGCCGCTGATAGCCCGCGGCATCGGCGACGAGCTGACGCTCGTGCGGAGTTTCCCGGCCCTGGGTCTGGTGCTCGTCAATCCAGGAACTGCCGTCTCGACGGCCGAAGTGTTCGAGGCGCTTGGCCGCCGCGACAATGCGGGGCTGCCGCCGCTGCCGCACAGCCTCGACTTCCACAGCATCCGCAACTGGCTGGAGATCACCCGCAACGATCTCGAGCCTGCGGCGCGTGCAATCCAGCCCGCCATCGGCAAGGCGCTTTCTGTGCTCAACAAGGCTGGAGCCGGTTTTGCCAGAATGTCTGGTTCCGGCGCCACCTGTTTCGGGCTGTTCGAGACCGGCAATGTGGCCAAGCGCGCGGCCGTCGATATCCGCAGCCGCCATCCCGACTGGTTTGTCGCCGCGACGCGAAGCATGACGTCGGAGGCTGAGGCGCATGGCCAGGATTGACGAGAGCCGCCCCTTCGTTCCCGTACGCATCGCGGTACTGACCGTTTCAGATACGCGCAGCCTCGCCGACGACAAATCCGGGCAGACCCTGGCCGACCGCATCACCGAGGCCGGCCACATCCTCGCCGCTCGTGACATCGTCACCGACGACCGCGACAAGATCCGCGACAAGGTTTTGGGCTGGTCGAAGGACGATGCGATCGATGTCGTCATCACCACCGGCGGCACCGGCTTCACCGGCCGCGACGTGACGCCGGAGGCGCTGGAGCCGATCTTCGAAAAGCGCATGGACGGCTTTTCCGAAGTGTTCCACCGCATCTCCTACGACAAGATCGGCACTTCGACGATCCAGAGCCGGGCAACCGGCGGCGTCGTCAACGCCACCTTCGTCTTCGTGTTGCCGGGCTCGCCCGGCGCCTGCAAGGACGCCTGGGACGGCATTTTGAAGCCGCAGCTCGACTATCGGCACATGCCCTGCAACTTCGTCGAGATCATGCCGCGCCTGGACGAGCATTTGCGGCGCGGCTGAGACGGAGCGAGGTATCAGCCGGGCGATCCCGCCTCAGCGAATGACCGGCTCGCCGTGAAACCGCCGGCGCGACGGCGGCGAGACGCCGAAGCCGACTTCCATCATCAGTCGTGGCGTGCGCGTCGGCACGGTACCCATATGGAAGCCGAACGGATCCTCGACAAAGCCGAGACCGGCCTGCCCCGTCAGCGTGACCGGGCTCTGCTCGCCATAGACGCCCAGCACCTCTTCCGCCGAATGGCCGACCAGAAGCGTCAGCTGATGCTTCAGGATGCGGCGGTTATGGGAGCCGCGGACATAGACATGCGGCCCGGTGTCGTTGTCGACCGGCACCAGGTAGAAAAAGAACTTCAGCATGCGCCAGTCGTCGAGGTCGAAATGGTATTTGCCGAGCGAAGCCATGTTCTTGTCGGCGTCCGAGACGCCACCGGTCGGAAAGCTCCACCAGACGCGGGTGGTGATCAGCTTGGCCTGGCTGCCGAGATAGTGCGCTGCGATGTCGAGGAGTAGCGGATCGCGCTGCACGGCGACCGCAGCGTTGCAGTCGAGGACCCGCTCGAAATAGTGGCCGCTGAGCAGCGGGCGGCCGAAATGCTTTTCTGCATCGGCGTGTTTTTCGGGCAGGAATTCCAGCCGGCGGTCGAAATTGCCGAAGCATGGCGTGTGCTCGGCGAAGCGGGCGATCTCCTCATGGATGGCGGCTGGCAGCGTCAGGCCCGAATAGAGCCCCTCCGTCCGCAGCGCGCCGACGACGGCATCGCGATCGACGCCGGCGAACATCGTTTCACTGACATTGCGCGCCGGCCGAACCGGCTTCGCACCGCGCCAGTGCAGCCGCCGCGCCGGCATGGTGCGCGCCAGCATGAACATCGGCAGCCATGCCGGATTCTCGCGAAGGTCGGAAAGATAGGTCGGAATGCGGGCGGCGATGCGGCGCAGCGTACCGCCGTTGCGTGCGATCGCCTCGAGGCTTGCAGCGCCGGACTTGTCAGGGCTTGAAAGGGTCATCGGGGTCCTCAAATGTCGAGGGAACAGCATCGACGATAGTCGTCGTCGCCGCTCCGGCACACCCCAAACCCATTCGCCCGTATCGCTGGGAATGGTAACCCCCGGCCAGATTTTGTGCAATGCACAATAAACGACAACCCGCCAGAAAATTTGCTTGGGCGGCGTTTCCTAGGCCGGGATGGTAAGCCGTCACTTCCGCGGCGCCACCCAGATCTCGGCGTGGAGCCTTCTTGTCGCCAGGCCGCGGGCGATCGCTTCGGCGCTGCGGGCGCTCTTAGACAGCGCGGCGGCCTGACGCTTGCTGATCACCAAGCCTTCGGCGAGAGCGCGATTTCCGGCAAAGACCCGCGACAGGAACGGCGCGCGGCTGCCGCGTGCCCGTGAAAATCGCGCCGCCATGGTTTGCCTGGCCGTATGGGCGACGACCTCGTCGATCCAGCCCTCCCCCAGCCGCGCTCCCGGTTCCAGCAAAAGCAGCCAGTCGCCCTTGGCCTGCCTGATGCCGGCGGCGATGCCGCCGCTGACATAGTGGCAGCCGGCATGTTCGGCGACGCGGTGCGTCTGATCGGTCGAGCCGGTGTCGCAGACGAGAACGTCGCGCACCACGCCTTCGACCGCGCCGCCGATCAGCGAGGCGAGCGTGCGGGCGAGGCCCTCCTCGTCATTCAGGGTTTCGATCAGGACGCTGAGCATGTTTAGCCGAATAGCGGAAAGCGGTGGGCAGCGCCAGTTTTTGCGGCACGCCGCGAGAAAGTTCTTGCTTTGTTCCACTCGGTGCGATAGGAATACATTCATGAGCAGAGCGATTCGACAGCGGGCGGACAGTCCCTGGGAAAGGGCCAAAATGGAACAGATCGTGCGTGCCGACATTGCCGCCTTCGGCGCTGGCAGGGCCGAGATGGCGAATGCGATGATCGAGCAGAGCGGCATGCGCGTCCGCCCAGACCGCAATCGCGGCAGGTCGGCGGGCATCAATCCGTCCGGCCGTTTCGAGCCGGTCAGCCGGCATGTGTTCGACGACGGCTGGAATTCGCTGGAGGAGCTGCCGCCCTTCAAGACCGAGGTACAGGTCGAGAAGCCGCGCACCATCATCACCCGCAACGAATCGCCCGACATCTCCTTCGACCGCTCGATCAATCCCTATCGCGGCTGCGAACATGGCTGCGTCTATTGCTTCGCGCGGCCGACGCACAGCTTCATGGGCCTGTCGCCGGGGCTGGATTTCGAATCGAAGCTGTTTGCCAAGCCGGATGCGGCGCGGCTGCTCGACAAGGAATTGTCCAGGGATAATTACCAGCCGCGCACCATCGCCATCGGCACCAACACCGATCCCTACCAGCCGATCGAGAAGCAATACCGGATCATGCGCGAGATCCTCGAAGTGCTGGAGGCGCGCGGGCATCCGGTCGGCATCGTCACCAAGTCAGCGCTGGTGACACGCGACATCGACATTCTGTCACGCATGGCCGAACGCGGGCTGGCCAAGGTGGCACTGTCGGTGACGACATTGGACAGGATGCTGGCCAGAACGATGGAGCCGCGCGCGTCGACGCCGATCAAGCGGCTGGAGGCGATCAGGCAGCTTTCGGACGCCGGCATTCCGGCCTCGGTGATGGTCGCGCCGATCATCCCCGGACTGACCGACTCGGAAATGGAGCGCATCCTCGATTCGGCGCAGGCAGCGGGCGCGCGTGAAGCGGGCTATGTGCTGCTGCGCCTGCCGCTGGAGGTCGCGCCGATCTTCAAGGACTGGCTGCTGCGCCACTATCCCGACCGCTATCGCCACGTCATGTCGCTGATCCGTTCGATGCGCGACGGCAAGGACTACGATTCGGAATGGGGCAAGCGCATGAAAGGCTCCGGCCCTTATGCCTGGCAGATCGGCCGCCGTTTCGAGATCGCCGCCAAACGGCTCGGCCTCAATGCCGAGCGGCGGTCGCTGAGGACCGACCGGTTCGTCCCCGCCGCCAAGGCAACCGAGCAGCTGATGCTGCTGTGACAAAGCGTCTCGCGCCAGCCGCTTGAAGCGGCCGCAGCAGGCGAAAAATCCCGTCCGGCCTGTCCTGTCCCCGGGCTTGCAGACGGTAGCCCCTCCTGGTCCGGTGCCCCGCCCGACCCGGAGGGGACTTGCGGAGAATCGGAGCCGATGCGAACCTCGCCGCACCATGGCTCGCCCGCGTTCCGATTCTCCGCTTCTCTTCGAAATCGTCGAGAAACCCGACTTCTCGTTCGAGACGAAGGCGATGGCCGAAGGCCTGTGGCCGGTGGCGGGGATGGACGAGGCCGGCCGCGGCCCGCTCGCCGGGCCGGTGGTGGCTGCAGCGGTGGTGCTCGATCCCGCCAACATCCCCGACGGCCTCGATGATTCCAAGCGGCTGACGCATTTGCAGCGCGAGGCGCTGTTCCTGAAAATCCTCGGCTCCGCACTCGCCGTATCGATGGCCTCGGTCAGCGCCGAAGGCATCGATGCCTCCAACATCCTCAAGGCCAGCCTGGAGGCGATGCGCCGTGCAGTGGCCGGCCTGTCAATCCGGCCGAAGCTGGCGCTGGCCGACGGCCGCGACGTGCCGCCCGGCCTGCCCTGCGAGGGCAAAGCGCTGATCAAGGGCGACCAGCGCTCGCAGTCGATCGCTGCAGCCTCGATCGTCGCCAAGGTGTTGCGCGACCGCATGATGTGCGGCTGCGGCAGCCATCATGCGCGTTACGGCTTCGAGCTGCATATGGGCTACGCCACTGTGCGCCATCGCACGGCGATCGATCTGCACGGGCCAGTGGCACGGCTGCACCGCGCCTCCTTCGCGCCGTTCCGGTTCGGCGGCACCGAGGTGCTGGAGGAAGAGGGCCTTTCGGGCCTGGATTGAGCGAAAGCGGCTAGGCGTAATCTCCCCCTCGAGGGCAGGGGAATCGCATATGGCGATTTTGGGGTTGAGTTTAGGCTGAGAAAGGATTCTTTGGAGAGGCAGGTGAGCGAAGGAGCGACTGCCATTTCCTGCCTTGAGAGCTACTTTGGCGCGGTGCCTGATCCACGCGCGCCCAACGCCACGCACCGGCTTGGCGACCTGATCGTGATGATGATCGCAGCAAGCCTGTGCGGCGCCAGCAATGCGACGGAATTTGCCCTGTTCGCGCAGGAGCGCAAGCAGGCGCTGTCGCGGCTGATCGACTATGACGCAGCCCCCAGCCACGACACCTTCTCGCGGCTGCTGCGCCTGCTCGACCCGGAAGCCTTCGGTCGCGCCTTTGCTGCCTTTGCCGCAGCTTTCGCCCGAGCCAGCCGAGAGACGCCCGAGGTGGTGTCGCTTGACGGCAAGGCTTTGCGGCGGGCCTACGAGAAGGGCTTGGCAGCCAGTCCGCCGTTGACGGTGTCGGCCTTCGCCACCGAGACCCGGCTGTGCCTGGCGGCAGTCTCGCCGAGCGATGGTGAGAACGAAGTCGAGGCCGCGCTCAAGGTCGTCGAACTCATTGATCTTACGAGCAGATTGGTCACCGCCGATGCGCTCCACTGCCACACCCGCATGGCTGCGGCCATTACCCAAAGAGGTGGCGATTACCTGCTTGCGCTGAAGGGCAACCGTCGTCATTGGCTGCGCCGCGCCAACCTGCAACTGGCCGACGCCACCCCTTCCATTGCCGAGCGCACCGAGACCAGCCACGGCCGCAACGAGTGGCGGCAGGCCGAGATCGTGGCGGCGGCCGAGCCGCTGATGCCTGGCCACCAGGCCTTCATCCGCATCACCAGCCGGCGCGATCAGGCCAGACCTTTGATGCGCCTGTTCATGGCCTCCACGCTCATGTCGCCGCAGCGGGCGCTCGACCTCACCAGAGCTCATTGGCAGATCGAGAACGGCCTGCATTGGATGCTCGATGTCCATCTCGATGAGGATCTCAGCCGTGCCCGCAAGGACAATGCTCCCGCCAACACAGCCCTTCTCAATCGCCTCGCCAGAAACATCCTTCAGGCCGCCGATGCTGCCAAAGTTCCCATCAGCCATCGCATCAAGAAATGCGCCTGGAACGACGACTATCTCATCAATGCCATCACTCATATGCGATAGCCCTGCCCTCGAGGGGGAGATTTGCGCTCAGCCGCTTTCGCTAACAAAAAAGCCGCCAGGTTTCCCAGGCGGCCTTGGATGAATTTCTCGACGACGTCGCTTAATTCAGCTTCGACTTCAAATCCTGCAGCGAGGCGTTGAAAAGGTCGGCGCCGGCCTTGGCGTCGATCTTGCCGGCCAGCAGCGCGCGCGCGGCTTCGACCGCGATGTCGACGGCGCTGGCGCGCACTTCGCCGATCGCCTCGCGCTCGGCCTGGCCGATCTTCTGCTCTGCCAAGGCGGTACGCCGGGCGACATAATCCTCGGTCTTCTTGTGCGCCTCGGCGGCGAGCATGTCGGCTTCGCGCTTGGCGGCGGCGACGATGGCCGCGGCCTCCTGCTCGGCTTCCTTGCGCTTGCGCTGATATTGGCCGAGCAACTGCTGGGCCTCTTCGCGCAACCGGCGCGCTTCCTCGAGTTCGCTGCTGATCTTGTCGGCACGGGCATCGAGCGCCTTGGCGATCATGCCCGGCACCTTGATGTAGATGGCAATGCCGAGGAAGATTATGAGGGCAACGGTTGCCCAAAGCGTCGCGAGAGATGTGGCGTCCATGATGCGCTCCTCACCCGGCCACGGATTTGACCGCGGCCGCGATCTCGGCCTTGCTGGCCTTGCCGCCGACCAGCGCCTCGACGATGGCCGAAGCGGTGTCCTCGGCGATCGTGCCGACTTCCTTCATGGCATTGGCCTTGATGGAAGATATGCGCGCCTCGGCCTCGCCAAGCTTCTGGTCAAGCGCTGCCTCGATCGTCTTGCGGGCAGCCTCGGCTTCCGCCTTGGCCGCATCGTTGGCCTGCTGGCCGATCGCATTGGCCTTGCCCTTGGCTTCCGCCAATTCCTGCTCATAGGCGGCAACGGCGGCATCGGCCTCGCCTTTCAGCCGGGCAGCATGATCGAGATCCTGCGTGATGCGGTCGTTGCGCACGTCGATGATGCCGCCGACGCGCGGCATCACTACCCGCTTCAAGAAGAGGTAGAACAGCCCGAAAGTGATTGCCAGCCACAGCAGCTGTGACGGGTACGTCGCCGGATTGAATGGCGGGAACGTGCCGTGCGCCTCGGCAGGCACGCCGGTGGCGGCGTGCGTTTCGCCTTCCGTTGCGGCGGGCGCGGACTCTTGCGCAAAGGCAGATGTCACGAACATGGACTATCCCCGAAATTCAGACCCGCCGCAGGATCGCGGCCGGCCTGTTCAATTCTTCCCAATGTTCAGCCGAACAAGTATTCAGCCGAACAGGGCGAGAAGCGCGATGAGAAGCGAGAAAATACCCAGCGCTTCGGTCACGGCGAAGCCGAAAATCAGGCGGCCGAACTGGCCGTCGGCGGCCGACGGGTTGCGCAGCGCGCCCGCCAGATAGCTGCCGAATATGTTGCCGAGGCCAATGCCCGCGCCGCCCATGCCGAGGCATGCGATGCCGGCGCCGATGTACTTTGCTGCTTCTGCGTCCATTTGTTCAACTCCTTTGGATCTAAAATTCCGTTGCAAATTCGATCCGGCGGCAATGCCGGAAACCTTGTTAGTGCCCGGGATGCAGGGCGTCGTTGAGATACATGCAAGTCAGCACGGCAAAGACGTAGGCCTGCAGGAACGCGACCAGCAGCTCCAGCGCCGTCAGCGCCACGGCCATCGCCAGCGGCAGAACCGAGCCCGCCACGCCGACCGCGCCGAGCGCGCTCAGGCTGACGACAAAGCCCGAGAACACTTTCAGCGTGATGTGACCGGCAAGCATGTTGGCGAACAGACGAACCGAGAGGCTGACCGGACGCGAGACGAAGGAAATCACCTCGATCAGCACCACCAGCGGCAGCAGGTAGACCGGCACGCCATGCGGGACGAACAGCTTCAGGAAGCCAAAGCCGTGCTTGGTGAAGCCGTAGACGACGACCGTTCCGATCACCAGCGCAGCGAGGCCGAAGGTGACGATGATGTGGCTGGTGATGGTGAAGAAATATGGGAACAGGCCAAGCAGGTTGGCGACAAGCACGAACATGAACAGCGAGAACACGAAGGGGAAGAACTTCATGCCTTGCGTGCCCGCGGCGTCCCTCAGCATATTGCCGACAAATTCATAGGCCATTTCCGAGACCGACTGAAGGCGGCCGGGAACGAGGCTGCGGCTCGACGTGCTGAGGTAGAGAAACGCCGATGCAACAGCAACCGTCGCAAGCATAAACAGAGCCGAATTGGTGAAAGACAGGTCGTAGCCGCCGATGTGAATCGGAATGATCGGCTGAATCTGGAACTGGTGGATCGGATCGACCTTGTCAGCAGCCACTTTAAATCCCCATCGAAGCCGCAGACGGCTTGAGTATCCTGTTCAATGCGCCGGCATGCGGCGCCTCAATTCATTCTTTCGGATCGCGCGGTTTGTCGCCCGTTCCGAATTCCGACACAAGCCCGGCTGAACGCAGGACATTGAGCACGCCGGCGCCAAAACCCAGCAACAGCCCGACTATCAGACCCCATGGCGATGTCCCCGCCACGCGATCGATAAACCAGCCGAGAGCCGCGCCGACCACTATCCCGGCGATGAACTCGCTGGACAGCTTGAGCGCCTGGCCGTACCCGGCCACACTGCCCGCTTTCGCGTCGTCTTTCCCCTCGAGCCGGTCCGGCCGCCTTGTCGCAAGCGATGCTTCAAGGTCGCGCCGACGGCGCTCAAGATCGTCGTCGCGGATGTCGGCTTCATGCTGCTTGCCGCGGCCGGTTTTTCCGGTTCCGTCTGGCCCATTCTTGTCGGCCACGCAACCCCCCTGCCCGGTCAGACCGTCACCGTCCGTCCGCTTCTTAAAGTCGCCGGCAACATAGTTAGAGGGTCCGCGCCCGTCAAGCCACGAGCGGACGTTCAAGCTCAAGTATTTTTTCGTTATAAATCAGCTACTTGCTTGGGTGCGACATCGTGCCCGACGCGGTCTCTGGCGGGCTGCGGCCGAATCCCCACGACGACGGGTCTTCGATCGGCCGCTCTCCCGCGAAAGATGCAAGGGCTGCCCGAGCACTCAGCTCCAGCCGCCGCCATAGGTGCGGTAGAAGATATGCAGGCCGATCCTGGTCATTTTCTTCATCGTCCTCGCCCAGCCCGGATGGACGTAGTTGGCGTAATAATGGGTCGACGAGCCGACTTCCGGAATGAATATCTTGCCGGCTGTGACGGCCATGGCGACATCCTGGGCGGTCTTGTAGGCGGCGGGATTGTCGATGCGCTTCTTCCTGCCGTCGCAGGCGAAGGAAAACTGGCAGCGGTTGAACCAGTTGTCGTTCTGGTAGACGACGCCGCAGATCGAGTTCGGATAGGCCGGGTTGCGGACGCGGTTGAGGATAACCTGGGCGACGGCGGCCTGGCCGCGCACGGATTCGCCGCGCGCCTCGAAATAGATGCCGTTGGCGAGACAGGCCTGCTCCGGTTTGGAAAAGACGCTCGCCGGCAGCGGCGTCTGCATCCAAGAATGATCGCCCTTGCTCAGCGGTGGAATGAAGCGGCCATCGTTCGGGTCCTCGTCCTGCAGCAAGGCCTCGAAAGGCGATGCCTTGGCATAGTCGGGAGCCGACGAGGCATAGGCGGTTGCCAGCACGTCGGGATGATCGTTGTTGACCAGCGCGGCAAGCATCGCCGGCACGCCGGGATCCGGCTTCTTGTCGACGCGCGTGTGGAAGGCGGCGGCGATCTGGATTTCCTTGCCTTTGATCTCGGGCTTGGCGAAAGCCATCCTCAGGCCGCTGTCCATGCTTGGGCGGAGCAGTGAGGAGGTGCGCTCGAAGATCGAGCCGGCGTTGAAGTTCTTCGGCGGCGAGACGGGCGAGACCTGGATGATGCGGCCCTTCTTGTCGGCACGCGTGATACGGTTCTCGTCCGGCGTCGTGCCGGCGATGCCGCCCTTGCCGCGAAACGAGACGGAGCCGATGCCGGGCAGTTGGACGCCGGAGCCGGAGAGCGAGCCGGTGCTGCTGGAATCGAGGAAGGGCATTTCGGCGGCGTGAACGGAGCCGGCGACGGACTTCTCGACATAGGCGTTCCAGCGGACGCTCGGCGCCTCAAGGCCGGAGACCAGGCTTGTCATGTCCTGATAGGCAGCGACCGTCGGAAAGCCGATCCAGATGCCAAGGCCAATAATAAACGGAGACAGGAAGGAACGTTTTTTGTCACCGGCGGCGGCGACAAGCCGCGTCAAAACACGTCGATGCACGGAACTCTCCAGAAACGCAACGGACCCCACTGGAGAGCTACAATGATGCATTAACCTTGATGGGGCGTTAACAGCTTAGAACGTTGTTTTCCCATCTCATGTCGAAGTCAGGCGCTTTTGCGGCCATCGCTTGACGGAAGAAAGATCGGCCAGGCGATCAGTGCGCAAATAGCCGCACCCAGCCAGACGCCTGCCCACGAGCAGAGCACGAGAAGTCCGGGGATGGCGATCGGCACCAGGAAGAAGGCAATGAAGACCAGGCTGTTGGCGAGGCCGAGCGCCGTTCCGGCCTGGCTCGCGCCGGCCAGCGTCGCAAGCTCGGTGTAGGCGACGCCATGCCAGGAGGAGACGCAAATGCCGGCCACGACCAGCATCGCGACGATCGCCGGCGACAGCATCGGCACTTGGCCTGACAAGAATTGGGCCGCCAACAAGACGAGCGCCGCAAGCACGGTGAAGGCGATCAGGCTCAACAGGCTGCACAGACGCAGAAACGACCGGCGGTTGCCGTGACGGTCGGTGTAGCGGCCGCTCCAGACGCGCATGACCATGGCGCCGACCTGCACGGTGGCGAGGCTGGCGCTGATCACGGCTGTTCCCATGCCGGCGAAATCATGCAGGAAGACGGAAGCAAAGGTGAGCACCGCCACCTGCGGAAAGCACAGCAGGCCGATGGCTGTTGCGATGCGCCAGACGGCCGGGTTGCGCAGCGGCGCCGGGCCGGCCGGCAATGCCGTGCTGCTCGAATTGGTATCGTCATGCACCGGTGGCTGATGCAGCCAGCGCCAGGCGAGAGAGGTCGAGACGGCGGATGCAGCCGCCAGAAGTCCGAAGACCGCCGTGAAGCCATGGGCCGAAGCGAGCGACGGCAGCACGAGCGCGCCAAGCCCGCCGCCAAGCGGCACCGCTGTCTGCCTGATGCTCATGGCAAAGCCGCGCTCGCCTTCGCCGAACCAGGCCATGATGGCACGGCCGCTGGAGCCGTTGACGCTGCCGCCGAGCAATCCGGTGACCAGCAGGGCAGCGGCGAGAAGCGCGATGCCAGGAATGTGGGCCGGTGACGGCACGATCAGCGCGGCCATGACAAGCAGCCAAACCGCGGTTGCGCCGAGCCCGGTCAGCAGCACGCGGCGGTCGCCCCAGCGATCGGTCAGCAGTCCCCACGGCAATTCGCTCAGCGCTACGCCCAGGCCGAGAAGACCAAGCGCCATGCCGAGTTCGCCATTGGAGAGATGATAGCCCGAGCGCAGGAACACCGCCGTCGCCGGAATGCCGGAGAAGGTCGCGGAAAAGCAGGCATTGGCGGCGACGCCGATGCCCAGCACCTTCCAGCGATGATTGGCTCGAAGTGCCGCCGCTTCCGACGGGGCGGCAACGGCGCCTGGGCGAAACGGTTTGCAATCTGGTCCTGTGGCGACAGCAGACATGGTTCAGCTCCTGCATGGGCTGGTTGCGTTCGGTCTTGACGCGCTGTCTCTATCGCCATAGCTTCGTCCTGAATATCAGGAAGTTTTTGACGTAATGTCCCAAATACCAGGATTATTGCCATCCGACGCGTGACATTCGATCTCGACGTCCTGCGCAGCTTCGTCACCGGTATGGAGTTGGGCAGCTTCGCCAAGGCCGCCGACCGGCTCGGCCGCTCGACCTCGGCAATCAGCGCACAATTGAAGAAACTGGAGGAGCAGGCGGCGACGCCGATCTTCCGAAAGTCGGGGCGCAGCCTGGCGCTGACCGAGGCAGGCGAGACCATGCTGGGCTATGCGCGGCGGCTGATCGAGCTCAACGACGAGGCCGCGTCCGCCATCCACGACGTCGAGCTGGAGGGCTGGGTGCGGCTTGGATTGCAGGAGGATTTCGGCGAGGCGGTCCTGCCGGAGGTGCTCGGGCGCTTCGCCCGCGCCCATCCCAAGGTCAAGATCGAAGCCAGGATCGCACGCAGCCACGAGCTTGCCGAACGGATCATTTCGGGCAGCCTCGATATCGCGCTTGCCTGGCACAATGGCGCGACGCTGCCCTACAGCCGGCATGTCGCCGACGTCCAGATGCGCTGGATCGGCCCGGCAAAACAGATCGAGACCAGCCTGCGCGATGGCGAGCCTTTGCCGCTGGTGGCGCTCGAAGCGCCGTGCCTGCTCCGCAGCGTGGCGACCGAAACCCTGGACCGCGCCGGTCTGGCATGGCGGATGGCCTTCTCCAGCCCGAGCCTTGGCGGTATCTGGGCAGCCGTCGCCGCCGGGCTCGGACTGACGATCCGCACCGATATCGGCCTGCCGGCCACCGTCAGGGCGATGACGCCGGGGATCGCCGGGCTGCCCGCTTTGCCCAAGATGGCGCTGTTCCTGCATCGCAAGGAGGCCGAGCCCGACCCGGTGGCGGCGCGGCTTGGCGACATCCTGCTGCAGGCGGCGCTGGAAGCGTTGCCGCAGACGCAAACAGCGCCTGTCCTGCGCAACGTGGCGTAGAGGAGAAGTGGCGCTCAGCGGCGCTTCTTTGCCTTGCTGGCGAATGGGTTGTCCGAGGTGCGCAAGGCGATGCGGATCGGCACGCCGGGCATGTCGAAAGCCTCGCGCAGGCTGTTCGAGAGATAGCGGACATAGGATTGCGGCATCGCGTCGGGCCGTGAGCAGGAGACGACGAAGCCCGGCGGCCGCGTCTTGGCCTGCGTGACATATTTGATCTTCAGCCGGCGTCCGGCGACGGCGGGCGGCGGGTGATGCGCCAGGATGCCTTCCAGCCAGCGGTTGAGCTTGCCGGTCGACACGCGGCTGTTCCAAACGCGATGCGTCCTGATGACAGCATCCATCAGCTTGTCGAGGCCACGCCCGGTCTCGGCCGAGACCGGCACCGCCTGCATGCCGCGCGCCTGCGGCAACAGCCGCTCGGTTTTTTCGCGCAGCTCGGCCAGCAACTCCTGGGGATGGTCGATAAGGTCCCATTTGTTGAAGGCGATCACCGGGGCACGGCCCTCGCGGATGATCAGGTCGGCGATCTGCAGATCCTGCTTCTCGAAGGGAATAGTCGCGTCGAGCACGATGATGACGATCTCGGCAAAGCGGATGGCGCGCAAGCCGTCCTGCACCGACATCACTTCGAGCTTTTCGTGGATCCTGGCCTTGCGGCGCATGCCGGCGGTGTCGAACAGTTTTAAGCGGCGGCCATGCCAGTCCCAGTCGACCGAGATGGAATCGCGGGTGATGCCGGCCTCGGGGCCGGTCAACAGCCGTTCCTCGCCGATCAGCGCGTTGATCAGCGTCGACTTGCCGGCGTTGGGACGGCCGACGACGGCGATGCGCATCGGCTTGGTGTCGTCATAGCTCGGCTCTGCGTCCGGGTCGGTGATGTCCTCGCCGATCAGCACCTCGCTGGCGGCGACCTCATCCTCGCCGGCCTCTTCGTCCTCGCCGAAGGCGCGCGCCTCGCCAAGTGCCGCGATCACCGCGTCGCGCAGATCGGGCAGGCCCTGGCCGTGTTCGGCCGAGACCGGGATCGGTTCGCCAAGGCCGAGCTCCCAGGCCTCCAGCATGCCGCCCTGGGCGCCGCGCGCCTCGGCCTTGTTGGCAACGACGACAACCGGCTTGCCGGACTTGCGCACGATCTCGGCGAACGTCTTGTCGTCGGGCATCAGCCCGGACTTGGCATCGATCGTAAAAAAGATCAGGTCGGCCTCGCGGATGGCGATCTCGGTCTGGGCGCGCATGCGGCCGGGCAGCGTCGAGGCAGCCGCATCCTCGAAGCCGGCGGTGTCGATGACGTCGAAATGCAGGTCGTAGAGCTTTGCGGCATGGACGCGGCGATCGCGTGTGACGCCGGGCGTATCGTCGACAAGCGCCAGCTTCCTTCCCACCAGCCGATTGAAAAGGGTCGATTTGCCGACGTTAGGCCGGCCGATGATGGCGACTTTGAAGGTCATGGACTATCACGACACGCCGCCCGAGCCGCGGATCAGCTCGGACATCAATGTCGCCCGCTCGCGCGTGTTGCGCGGGGCGCCGTCATCCGCGGCGATCTGGTCGAACAGCTTCAATGCATCCGCCGCCTTGCCTTCCTTCCAGGCGGCAAGGCCAAGCGCCTCGCGCGCCGTATGGCGCAGCGTGTTGGTGTCGGCGGTGAGCGCCTCGACGCGGCTGGAGACATCGGCGAAAGAGCCGTGGTCGACCAGAAGCAGCGCTGCCCTGAGACGAGCCATGTCGCGAATGCCGGAGGGGATCTTGGTGTCGGCGGCGACCTCGTCGAAATCCTTGACGGCGGCGTCGACGTCGCCCTTGTCCGCCTTGACGGTTGCCGCGCGCATGCGGGCGAGCAGCGGATAGGCGCCGTAGCCGTCCTTCTCCAACGCCTCCAGAGCGGCAAGCGCCTCGTCGTTCTTGCCGTCATTGGCAAGCTTGAGCGCCTGCGAAAAAGCATCGCCCGAGCGGTTGGCGCGGGTCTCGTCCCAATAGCGGTAGCCGACGACAGCAGCAGTGCCAAGCACCACCAGCACGGCCAGCACGAGCAAGGCGGGACCGAAACGGTCCCACAGCGCATGCGCCTGGTCGCGACGAATCTCTTCGTTGACTTCGCGGATAAAACTGTCGTCCGACATGATCAAAACCATTCATGCCCCCGGGCGGGGCGGTTGATGAGCCCGCGTTTTAGCGAAATTTTGCCGGCATGGAAGGGGTTCGGCAGGAAAATCGCCTATTCACGAGGCAGTCGCCGCCAACGGCGGCCGACAGGTCGATCGTACCCGTGCCATATTTCACCGGTAGGCGTCGCTTCTACATTCCTTGACCCGGTCAGATGCCTTTGCCCCGTTTGTCCCGCGTTGTTGCGTTTTCCATTGCCGTGTTTGCTGCCGGCGCGGCTTGCGCCGACCCGCCGGCGCCGCCGGCAAAACCGAAGCAGATCGTCATCATCTCATTCGACAGCGCCCGCGACATTTCGCAGTGGCAGCGCAGCCGGGCGCTGGCCGCACGCACGGGTGCGCATTTCACCTATTTCGTCTCCTGCGTATTCCTGCTGTCGCCCGAGACGCGCAAGGAATACACCGCGCCCGGCAAGACAGAAGGCAAATCGAACATCGGCTTTGCCGCCTCCAAACAGGAAGTCGCCGAGCGGCTCGAGCAGATCAACCTCGCCGCCTCGGAAGGCCACGATATCGGCAGCCATGGCTGCGGCCATTTCGACGGCAAGGACTGGAGCAAAGCCGACTGGCTAAGCGAGTTCGGCTCGTTCAAGCATGTTCTCGAAAACGCCTATTCGATCAACGGCATTGCACCCGAACCAAAGGGCTGGCGCGATTTCGCAGGCAAGGCAGTGGTCGGCTTCCGCGCGCCTTATCTGTCGGCAAACAAGGCGCTCTACGAGGCGCTGCCTGCGGCCGGTTTCCTGCTCGACGCAAGCGGCGTCTCGCGTGGGCCGGTTGAGCCACCGACCGTCAGCGGCATCACGCGTTTTTCGCTGCCGCAGATCCCGGAAGGGCCGAGCTCAAGGCGGGTGATCGCCATGGACTACAATCTCTATGTCAGACATTCCGGCGGCTTCGAGCGGCCGAGCATGGCAGAAGAGTTCGCTGACCGGGCCTATCACGCGTTCCGCGCCGCCTTCGATGCGCAATACCGGGGCAAGCGCATTCCGCTGGAGCTCGGCTTCCACTTCACGCTGATGAACGACGGCGCCTACTGGAACGCGCTGGAACGCTTTGCCGGCGAGGTCTGCATCAAAGCGGACGTCGAGTGCATCAGTTTTCGCGATTATGTCGCGCGGCGCGGAGAAAGGCAGACGGCGGTGGGCGGCTGAGCCCAGTGCTCGCCGCCCGCCAGTCTTAGCTTGCCGGCTGGTCCTCAGGACGCAGCCCGGCTTGCTCACGTTCCAGATAGTGCTGGTCGATCGCCGGCAGCGGCTCGCCCTTGATCGTGGCTTCGAACGCTCGCAGCCGCTTGTGGACTGACAAGAGCTCAACGATCGTTGACCAGGAATTAACAAGATATTGGAACGAGCTGGTCACTTGGCTGAACGCGGAATTGACCTGGTTGACGAGACCCAACGTCAAGGTTCCGGCGACCAACGAAGGAGTCATCAAAAAAAGAGGGAATATGGTATTTAGTTGCAAGTAGAGATAGCGGACCACATTGAAATAGACGTAGTGGAAATAGAGCCGGAAGTAGTTCTGGCGCACATTTCCGAACAATTCGGAAACGGTCGGCGGCTGCGCTCGGGACTGATCGTCCTCACCATAAACAAGTTCCTTGCGGTAAGCGGCTTCGACGCGCTGGTTGCGAAACTGCAAGCCGGGCAGCTTTATGCCGGCGGTGGCAATGCATACCGTCCCAAACATCGCCCAGAAGATCGCAGCCAAAACCAACGGCTGCGGCACCTGACCGATGAAAGGCAATGCCGTAATGTGCTTTGAGTAGGCAAGCAAAATCGGCATGAAGGCGATCAAAGTCATTATCGAATCAATAAAGCTGGTCCCAAGATCTTCCATGATCTTTGAAAAGCGCATCGTGTCTTCCTGCACGCGCTGGGAAGCTCCCTCGATGCTCCGCACCCTAGGCCAATAGGACATGTAGTAGTCGTTCATCGCTGTCCGCCAGCGAAACACCCAATGGCTTACAAAGAAATTTGTCAGAACGTAAACAGTAACAGCCACCAGAGCGATGCCGAGGAAAGTTATTAACTGCGCATAAACATCATACTCTGTCGCCTTCACACTTTTGCTCACAATGCCCTGGATCAGATCCCAGAACGGCCCGTACCAGGCATTGATCGCTACACTTACCTGAACCTGAAAATAGGTCGTGAACAAGATCAGCGAGCTGCCAAGGATCGACCAGCGGTCCCACGGGTGCGGGGAATACCAATGCCAGAAGGCGTAAAAGAGCAGCACACCAAGTGTAAAATAGATGTAGAACCAAAGGAACGGAGGCGACCAGAAAACGGAAACGCCAATGATCGGCGCCGCGTCCACTGCAGGGAGGGGAAATCCGACCAAAGCGCCTAGCTGGTCGCCGCCGAGAAACCACACGGCCACCATGACCGCACTCCAGACGGCGGCCGAGGTGAAAAAGAGCTTCGGCTGCGGAAAAAACGATACGAACACTGTGGCGAAATCCTCGGTCGGCGCAAATCAGCGGCGTTGGTCAGCGGGCATAAAGTCACACATTAGTGGGAAAGAAAATGCCCGTGCCCGACGCCCGGCGCCGAGCAAGACCATAATCATGGCGATTTTGGCGCAGCCGACCAGGCGATCGCACCGGAAGCGAGCAGGACGGCGGCGGCAACGATCGAGGCGAGGAAAAAGTTACCCGAGGCCTGCGCAAGCAGCCCGGCGACGATCGGGCCGATGATCTGGCCGAGGCCGAAGGCGGCCGTCATCACCGCCAGCATCCGGCGTGGCGCTTGCGGAGCAAGCTGCCTGCCGGTCTGCAGGCCAAGCGCGGTGATGGCGATGAAGGTGCCGCCGACAAGAAGGCCGCCGAGCAGCGGCCCTGTGTGCCCGCCCATGATGACACTGGCGCTGACGCCGACCACCTCGACCAGGCACCCAAGCGCGTAGGTGGCATAGAGCCCGATTTTAGCCGCGAGCTTCTGCCACAGCCAGACCGAGGGAAAACCGGCAAGTCCGGTGACCATCCAGACCACAGCCTCGAAGACGCGGCCGCCGCCGCCCTGGCGGACGATGGCGACCAGGAACGTTGCCGTGACGATGTAGCCGAAGCCGAACAGGCCGTAGGCGACGATGATCTTCACCAGCGATCGGTTTTTCGGCAGTGCCGGCTCGCTCCCGGTGGTGCTGTTCGCGGCCGAGGTGCCGCCGGCCAGCAGGGCGACGGCGGCAAAGCCGCCGGCCGAAATCACCGCCGACCACAGCCAGCCCGCCGCCCAGCCGGCATGTTCGGTGACGAGGATTGCCAACAGCGCCGAGGACGCCGCGATGCCGACGCCGACGCCGCCGAAATACAGCGCCTGCAGGTCGCTTCGCCCGGCTGCGGCGAGATGACCGAAAACGATGCTGGTCATGAAGACCAGCACGAAAGCGCTGGCGAGGCCAGCAAGAAAGCGGATGAGGAGAAAGGCGGGCATGGTGCCGGTCAGGCCCATCAGCCCGGCGAGGATCGCAGTGGCGGCAAGGCCGGCCAGCATCAGGTGGCGCTCGCGGCCTTGCGCCCAGCCGTCGGTGGCGGCAAGCGCGCCGACGAGGTAGCCGAGATAATTGGCCGATGCGATCCAGCCGGCATCGGCCGGCGACAGGCCGAGCTCTTCCATCATTCCGGGCAGGATCGGCGTATAGACGAAGCGGCCGATGCCCATGGCGACGGCCAGGGCGATCATGCCGGCGATTGCCAGGCGCAAGGGCGAAGCGATGTTCATCGCGGTGCACCATAGGTGCGCCTGCCGGTGAGACAATCCGCCTTTTATTGGGCCAGAAGTGTTCGCGGCCGCGTCGGCGGCTGGCTCACCTGAGTGCTTCGTTCAGGAGACTCAGTCGCAGCAGGTCCTTGTCGAGGCCGTCTCATAATGAGTGCGACGCGCGGTCAGCCTGAACGGCATGTCGGCGAGTTCGCGCTCCGACATGGTATCGAGGAGCGGATGCGCCAACGGATCGGTCACCCGATTGATGGCCTGGCTGTCATGCCGGTGTGGCTGCATTCCAATCGGAGAAAAGGCGCCGAGCCATGATAAAATCTTCATCGGATTTGCCTCCTCACTCTGAGTAACCCACCTAGAATCCGGCATTCGGCAGCGCTTGGCAATTGAGATTTCAGCCGTACGAGTTTAGAGAAACTGTATGGCTATGCTGAACCGTGTCCATCTCAACGGCCTGCGCGCCGTCGAAGCCGTCGCCCGCCTGGGCTCGCTTGCAGCGGCGGCCGGCGAGCTCAACGTCTCGGTCAGCGCCGTCAGCCAGCAGATCAACCGGACCGAAAAGCAGCTCGGCCGGACGCTGTTCGAACGAACGCCAGCTGGCCTCGTGGCGACCGAATTCGGTGCCATCTTCACAACGCGGCTCAGCGCAGGCTTTCGCGAACTTGCGCAGGCGATGGCGCTTGCCGATGAAAGCTCGGAGTGCACGCTGGTGGTTTCGGTAGCGCCGGCCTTCGCCTCGAAATGGCTGCTGCCGCGGCTGTCGCGGCATTTCGCCCGGCATCCGAACGTGCTCCTGCGGATCGATGCCTCGGTGCGGCTTGCCGATCTCGATCGCTCGGACATCGACGTCGCCATCCGGCTCGGCGACGGCAAATGGCCGGGCGGGCGGGCAGAATTGCTGCTGGCGCAGGAGGTGTTTCCGGTCTGTGCACCGGTGATCGCCAGCAAGCTGAAATCGATCGAGGACCTTGCTTTGACCTGTGCGATCACCGACGAAAGGTCGATGATCAGCTGGGAGAGCTGGTTCGAAGCGGCCGGCGTGGAGCCGGTCACCTTCATGCAGGGCGCGCGCTTCACCGATCCGATGCTGTGCCTGGAATCGGCGATTGCCGGTCACGGTGTCATGCTCGGCTGGCAGTTGCTGGCCGCCGACGCGCTGGCCGATGGCCGGCTCGTCGCGCCGTTCGGCGCGAGGGCGCAGAGCGGGCTTGGCTATTGGCTGGTGACCTTGGCCAGCAAGAGCGAAAGCCGTAAGGTCAGGGATTTCAAGATCTGGGTGCGCGAAGAGATCGAGGCGACGATGGCGCAGTTCAGATCGCTCGAGAGGGCCAGCTAGGACGTAGACTCATTACCGCGTAGCCAGATGCGGATTGCGACGAGTTTGAGCGCGGTAAGATAGTTCTCAGCCAGCTTGTCGTAGCGGGTTGCGATGCGGCGGAATTGCTTCGCTTTGTTGAAGAAGCGCTCAACTAAGTTGCGGGCCTTATACAAGAAGGGGCTGAAGCAGATCGGGTCCTTGCGGTTGGCCTTGGGCGGGATGTTGGCCCATGCTTTTCGCTCGCTGACCGCATTGCGCAAGGCGTCGGCATCATAGCCCTTGTCGGCGAGTAGCATGGCACCCTCCGGCAAATCCGTGATCAGGTCCGCGGCCGAGGTAATGTCACTCATCTGACCTGCCGTGAGCATCAGTTTGATCGGCATGCCTTTGGCGTCGACAAGAGCATGGATTTTGGTTGTCAGCCCGCCTCGGGAACGACCGAGACAATGATCTCGATCCCCCTTTTTTGCCGTCGCGCCCTGCTGATGGACGCGAACAATAGAGGTGTCGATCATCTGCACCTTGCCGTCATGGACTTTGGTGATAGCACGCGCCGATCATCGACACGCGGCACACCTCGTGGCCTTTTTGGGCAAAAGTGGCTTGATCACGTGCCATTCGAAGTCGGTCAGGTCATATCGGCTCATGCAGAGTCTGGAATCAGATTCCCCTGCAATAGGAAAGCCGCCAGTCGACAATCGACCTCTTAGCGGACGTATTTGATCAATTCACAGGTGGTCTTGGGAGTGCCGCAGCCACGAAGTCTTGACCTCGGAATTGCAGTGCCAATGGTGTTCAGCCACCAGCACGGCAAGTCCGGACGTTCCGCAGGGGTCGTTAGTTGCGGCCGTTGTCATCGATGGCGAGGGAACTCGACAGCTCGCGATAGGTATCGATCTGCTGCTGCAGAATGGCAATCTTCTGCTCTGCCGTGGCAATGGCATCGGCACCGGCAAGGAAACGGTGGGGCAGCACGTCCCCAGCCGCGAGCGTGATCAGGGCGCGCGCAAGCTTGGCGGGGTCACCTCCTTGCTTGCCGTTTTGAGAACGCCAGAAAGCGATCTGCGCCGTCCGCCGCTCATGGTAGTCCTCGACGGAAGGCGCGGCATAGTTGGTCGACTCTTCCGTGAGAAGCTCGGTGCGGAAGAAGCCGGGGTTCACGATCATCGTCTCGATGCCGAACGGCACGACTTCGGTCTGCAGCGCCTCCATCCAGCCGTCGAGGCCAAACTTCGAGGCTGAATAGGCCGAGCAGAACTCGAAACCCATCAGCCCGGCCGTCGAGGAGATCGAAATGACCCTGCCGGACCGCTGGTTGCGCATCGCTGGCAGAAAGGCCCGCGTCACCTTCATGGGACCGACGAGGCTGGTGCTGAGCTGCAGTTGCATCTGTTCGACGGTCAACTCTTCGAAGTACCCGGCAAAGAAACTCGCCGCATTGTTGACCAGCACGTCGATGCGGCCAAACCGGTCAAGCGTTGCCTGGGCAGCGGCTTCGGCGTCGGCCGCGCTCGTCACGTCCAGCTTGACGATAAGGAGGTTCTCGGACTTTCCGACGGCCCTTGCGACCTTTTCCGTGTTGCGGCCGGTTGCCACCACCTTGTGGCCCGCCGCCAACGCGGCCTTGGCGATATCCAGACCGAGGCCCCGGCCTGCGCCGGTGATGAACCAAACACTCATATTGGGCTCCTGTTGTCTAGGCCGCAGCTCGGCCTCGAATTCGGACGGATGGCCAGCATGGGCTGACGTCCCATGCTGGTACCCATCCGCTAGCGGACTGCATCACTGCGGAAGGCCGGCGCCTTCGGTGATAATGCGAAATCCTTCGGTCGACTTGGTAAAAAACTGCCGGGCCGCCGTGTATCCCGGCGAGTTGTAGTAGCGCTTGGCGTCAGCAAGGCTCGGGAACTCGGCGATGGCGATCACCGATCTCGAGCTTCCTTCGATGGCAGTGACATTAGGATTGTAGACGATCACGCGGCCGCCATACTGGGTGACGAGCGGCGAGGCGGCTTCGATGTACTGCTGAAACACCGCCTGATCCTTGATGTCATAGCTGCCGATCATGTAGGCGCGGGGGACGGCGCCCGTCGCTTCCTGAGCAAAGGCGGCCGGGCTCACGATCATGGTGAGAGCGGTGAGCGCGCCCACGATTACCTTCTTCATTTTGTTCTCCTTCAGTGGGCCAGTTGGACGGTAGGCATTGCGCGGAGAGTTGCTCCGGTTGACCGTCTGGCCTTGATGTCAGGAAGTTAGCTCCTTTAGCGGCATGCAATTAGATGGTATAATTTGCATGAGCTTAGAAGGGGGATTGATGAATGCGTCGCGACAGCCTGGATGACTTCCTGACCTTCATCGCCGTCGCCCGCGAGCGCAGCTTCACCAAGGCGGCCGCCATGCTCGGCGTGTCGCAGTCGGCTCTGAGCTATTCGATCCGGACGATGGAAGAGCGCCTCGGCGTTAGGCTGCTGACCCGCACGACCCGCAGCGTCTCGCTAACCGAAGCGGGGGATCGCCTGTTTCGAAGCATCGCTCCCAAGTTAGATGAGATCGCAAGCGAGATTGCCGCCCTCAGCGCCCTGCGCGACAAGCCGGCCGGCACAGTCCGGATCACCACGGTGGAGCATGCCGGCGAGACCATCATCTGGCCCGCCATGGTCGGGCTCATGCGCGACTATCCCGACATCAGGGTCGAGATTATCCACGACTACGGCTTGGCAGACATTGCGGCCGATCGCTTCGATGCGGGTGTACGGCTTGGCGAACAGGTGGACAAGGACATGATCTCGGCGCGCGTTGGGCCAGACTTCCGCATGGCGGTTGTGGTAGCGCCTTCATACTTCGCAAGCCGCTCCCGTCCGGTCACGCCTGAAGACCTTGCCGATCATGCGTGCATACCCCTGCGACTGCCCACAGGCGGCTGTGCACCGTGGGAGTTTCGCAAGGAGGGGCGGGAGTTGAGGGTGCGCGTTCAAGGACACGCCGCGTTCAACACCCTCGCGATGATCTGTCAGGCCAGCCTTGAAGGATTCGGGCTCGCCTATCTGCCCGAGGATCTGGTGGCCTACCCACTCGAACAGGGTCGCCTGGTGCGTGTTCTTGAGGACTGGTGCCCCCTTCGGCCGGGATATCACCTGTATTATCCAAGCCGGCGCCAACACTCGCCGGCTTTCGCACTCGTGCTGGAAACGCTGCGCTACCGCGACTGAGTGCGGTTGAAATAAGGGTCGTCAGACCTCGACGACCATGGCACCTATCCAAGCCGCCCAGTACAGGAAGTCCGGAGCGTCCGTTTCCCACCGATCCCAGTCTTCCCCAATTTATGAGTTCACGGCCTAGGGCTGCCGGCGTCATCAGAGTGGAAAGGTCGGTAGCGCCGGTCTATGTAAGAAACAGTCCCCAAATCACGGCAGGCAGGATCATGACCACACATTCGCGCGGCGTTTCCGCAACCATCGACCCGGTGAAGCTCGACAGGCTGGCGGAGGTCGCCGTCAAGGTCGGGCTGCAATTGCAGCCGGGGCAGGATCTGGTGCTGACCTCGTCTATCGCCGCGCTGCCTCTGACGCGGCGGATCGTCGAGCACGCCTACAAGGCAGGTGCGGGCCTGGTGACGCCGATCTTCAACGATGACGAGATCACGCTGGCGCGCTTCCGCTACGGCGCCGACGCCGGCTTCGACCGCGCCGCCGGCTGGCTCTTTGAAGGCATGGCAAAAGCCTTCGCCAATAATGCGGCGAGGCTTGCCGTGCGCGGCGAGGATCCGTCGCTGCTTTCTTCTCAGGACCCGGCAAAGGTGGCGCGTGCCAACAAGGCGAATTCGATGGCTTACCAGCCGGCGCTGGAGAAGATCACCGGCTTCGATATCAACTGGAACATCGTCGCCTATCCCGATCAGGCCTGGGCCAAGCAGGTTTTCCCGGACGACGCCGAAGACGTCGCCGTGGCCAAGCTAGCCGACGCCATCTTTGCGGCCTCGCGGGTGGACGTCGAAGACCCGATCGGCAACTGGACGGCGCACAATGCGGCGTTGAAGAGCCGCACCGAATGGCTGAACGGCCACAATTTCCACGCACTGCATTTCACCGGCCCCGGCACCGACCTGACCGTCGGACTGGCCGAAGGCCACGAGTGGATGGGTGGTGCCTCGACCGCCAAGAACGGCATCACCTGCAACCCCAACATCCCGACCGAAGAGGTTTTCACCACGCCGCATGCAAGGCGCGTCGAGGGTCATGTCACCAGCACCAAGCCGCTGTCCTACCAGGGCACGCTGATCGACGGCATTGCGGTGCGTTTCGAGGCGGGGCGCATTGTCGAGGCCAAGGCCACGAAGGGCGAGGATGTGCTGCAAAAGGTGCTGGACACCGACGAAGGCTCGCGCCGTCTCGGCGAGGTGGCGCTGGTGCCGCATTCCTCGCCGATCGCCAAGAGCGGGCTGCTGTTTTTCAACACGCTGTTCGACGAGAACGCCGCCTGCCACATTGCGCTCGGCCAGTGCTACTCGAAGTGCTTCGTCGACGGCGCCTCGCTCAGCCAGGACGAGATCGCGGCGCGCGGCGGCAACAAGAGTTTCATCCACATCGACTGGATGATCGGCTCCGACAAGATCGACATAGACGGCATCCACAAGGACGGCAGCCGCGTGCCGGTGATGCGCAAGGGCGAGTGGGTTTAGGCCCGGGATCGCTAAGCGAAGGCCAGCAAGCATCGGCGCCTGCTGGCCCATGCGGAGTTGGCAATGGAGCTCGCGGTCAAGCGCATCTATGAGCCGCCGGCGCCCGATGACGGGCAGCGGGTGCTCGTCGATCGCATATGGCCGCGCGGCATCGCCAAGCAGGACGCGGCGCTGACGGCCTGGCTAAAGGACATCGCGCCAAGCGACGCGTTGCGCAAATGGTTCGGCCATGAGCCGGCGCGCTGGGCGGAGTTCCAGCGGCGATACCGCGATGAGCTTGAACGGAACGGCGAGGCGGTGGCGGAACTGCGCGCCTTGCTCCGTGAAGGCAAGGTGACGCTGCTCTACGGCGCCCATGACGAGGCGCACAACAATGCGGTGGCACTGGCTAGCTATTTGCGTGAGAACAATTAGTCACGCCGGCGGGACAGCACCCCTCTCTGTCCTGCCGGACATCTCCCCCTCGTGGGCCCCCAAGGGGGGGAGATTGGCAGCTTCGCCGAAAGCGCCCTTCTTTGGAGACTAGCGAACGCCGAAGTGACATCCAATCACCCCACTAGAGTGGGAGATGTCCGGCAGGACAGAGGGGGCGCGACGGATCGCGGCGGGTCGGTCCTATTTCCCACTCACCGCCTGCTGATAAACATCAGGCTTGAAGCCAACGAGAACCCTGTCGCCAAGTTCCAGCACCGGTCGCTTTATCATCGTCGGTTTGGCCAGCATCAGCGCCTTGGCCTTGTTCTCGTCCAGACCCAGTCTGTCCTCCTCCGACAGTTCGCGAAACGTCGTGCTCGCCTTGTTGAGCAGGATTTCCCAGCCGACCTTGCCTGACCAGCCGTTCAGCCGATCCGCGTCAAGCCCGTCTGCCCTGTAATCGTGAAAGCGATAGGCAACATCATGGCTCGCCAGCCAGGAACGCGCCTTCTTGACCGTATCGCAATTGGTGATGCCGTACATGGTGATCGTCAAAACGCTTCCTCGGATCGGTCGAATCTGATGGCACCCTAAAACCGTGCCTCTCACTTTTCCAGCTGCCTTGCCAGGCATCCGTGATTTTTGCGCTTGCCAATAGTAAGGAATTTTCCTAACTATTGTCCCGAGCTAATTTTGGTCACGCGGAATGGCCGAGGCAAGGAAATGACCATGACGAGCCTGCAGACCGAAAGCCCCCCACCGATCGACGGCATTTTCCGTGCGCTCGCCGATCCGACCCGGCGGCGCGTGGTCGAGCGGCTGAACCGAAGCCCCGCCTCGGTCAGCGAGCTTGCCCAGCCGTTCGAGATGGCCCTGCCATCCTTCATCGAGCATCTCAGGGTTTTGGAAGGCTGCGGGCTGGTGCGTTCGGAGAAGGCCGGCCGCGTCAGGACCTACCGGCTTGCGCCGGAGCCGCTGAAGCTCGCGGAAAGCTGGCTGGCCGAGCAGCGTGAGCTGTGGGAGCGCCGTCTCGACCAGTTCGACGACTACGTGCTGAAACTCAAGGAGACAGACAGATGAATATGGTCGCGTTTTTTCAACCCGATCCGAAGCTCGACCTCGTGCTCGAACGGACGATCGAGGCGCCACGAGAACTGCTGTGGACGGCCTTGACGAAGCCCGAGCATGTCCGCCAATGGTTCACGCCGAAGCCGTGGATCATCACCGATTGCGAGATCGACCTGCGGCCCGGCGGTCTGTTCCGCACCCGCATGCAGTCGCCCGACGGCAAGGAGGTCAACGACAGGCGTTGCTGCTACCTCGAGATCGTCCAGAACGAGCGGCTGGTGTGGACCGATGCGCTGCTGCCCGGCTACCGGCCGTCAGGCGACCCATTCATCACAGCCGTCATATCGCTGCAATCGCAGGGCGAGGCGACGCGCTACACCGCGACCGCTATCCACCGCGACGAAGCCACGCGCAACAGCCACGAGGAGATGGGCTTTTACGACGGCTGGGGCACGGTGGCGGATCAGTTGGCGGGCTACGTCAAGACGATCTGAGGGGACCCTGGCTTGGCTCACATTGCGGCCACGGAATCGTCGTGGCCGTTCAACCGCCAGCGCCCGAGCTCTTCGTACCGGCCTTGCCGGATCAGACTGCGGATGAGCACAAAGTCACGTACGGTCCAGCTGATGGGTTCGATCGCCCGTTCTCGAACCCTTTGAACCCGCAATTTGTCACGAAGCAATGTAACATGAGGTTCAAAGGAGCTCCCCACAAAGGGCTTCAGCGGGCTGTCGGCGATCAGGGCGGTAAGAACGCTTGCAGCGGCGGGACGCCGTCGCTGCCACGCAGCACCAACGCACCGCCGCCGAAAGCCGACAACCGATCGAACGACACCTCAAACGGTTTCGCCTGGACCATCGAGGCGACGTGGCGGGCGATTTTGACCAATTCCTCCGGCAGTCCATCATAGTCGCCGAGCCCAATAAGCGAGATGTGCAGGCGTTCCGCCGGAAACACTTGCCCTCGCAATCCCGATTCTCGCCGCCAGACGGCGGCCCGGCGTGCAAGCGGCACGGCGATCGTACTTTCAAGAAGAATGGCGAAGAACAGCCGGTCATTCCAGCGCCGATCCAGCTCCTGCCAGTTGAACACGGCTTGGCCGTTTTCGGTGATCCTGAATGCGGGCAGCTCATTCATGTTCATTGCTCCTCTCAAAGCCATTCCCGCCCAGCCAAGCAGAATAGAACAAAAAGGGAACAAATCAAACGAAAATGATACGAGCGCCGGTACTGGCAGCACCAACGCTCGCAACCACATTTCGGTCGGCCGTATGTTGATGGCTCAGGCGCTGTCGCCGATGATGCCCTTGATCTCGAGGAAATCGTGGATCGCCCGGTCGGCGTATTCGCGGCCGTTGCCTAGCTGGACAGCATAGGGCAGTTGGCGCCACGGCGCAGGCTGATATGCGCCACGTCGCCGACGCTGAATTGAAAACCCTCCGCCCGGCGCGGCGCGTCGATCACCACCTGTGTCCCCTGCCCCAGCTCCGCATGAAGGCGCAAGGTGCGGCCGTGGAAGACGATGCTGTTCACCCGCACCGGTACAGTGCCGGCCGCCGCTTCGGTCGTCGCCAAAAAATCCTCTGGACGCACGCCGATGGTGCGCACCGTGCCCTCGCCAGGCAGTTCGCCCGTCTCCGAAACCGCTTCCAGCGGCAGGGCGCCGGCGGCGAACCGCAAGCGCTCGCCGTCACGGCCGACGAAGCGCGACTGCAGAAGGTTCATCGTGCCGATGAAGCTGGCAACGAATTTGGTGGCGGGCCGGTCGTAGAGGGTCGCCGGCGGCGCAATCTGCTCGATGCGGCCTTTGTTCATGACGACGATGCGATCAGAGATCGACAGCGCCTCGGTCTGGTCGTGCGTGACCATGACGAAAGTGGTGCCGAGGCGCGACTGCAGTCGCTTCAATTCGACCTGCATCTGTTCGCGCAGATGCGCATCGAGCGCCGACAACGGCTCGTCGAGCAGCAGCACGCGCGGTTCGCAGACGATGGCGCGGGCAAGCGCGACGCGCTGGCGCTGGCCACCCGACAATTCGGACACGCGGGCGCCGAGCTTTTCAGCAAGGCCGACCATGTCGAGCGCTGCGCCGACGCGCTTTGCCTGTTCGGCACCGGAGAGCTTGCGCAGCGACAAGCCGAAGCCGACATTTTCGGCGACGTTCATGTGCGGGAACAGCGCGTAGTCCTGGAATACGGTATTGACCGGACGGTCGAAGGGCCTGAGCGCACTGATGTCGCGGCCTTCGAGCAGAACCTTGCCGCTCGACGGGCTTTCGAAGCCGGCGATGACCCGCAGGCTGGTGGTCTTGCCGCAGCCGGATGGTCCGAGCAGGGTCAGGAACTCGCCGCGCGAAATATCGAGATCGACGGCATCGAGCCCGACGATGCTGCCGGGGAATATCTTGGAGACCTTGTCCAGCCGGACGAGTGGATCAGGTGCCATCGCGAACCTCGGACGGCTTGGTCGTGTTGACCCACAGGATCTGGCAGCGCTCGCTGCCCGGATTGCGGAAAGCATGCAGCAAGGTGCTCTTGAAGGCGAAGCTGTCGCCGGCCTTCAGGCCGTATCTGGTCGAATCGACCACCAGCTCGACCTCGCCCGAAAGGACGAACCCGAATTCATGGCCGGCATGGGCGTAGGCTTCGGCGGTGCCGCCACCGGCCTCCACCGTCACCAGCATGCCGGTCAGCGCAGCAGCCGGCGGCGACAGCAGCGACTTGGCGATGCCTTCCGACTTGACCGGGATCTGACGCCGGCTGTTGGCGCGCACACAATAAAGATCGTTGCCGGCGTCGTTGCCGTCGGCGATCAGCGCGGACGGCTCGATGTCGAGGGCGGCGGCGAGCGGCCAGATCACTCGGACCCGCAATGACGACATGCCGCGCTCGATCTGGCTCAGCGCTCCGATCGAGACGCCGGCTTTGGCTGCAAGTTCGGCCAGCGAGAGATTACGCTCCAGCCTGAGCGCCCGCACGCGCCGGCCGACCCTGACGTCGGCGTCGTCCTTCGGCTTCTCAGCCGCTTCGTCCAGCATGTCCATCCATTCGTCCTTTTTGCCAACGCTTTCCCTTCCCCTTGCGGGAGAAGGAAGAAGCAGGCTCAGCCGCCCGCCTTGACCTTCTCGAACATCTTGGCGAGTTCATCATTCTGTTTCATCGGCCCGGTGAAGATGGTGGTCTTCAACATCACTTCCGGATCGGACGGCAGCTGCAATTTCTCCAGCTCCTCCTTCGGCACGGCAGCGAAAGCCGAGCTGGTCGAGCTGCCATAGCCATAGGCCTGGATCAGGTATTTGCCCGAGTCCGTTTCCAGCCGGCTGTTGATGAAGTCATAGGCGAGGTCGACGTTCTTGGCGTCCTTGAGCATGACGAAACCGCAAGCCCAGGTAAGCATGCCTTCCTTCGGCTTCATGAACTCGACAGGCACGCCTTGCTTCTTCAGCGACGTGGCCGAGGCATTCCAGGTCATGGCGGCGACCAGCTGGCCGCTGGCCAGCGCCTGTTCGACCGATGTCATGTCTGTGGTGTAGTTTGAGAGCAGCGGGCGCTGCTCGCGCAGTTTCTCCGCAACCTTGTCCATCTGTTCCGCCGTCATGTCGAATGGATTGACGCCGGCAAGAAGGGCCGCCACCACCGGAGTGTCGTGGACGGCATCGATGGTCGCCATGCGCCCGGCATATTGCTTGTCCCAGAGCAGGTTCCAGCTCGCTTCCGGGTTCTTCACCAGATCGGTGCGGTAGAGAATCGAGGTGTTGCCCCAGTCCCACGGCACCATCCAGACCTTGCCGTCGCCGGCCTGCAGGTCGGGCAGGTTCTTGAAGACCGGGAAGATCGAATCCCAGTTCTTGATGCGCTTGGTGTCGATCGGCTGCAGCAGGCCTTCCTTGTTCCAGCGCGCCACCTTGTCATAGCATGGGTGCGCGACATCGGGGCGGAAGCCGGCCTTGACCTTGGTGAAAGCGTCATCGTCGTCGCCGAACATCGAGGCTTCGACACCATCCGGGTGCGCGGCGAGGAAGCTCTTGTTGAAGTCGGGCAGCTCATAGCCCGACCAGGTGAAATATTGCAGCTTGTCGCCGGCAAAAGCGACAGTCGACGCAAGCGCCAGCGCGAAGGCGGCCAGTCCGGTTTTCGCTGTCTTTGTCGTTATCGATTTCAGGTCGAATGCCATTGCAGTTCTCCTCTTTCGGTTTCTTCTGGTTTTGACAGGCTGGCGGTCGCTGGCCGCTGAGCGGCGGCAAGCCCGCGATGGCGCAGGATTTCGGCGAGTGCGGCGGTGACGAAGGACACGGCCAAGATCGCCGTGCCCAGCGCCATGACGGTCGGCAGCGATTTCGGGAAGCGCAGCTGGCTCCAGATATAAAGCGGCAGCGTCGGCTCGGTACCGGCAAGGAAGAAGGCGACGATGAACTCGTCGAACGAGGTCAGGAAGGCCAGCATGAACGCCGAGATAATGGCGGGCAGGCTGAGTGGCAGCATCACCCGCCTGAAGGTCGTCCAGTCGGAGGCGCCGAGGTCGAGCGCTGCCTCACGGATGGTCTTCGGGATGGCGGCGAAGCGGCTGCGCATGACCACCACCGTCGCCGGCAGCGCCACCAATATGTGGCCGAGCACAATGGCAATGCGCGACGGCCCAAAGCCGGCGAGGTTGACGAGGATGAGCAGCGATATGCCGACGATGACGCCTGGGATCAGGATCGGCAGCCGCGCTATGGCACTGATGGTGGCGGCCAGCGGCGAGCGTCCGTAGAGGTCCATGTAGGACACCGTGATGCCACAGAGCGTGGCGCCGGTGGCGGCAATGGCGCCGATGACGAGGCTGTTGGCGAGCGCACCGGACAGCGCCGAATTGCCTAACAGCGTGCCGTACCATTCAAGCGTAAAGCCTTGCAGGGGAAATGCCGCCTGGACGGAATTGTTGAAGGAAAACAGCGGGATCAGCAATATCGGCAAATACAGGAACACCAGATAGGCAAGGACATAGGCACCGAGCCAGCCGCCGCCCTGCCTTGCATCGATACGCGCTGTGTTCATGTGCGGCTGCGGTATCGGCGGTCGGCGAAGCGCACCACCAGCACCACGGCGAGAATGACAAGCATGACGGCGACGGCGAGTGCGGCGCCGAACGGCCAGTCATTGGCCTTGCCGAACTCGGCCTGGATCAGTGTGCCGATCATCGTGCTGGCAGGGCCGCCGACCAGCGCCGGGGTGACGTAGTCGCCGACGGTCGGCACAAAAACGACGAGGGCCGCAGCCAGCACGCCGGGCATCGAATTGGGCAGCACGACGCGGCGGAAGCTGGTGAACGGTTTTGCGCCGAGATCGGAAGCGGCTTCGAGCAGCGATTTCGGGATCGTGTCCAGCGCCACGTAGATGGGCAGGATAGCGAATGGCGCATAAGCGTGGGCGAGCGTGACGACGACTGCTGCCGGCGTATTCAAGAACGCCAATGTCGGCTCCGACCAGATGCCGCTTTCAATCAGCGCCGAGTTCAGCACGCCATTATAGGCAAGCACGATCTTCCAGGCGAAGACGCGCAGGAGATAGCTGGTCCAGAACGGCAGGGTCAGCAGGAACAGCAGCAGCCCACGCTGCCGCCCGGCATGGAAAGCCAGATAATAGGCGACGGGATAGGCGGTGACGACGGTTGCGAGCGTGACCAGGCCGGCGATGCCCAGCGAGCGCAGCGTCACCGTCCAGTACAGTGGATCGGTGGCCACAGTGACGAAATTCGCAAGGGTAAAACCAGCCCCCAGCAGCGAGCCGTCATTGCCGCGGAAGGCAAGGAAGAACACCAAGCCAAGGGCGAAAAGGATCAGCAGAAAGGTGACCAGCCCGCCGGGCAGCAGCATAGCGAAACGGAAGCCTGGCGAAGACCGGGTTTCCGGCAGCGGCTGCGTTGCGGCAATGGTCGACATTGACTGTCCGTCGAAATTTGAAATCGACTAAGCTTTTTTCATATTGGTGAAACTGTCAAGCTGTTTCACGCTGGGGAATGAAAGTCAGCGTTCGAACGCGTCCAGCATCCGGTACCAGGCGATGGTCGCGGCAACGCCGACCTGCCGAAACGCGTGAAAAGGGATCGGCCGGATCGGCGATATCGGGAACGGCAATTGCCTGGTGTCGCCGCTCGACAGATAGGAGGCGATGCGCTCGCCAAGCGCGGTCATCAGGCCGATGCCGCGGCCCTGGCAGCCGACGACCGCCAGCAGACCCTTCTCTGGCTCGTGGATATGCGGGAGATGGTCCGGCGTCATTGCCACCCGGCCGAACCACCGCTTTTCAATGGCAATGTCTGACAGCGCCGGATAAAGCCGCAGCAGCGCGCGTTCAAGATGCGCCCAGTCGGCCGGGCCGTTCGGCAAAGCCATGCGGCCGCGCCCGCCGAGCACCAGCCGGCCGTCGGCACTCTTGCGGTAATAGACGAGGATGCGGCGCGAATCCGAAACCGGCTGCCCTTCCGGCAGGATCGCCGCGGCGAGATTGGACGATAGCGGCGCTGTCGCGATCTGGAAGGAATGCAGCGGAACGATCGTCTCGGCGAGGCCCGGAAGCAGGCCGCCGGTATAGGCGTTGGTCGCCAGAACGACCGCCTTGGCCTTCAGTTCGGCGCCGCTTTCCGCCGAAACGTGCCAAATGCCAGCACCCTTGCTGATCTGCATCACGTTCTGGCGTTCGGCGATCTTCACGCCCGCCGCGGCAGCGACGCGCGCCAGTTCCGACGTGTAGGCGAGCGGATCGATGACACCGGCGCGGCGATCGAGCCAGCCGCCGAGATAGCCTTGCGCGCCGGTCATCGTCGCAATCTCCGTCGCGCTCAGCAGCCGGACATCGGCGCCGCGGGCGCGCCACTGCCGATCCCGGTTTGCCGCCGCTTTTAGCGCGGTCCCGGTATGCGCCGCCTGGATCCAGCCATTACGGACGAACGGCACCGCCAGTCCTTCGTCGCGGATCAATTCGAAGACGGTGTCAGCGGTCGAGGCGGCAAAGTTGACGAGCGCTTCGCCGCGCTCCAGACCAAAATGCTCCAGCAGCCAGTCCGGATCGTATTTCAGGCCGGGAATGACCTGACCGCCGTTCAGGCCGGATGCGCCATTGCCGATTTCGCCGGCGTCCAGCACCTGGACGGCAAGACCGAGCCGGGCGGCGTGCAAGGCCGTCGACAGCCCCATGATGCCGCCGCCGACGATGACGACATCGACGCGTCGGCCGGCTGGAAAAAGCGACTGGAACGCGGTTGCTGTCCGCGGCTTTTGCCAGATTGGATCGGAAAACCGTAAGCGCAAGCGTCACCTGGAGATTTCAGTAAGTGAAAACCCTAGCGACGGTTTCATTATTTTGAAAGAGCGTTTTCCATGGCCATGGGCGCACGTCAGGCTCGATCAAGGTCCAGCGATGCGAAGACCGCTGGAAAGAATTGACAAAGCTCACCCTGGAAGCGGGATAGACGTTTGGCGGGAATTTGTTGAAAGTGCCGCGGCCAAAGGACAAGACAACAGGAAACGCAAGTCATGACGAACGCCACACATTTGCCCGCCGAGGGCCTCTTCGTAGGCCGCGCCCGGACGAGCGATGCTTCCCATCCGCTGGTGGTCACGGTGCGCGACGGCACGGTCTTCGACATCACGTCAAATGTGGCACCGACCGTACGCGACATTTGCGAATTGCCGGATCCGGCAGGACACGTCCGCTCGGCCAAGGGGCGGCCGATCGGCCCGCTCGAAGCCATTGCCGCCAACAGTTTCGAGACAGCGCGCGATCCGGGAACGCCGTACCTGCTGTCCCCCGTCGACCTGCAGGCGATCAAGGCGTCTGGCGTTACCTTTGTCGTCAGCCTGCTCGAGCGCGTCATCGAGGAACAGGCGCGCGGCTCGGCGGAGAAGGCCGACGCCATTCGAGCCGACATCGCCGGGCTGATCGGCCACGATCTGTCGAAGCTCAAACCCGGCTCGCCGGAAGCGATGGAGATCAAGGCCAAGCTGATCGCGCGCGGCGCCTGGTCGCAATATCTGGAAGTCGGCATCGGGCCCGATGCCGAGATCTTCACCAAATGCCAGCCGATGGCCTCGGTCGGCTTCGGCGCCGATGTTGGCCTGCATCCGGTTTCGACATGGAACAATCCGGAGCCGGAGATCGCCATGATTGCCGCCAGCAGCGGCAGGATTGTCGGGGCGACGATCGGCAACGACGTCAATCTGCGCGACGTCGAGGGACGCTCGGCGCTCCTGCTCGGCAAAGCCAAGGACAACAACGCTTCGGCAGCACTTGGCCCCTTTATCCGGCTGTTCGACGAGACATTTTCCATCGGCGACGTGAAGAAGGCGGTCGTACGGCTGAAGGTCGAGGGCGAGGACGGGTTCTCGCTGGAGGGCGCCAGTTCGATGGCCGAGATCAGCCGTTCGCCGGAAGAGTTGGTCGCCGCCGCGATGGGGCCGCACCACCAGTACCCGGACGGGCTCGCGCTCTATCTCGGCACGATGTTCGTGCCGTCGAAGGATCGCGGCGAAAAAGGCAAGGGTTTTACCCACAAGATCGGCGACATCGTCACCATCTCGTCGGAGAAGTTCGGCGCCTTGGTCAACCGCGTGCGGCTGTCACCCGACTGCCCGCACTGGACCTATGGCGCCAGCCATCTGATGCGCGACCTCGCCAGAGCCGACCTGATCTGAATAGAGAACGATCCAATTCGGCAGTAACCAGGCCGTGAACCGCCTCTATTTCGGGACGGGCAAGCAGGAGCCGCCGAGGATCAGATGGGTCGGAAAGGCGATGCGTTGCGCCGGCCGCTCGCGCTGGCCGCCGAGCCGCTCCAGCAGAAGCTGTGCCGCGGTGCGGCCGATCTCCTCGACGGCCCGGTCGATGAGCGTGATCGGGCCGGGATAAAGCAGCGCGACGTCCGACCTGTCGCAGCCAATCAGCGAGATATCGCCCGGGACCGAAACGCCTTGCTGCTGGATGGCGCGCAGCAAGCCGACCAGAATGCGGTTGCCGGCGGCGATGATGACGGTTGGACGCTCCTCCATCTGCAACAGGGCGGTGGCCTTGCGGAAACCGAAGTCCACCCAGAGGCTTTGCGAGCGGATCAGGTCCTGCGGCACCGGCAGGCCGCTGCGCTGGAACGCCTCGACGAAGCCGCGCACCCGTTCACGGCCCGGCCTGATGTCGCTGCCGGCCGTGATGATGGCAATGCGACGGTGCCCGAGTTCGATCAGATAGCTTGTCGCCTGCCGCAACCCGGTGGCGTGCTCGGTCAGCACCGCGTCGATCTCGAGCGGAATGTCGCGATCGAGCAGTACCGATGGAATCCGTAACTCCTTTAAGCGCTTGATGGTGCGCGCATCCTGTTCGTTGTTGATGGTCATGATCATGCCGTCGGCCCGCCCATGCTGCAGCATGGTGGCGCGGCCGTTGGTGCTCATCAGGTAAAGCGAATAGCCGCGCTGGCGCATTTCCGCGTCCACCGCCTTGAAGCAACTGGCATGCCAGGGATTGGCAATGTCGTCGATGACGAAACCAACCGTCATGGTGTTTCGACGGCGCATGTTCTGGGCGCGCGAATCGGGCTGGAAGCCGAGCGACTGGATTGCCGCGCGTACCTTCCCCAACGTGTCCGGCCTGACAGTCTCAGGCGCGTTCAAGCTCCGTGAAACGGTTCCGACGGACACGCCGGAAACGCGCGCCACGTCGCGTATTGTCGCCGCCAGAATCCGGGTTTTCCATGTCGCGAAACTGAAAATCGAACGCGACATGATGAATGCTGGCGACTTCCGCGTCTCGCCGCTGGAAGTCGAGCCAGCGCTTGCGCCCTGCCCCGGCGTCGCCGAGATCGCCGTTGCCGAACACCGGGTGCGCGACGATGTCTCGGTCATCGCGGCCTATGTCGTGCGCAAGGCAGGCGTCAGCGTCAGCGCCGAAGATATCGTCGCCCTGGCGGGGCAAAGGCTCGCCGCCTACAAACGGCCGAAACAGGTGTTCTTCGTGCCGAGCCTGCCGCGCAGCGCCAACGGCAAATTGCTGCGCCGAAATCTCGCGCCGGACTGAAGTGGTTCAGGTCTTCTGCGTCGGCTTCTTTGCGGCTCCCCGACCCCCAGCGAAGCGGGCGAGCACCGCCTCGGTATCGGCGTCGAACGGACGGCCCTGATGACGCAGGCGGCCGGGTGTCTTCGACATGCCGGCAACGACATTCTGCATCACCACGCCGTCCACTTCGGCGATCATACCGCGGGCGCGGAAATGCTCGTCGTCAAAGATGTCCCTCATGTCGAGGACCTTGGCGATTGCCGCATCGACGCGGCGGAACTCGCGCAGCACCTCCTCGGATGGCCGGCCGGCGACCCAGGCGGCGACATAGGCCTCCAATGCCTCGCGGTTCTGGCTGCGGGCCTGGAAGCCGGCAAAGCGGGGATCGTCACCGTGACCGATCAAGGCCAGGACGCGGCGGGCGACGGAATCGGACGAGCTCGAAATCGCCACCCACACGCCATCGGCGCAGCGATAGGTGCCGCGCGGGACGGTGTAGGGGATGCCGGAGCCGAGCCGCGGCTGCAGATAGCCGAGATGGGCATAGGCGGACGGTAACGGCCCCATGATCTGGAACATCGAGTTGAGCAGATTGACGTCGACTGTCTGGCCTTCGCCTGTCCGCTCGGCATGACGCAGCGCCGCCAGCGCCGCAAAGGCGCCGACAAGGGCGGTGACTTCGTCGGTCATGGCGATCGGCGGCAGCAGCGGCGGGCCCCCGGCCTCGCCGAGGAGCCCGGAAAACCCACTCATCGCCTCGGCAATCGTGGCGAAGCCCGGATGCATGGCATAGGGACCATCCTGGCCGAAACCGGTGATGCGCAGGATCACCAGCCTGGGATTGCGGCGCAGCAGTTCGTCCGGCGCAAAACCCAGCGCCTCGAGCTTGCCCGGCCGCATGTTCTCGATCAGTACGTTGGCGTCGAGCAGCAGCGACCAGAGATTTTCCTTGCCGGTATCGGTCTTGAGGTCGAGCGCAATGACCTGCTTGTTTCGGTTGACCAGTTTCCAGAAATAGGAATCCGTTTCCCCCGGACCGGTCCACCCCATGCGGCGGGTCGGATCGCCATCCGGCCCCTCGACCTTGATGACCTCCGCGCCGAAATCAGCAAGATAACGGCCGGCACCCGGCCCGGCTACGACGGTGGCCAGCTCGATGACGCGGACGCCGTCGAGCGGCCCCGACGCTTCGGCCTTCGGCACGGTCTTGGTCGCTGGCGGAGCCGGCTTGTCCATCACGCGTCCTTCCCGGGGCGCAGCGGCAGCAGGACCGAGCGCGTGAATGTGCAGACTTTGAGCCGGTCCTGGTTGAACCCATCCGTGCGAACGGTCAAAACCCCCTCGCCCTGCCTGGAGGCGGATGGACGCTGCGCCAGTATTTCGGTCTCGCCATAGAGCGTATCGCCATGGAACAACGGAGCGAGATGGCGCAGCTCGCTAAGGCCGAGATTGGCGACCGCGCGTCCGGAAATGTCGGGTACGCTCATGCCGAGAAGCAGCGAGTAGACATAGGTGCCGACGACGACATTGCGGCCTTGCGCCATTTCGGTCTCGGCGAAATGGCGGTCGATGTGGAGCGGGCTGGCCGCCATGGTCAGCAGGCAAAAGAGGTGGTCATCGGCCTCGGTAACGGTCTTGCCCGGCCAGTGCTTGAACACGTCGCCGATCTCGTAGTCGTCGAGATACGAGCCAAACCTTTCGTCGCGGGCCGAATGAACCCTCGGCATGTCAGACCTCGAGCACCAGGGTCGGGGCGCCGGTCCTCACGTCATCGCCGACAGCGATCAATATCTCGATGACGGTTCCGGCGAAGGGTGCGGGAACCTCGACCTGGGTTTTGTCGGTCTCCACCGTGAACAGGGTTTGCCCCTCGGTGATCTTGGCACCGATGCTGGCCTGGATTTCGCTGATGACGACTTCATCGACGGCATCGCCGACCTTGGGCATCTTGAGTGTGGAACGCATCGTCAGTTCTCCGTCTGCAAGCCGAGGGTTGAAGGAAGTCCGCCGGCTGGCAGCCAGGCTTCGCGGCGGATGGGCGCTTGAAAACACCCACTTCTTCGTTGCCAGACGACAAGACCCCCGCCAAGATCGAGCGCAAAGACTTCGGTGAAATTCGAGGCGGCACGCGTTCTCATCACAGCGCCTTGCCCGTGGTGCCGTCGAAGAGATGCGCGCGGCTACCATCGATGACGAGTTCCAGCATCGTGTCGCGGCGCGGCACCTTGTCGGCGCTGACGCGAAGCACGATCAGGCGGGCATCCCGGCGCACCAGCTCGGCCGGATCGGCGGGAGTGCCGATCGAATAATCATCAGCGGTGCGGATGACGACCTGGGGATTGGCTGGAGCCACCGCGATGAAGGATTCAGGTTCGAGCTGTTCGACCAGCTCGACACGGGCGGCCAGACGGCTTGCTGCCCCCCCGCTGGCCGAAGCTTCGCCTGCAGGCCGCCATGACAGGTGCTCCGGCCGGAGGCCGACCAGCAATGTTCTGCCGGCCGGAAGGTCGTGGGCATCCGACTTCGGTGTCACAACCAGCCGACCGTCGCCGATGGACACGACCATCTTGCCGCGCCCGGCATCGACTACAGTTGCCTCAAGGAAATTCATCGCCGGGCTGCCGATGAAACCGGCAACGAAAATGTTGGACGGCGCGTGATAGAGCGCGTGCGGCGTGTCGTACTGCTGCAGCGCGCCGCGCGAAAAGACGGCGACGCGGCTGCCGAGCGTCATCGCTTCGACCTGGTCGTGGGTGACATGGATTGTGGTGACGCCGAGCCGCACATGCAGGCGGCTGAGCTCGGCGCGTAGCTGGACGCGCAATTTCGCGTCAAGATTGGAGAGCGGCTCGTCGAGCAAAAAGGCCTCCGGATCGCGCACAATGGCGCGGCCCATGGCGACACGCTGCCGCTGGCCGCCGGAGAGCTCGCGCGGCTTACGGTCAAGCAGATCGGCGAGGTCGAGAATTCGCGCCGCTTCGCTGACGCGGCGGTCGATCTCGGCCTTGGCAAATTTACGCAACTGCAGCGCGAAGGCGATGTTCTCGCGCACCGTCATTTGCGGATAGAGCGCATAGTTCTGGAAGACCATGGCAATGTCGCGATCGCGCGGCGACACCTCGTTCATCACCTTGCCATTGATGCTGATCTTGCCGGTGGTGATGGATTCCAGCCCAGCGATCATGCGCAACAATGTCGACTTGCCGCAGCCGGACGGGCCGACGAAGACGACGAACTCGCCGTCCTCGACCTCAAGGTCGACGCCATGGACCGCCGAAACGGCGCCATAGAGCTTGCCGACCTTCTGCAGGCTGATCGATCCCATCAACACCCTTCCCTGCGCAACGGCCTGCAAGCAGCCAGGCGCGGGCGATGCAGGAGCGCATTTCGCACCGTTGGCGACTGCCGACAAAAGCGGTCCCGCACCAGAAATTGTGGCGCGAGACTAGGCAATTCGAGAATCTATGTCAATCGTTTGACCATACCAGATCAATCGGTTGACCAAACCGCCTCGCGGGGCTATGGTTGCTCCGCTTTCCCGGGTCGGCCGGGGTCCTTGGGAGGGGATGGAATGCCTGGTCCTTCAACTATCGTCGATATCAGCGTCGCCGCCATACAGGGCCAATTGCCGGCGCCGGTGATCTTTGGCGACTGGGTGATGAAGCAAAGGGAATTCGTGGTCGTGCGGCTGCGCACGCAGTCCGGCCATGAGGGCTGGTCGTTCACGCTGACGCGGGATGGCGCCTGCGCCGAGCAGATCCGCAAGAGCATCGCCCCAGTTTATATCGGTACCGACGTTGGCGACCGCGTGAAGACCTTCAAGACAGCCAAGGGGCGCAGCTACGGTTCGCACAGCGCCGGTGTCGGCTTGCGCGCGCTGTCGCAGGTCGACCTCGCCGCATGGGACGCGGCAGCAAAGATAGCCGACAAGTCGATCGCCGAGTTCCTCGGCGGAACAACCGCGCCAATGCCGGCAACCGCGATCGTCGGCTACCCGCCGGCGCTGATGAACCCGCAGCAGATCGGCGACCAGGTGAAAGGGCTCTATGCCGCGGGCTGGCGCCGGTTCAAGGCGCCAATGGGCGTCACGCTGGATGAATCCGAAGCGCGGCTGCGCGCCGCGCGCAGGAACGCGCCGGACGCCTGGCTCGGCACCGATCTGGTCTGGATGTTCTCGGACGTCGACGCGGCTGCCGCCTATGCCAACCGCCTCGCCGATCTCAATATGGGCTGCATCGAAGACATCTTCCCGCCGGGAAACGCCAGGAAGCTCGCCGAGCTGCGCAAACGCGTGCCGATGCCGATCTGGCAAGGCGACGAACAGGGCGGCTCTTACTATCCCGAAGCGCTGATCATGGCCGGCTCCGTCGACCGCGTGCGCGTCGACCTGACCTGCATGGGTGGGATTACCGGCGGCCGCGCCATCATCGACGAGTGCCTTGCCGCGGGCGTCGATTTCGGTCCGCACATGTTCGCGCATGTGCACAGCCAGGTGTTCAGCGCCTGGGGCTTTTCCGACAAGCCGGTCGAATGGGGCGTGCCGTGGAGCGGCGTCGACCCCTATGCGGACAGCCTGGTGCAACCGGAAATCATCAAGGGCGGGCTGATGAAGCCGCTTCCTGCCAAACCCGGCTTCGGCGACATGATCAACCGGGAATGGGCGCTGAGCCAACCGCACCAGGATCCCGACCACATTCTCGACTGACCAAAGCCGCCGCGGAGCGGCCTAGACACGGGCATAGCGATGACCGACGACCAGACCGTTCCCGCCAATTATGCAGCGGGCCTCTTCGACCTCTCCGGCCGCGTCGCCGTCGTGACCGGCGGCGGCAGCGGGCTGGGTGCCGCGATCGCGATCGGCTACGCGCAATTGGGCGTCACCGTCATCGTTGCCGACATCAACATGGCCGGCGCCGAAGCGACGCGCGCAACGATCGCCGAACAGGGTGGCAAAGCCGAGGTCGCCAGCCTCGATGTCACCAAGCGCGACCAGTGCTTCGCCTTGGCCGAGGCGGTCAAGCGCGGTCACGGCCATATCGACATACTGGTCAACAGCGCCGGCTCGGCCTTCCGCAGCCCGGCCGAGGAGTTCCCCGAGGACAAATTCAACTTCATCCTCGACCTCAACCTGAAGGGCACGTATTTCTGCTGCCAGGCCTTTGGCGGAGTGATGCTCGGCCAGAACAAGGGCTCGATCATCAACATCGCCTCGATCGGCTCGTTCAAAGCCTATCCCTGGGCGAGCGCCTATCTCGCGTCGAAGGGCGGCGTCCTGCAGGTCACCCGCGCACTGGCGCTCGAGTGGCGCGACCGCGGCGTCAGGGTCAACGGCATCGGGCCGACACTGATGGAATCGCCGCTGACCAGGGCGGCGGGAGCGACAAGCTCGATCACCGCCGATTTCATCAAGGCGCGTATGCCGCGGCCGCGACTCGGCTTGCCGCGCGAACTGATCGGCACGGCGGTGTTCCTCGCCAGCGACGCCTCGGAACTGGTCACCGGCCATGTCGTCATGTGCGACGACGGCTATCTGAACGCCTGACCAAAGGAGCGCAGACGGAATGGCCAGGATCACGAAAGCCCATCACACCGGCTTCACCGTGCGCTCGCTCGACCGCTCGATCGCGTTCTATCGCGACGTGCTCGGATTCGAGCTGGCGTTCCAATGGAACCCGCGTGCGCCCTATATCGGCGAATTGGTCGGCTATCCAGAAGTCGACCTGCACAGCGCCATCCTGCGCCTGCCCGGTACCGACGTCTGCCTCGAGCTTCTGGAATACCGCAATGTCGAGCAGATTCCCGTCGACATGCATAACGGCAATGTCGGCAATGGCCACATCGCCTTCAACGTCGATGACCTCATGTCGTTCTACGAAAAACTGACGGCGATGGGCGTCAAATCCGTGTCGCCGCCGGTGACACCGACGATCGGGCCGAACAAGGGCGGCAAGGCGGTTTACCTGATCGACCCGGACGGCTTCCGCGTCGAGCTCATCGAAAGTGCCCAAGCCTTCGGCAGCTACAAACCGGAATGACGCCAGTGCCGATAAAAACGTTTCCAAATCTTTTCCGCTGCGATGATTTCGCCGACGCTATCGACGATCCGAGCAGTGCATTGGGAGGTCTGAACCTTGGCTAAAATCTGGATACGGCAAGCGGTTCTGCGGGCGCTTGACGATGCAATGACGGATGACCCCAGCGTCATCGTCATGGGTGAAGACATCGCCGCCGCCGGCGGTCCGTTCAAGGTGACCGAGGGGCTGCTTGCCACGCACGGCCCCGAACGGGTGATCGACACACCGATTTCGGAAATGGCGTTCATGGGTGCCGCGGTCGGTGCTGCCGTCTGCGGCCTGAAGCCGGTGGTCGAGATGATGTTCATCGAATTCATCGGCGTCGCGCTCGACCAGTTGACGACGCAGGCGGCAACGATGCGCTATCTGTCGCGCGGCCGGCTGACGACGCCGCTCGTCGTGCGCGCGTCAGCCGGCGCCGGCCAGGGGTTTGGCTGCCAGCATTCGCAGATGCTCGACCACTGGTTCCGCGGCACGCCCGGCCTCAAGGTCGCGGTGACCAGCAATGCGCGCACGACCTATGGCCTGCTGCGGTCGGCGATCGAAGATCCGGATCCGGTGGTGGTGCTCGAACCGCGCGTGCTTTACGCCGAGCGCGAGGAATACGAATTCGACCGCAACTACCGCATTCCGCTCGGCCAAGCCGAGATCGCGCGGCCCGGCAGCGACGTGACGCTCGTCACCTGCGGCGCGATGCGGCGGGTGGCGCTCGCGGCAGCGGAAACCAGCCACGCCAATATCGAGGTCGTCGACCTTCTGACGCTGTGGCCATGGGACCGCCGGACCGTTGCCGAATCGGTTGTGCGCACAGGCCGCCTGGTGACGCTCGAAGAGGCGCCGGCCGGCAGCGGCTGGGGCGGCGATGTCGTCTCGTCGATCGCCATCGAAGCGTTCGGCCGGCTGAAGGCGCCGCCGCATCGTATCACGCTTCCCGAAGCGCCCGTACCTTATAGCGGCGCGCTCGAAGCCCGTTTCCTGCCGAGCCCAGCCTATGTGGCCGAACAGATCGCAACGCTTGTCTCGACCAACAAGCCACCCCTTCCGTGGTGGAGGAACGCAGCATGACGCTCTCCAATTCGAATGTGCCGATCGTGCGGCGCGAGGCCTTGAAGAACAGGCTGGAGCAGCTCACGCGCATGGTCGAGATTCGCGCGGTCGAGGAGCGCATCCAGAAACTCTTCGCCGAAGGGCACGTCCGCGGCAGCACGCATCTTGCCAGCGGACAGGAGGCCGTCTCGGTCGGCATCGCGCGCTCGATCGATCCCGACGACATCGTCACCTGCACCTATCGCGGCCATGGCCATGCATTGGCGCTCGGCGTGTCGCCAACGGCGGTCATCGGCGAGATCTGCGGCCGCGTCATCGGTTGCGCCGGTGGCCTCGGCGGTTCCATGCATCTGGTCGAGCCGGAGGTCGGGCTGCTGCCGACCGCCGCCATCGTCGGCGCCGGCCTGCCGATCGCCTGCGGCGCGGCGATGGCGGCTCGCGCCCGCGGCAAGGACCGCATCGCCGTATCCATTTTCGGCGACGGCTCGGCCAATATCGGCGCCTTCCACGAGTCGCTCAATTTCGCGGCGATCCGCAAGCTGCCGGTGGTCTTCGTCTGCGAGAACAATCTCTACGGCGAATACACCCGTATCCAGCTGTCGACCCCGGTCGAGGACATCGCCATACGTGCAGCGAGCTACAATATGCCGGGCGTCGTCGCCGACGGGCAGGATGTCGACAAGGTGGCGGAGGCGATGGCGACCGCCGTCGCCCGCGCCCGCCGCGGCGAAGGGCCGACACTGATCGAAATGAAGACCTATCGCTATTCCGGCCATTCACGTTCGGACCCGGCGACCTATCGGCCGGCCGGCGAGCTCGATGCCTGGCTGAAGCGTGACCCGATCGACATCCTGGCAGAGCGGCTGGCCGGCGAAAAAATATTGGCGCCGGGCGGTCTCGACCAGCTTAAGGCCGACATAAGCGATGCCGTGGAGCGGGCGACAATGGAGGTGCTGGACTCACCGGCGCCGGATCTCGGCGAAATCCTGGCGCATGTCGGCGCCAATTCGGCTGGAGGGGACCAGAGATGGAATTTCTGGTCGAAATAGAGGTAAATTTCCCGCCCGACGGCGACCCCCTGCAAAAGGCGGAGCTGATCGCGGCAGAAGGCCGTCGCGCCAAGGAACTGGCCGCGGCCGGCATCGTGCGCCGGCTGTGGCGTCAGCCGGGCCGATGGGCGAATTTCGGCATCTGGGAGGCGCCGGACGCGACCGCGCTGCATGAGGCGATCGCGTCGCTGCCGTTCTACCCCTGGCTGAAGGTGGTGGTGCGGCCGCTGGCAGCGCATCCTTCTGATCCGGGCCGAAGCTGACGAAGGTTCAGCAGCGTGATCACGTCTCCCCCCGCAACAGGCATCGACGGTCCGTTCTACGAGGATCTCCGCATCGGCGACCGCGTCGACGGAGCGCCGGTGATGCGGCTGAGCGATGGCCTTGCCGCTGCCCACCATGCAATCGTCGGCGGCAGGCTGAGGCTGGCCTTCGATGCGGCACTGTCGGCATCCGTGACCGGACTAAAGCAGCCTTTTGCCGCGCCGGCGCTGGTCTGGGACGTGGCGATCGGCCAGTCGACGCTGGTGACGCAGCGGGCGATCGCCAACCTCTTCTACCGCGGTCTGATCTTTCGCCGGGCGCCGGCGATCGGCGACAGTTTGAAGACCGTCACCACCATCATCGGGCTGCGGTCCGCCGCCGCCAGGCCGGGGCGTGCGTCGCGCGGCCTGGTCACCATGCGGATCGCCACCAGCGATCAGGAGGACCGACCGGTACTCGATTTCTGCCGGTGCGCGCTACTACCGGCCAGACAGGCAGGGGATGGTGCCGCGCAGGGCGAAACCGATCCGCCGCGATCCGAGTTCATGGGAGCGCCGGCGGCGATCGGCGGATGGAACCTCGACGCTTACCGCAAGGCGGTGCCTGGCCCGCATTTCAACGATCTCAGCGCCGGCACCATCCATCGCCTTGCCGGCGGCGATGTGGTGAGCAGCGCGCCGGAGCTGGCGCGGCTGACGATGAACCTGGCGACGATCCACCATGACCGCACCCAGACGGGGCAGCGCCTCGTCTATGGCGGCCATACGATCGGGCTGGCAGCGGCACAGTTGACCCGTGCACTGCCGTCGCTGGTAACCATTTTGGGCTGGCAGGACTGCGATCATCTGGGGCCGGTGCACGAGGGCGACACGCTGCACTCCGAAATCGGCATCGGGCGCTGCGAGCCTCTGCCCGGCGGCGGTGGGCTGGTGCATTTGCGCTCACTGGTGCGGGCGACCGCTTCCGATGGCGGGATTTCCGACGTGCTCGACTGGCGATCAGTGGGGCTGTTCGCATGAGCGGCGGCATTCTCGCCGGCCTTAGCATCGTCGAGGGCTCGGCCTTCGTGGCGGCACCGCTCGGCGGCATGACGCTGGCACAATTGGGGGCCGACGTGATCCGCTACGACCAGATCGGCGGTGGGCTCGACCATGGCCGGTGGCCAGTGGCGGACAACGGCCAGAGCCTGTTCTGGGCCGGCATGAACAAGGGCAAGCGTTCGATCCAGATCAACCTGCAGTCGCCCGAAGGGCAGGACGTCGTGGCCAGTCTGATCGCGAGACCGGGGCCGGGCAACGGCATCTTCCTGACCAATTTTGCGGCGCGCGGCGCCCTCTCCTACGAGGCCCTGAAGCACCGGCGCAACGACGTCATCATGATCGCGCTGACCGGCAACAATGATGGAACCAGCGAGGTCGACTATACCGTCAACGCGGCAACCGGCTTTGCCGAAATCACCGGCGCGCGCGGCGCCACGGAGCCTACCAATAGCGTGCTGCCGGCCTGGGACATCGCGATGGGCGAGATGGCGGCGGTGGGCGTGCTTGCCGCCGACCGCCACCGCAGCCGCACCGGCAACGGGTCATTGGTGAAACTGGCGCTATCGGACGTAGCGCTGGCCATGACCGGCAATCTCGGTCGGCTGGCGCAGGCCGAACTTGGAGGCAGTGCCGAAAAGGACGGCAACTATCTCTATGGTGCGTTCGGGCGGGATTTCCTCACCGCCGACGACCGCCGCGTCATGGTGATGGCGCTGACCGGCCGGCAATGGGCCGTACTGCTGCAGGCGACCGGGCTGGACACGGCAAAGCTCGCGGCAACAAGCGGCGCCGACCTCGACAGCGAAGGCGGGCGTTATGCGGCGCGCGAGGCGATCGCCGCCCTACTGGCGCCGTGGTTTTCGGCACGGAGCTTCGCCGACGTGCGGCGCAGCTTCACGGCATCCGGCGTCTCGTGGGGGCCTTACCAGACATTCCGGCAATTGTTGGTCGAGGATCCGCGCTGCTCGACGGACAACCCGATGTTCGCAAAGGTCGATCACCCCGGTCTCGGATCGCTGCTGACGCCGACTTCGCCACTGGATTTCTCCTCGGTGGAACGGCTTCCTGCAGTCCGCGCGCCCGTACTTGGCGAGCACACCGACGAGATCCTGACCGAACTGGGGTTGAGCGACGGCGAGATCGGAAGCCTGCACGACCGCGGCATCGTCGCCGGTCCGGCGACGGCTTGAGCCGCGAAGGCTTTAGCGCAATTCCAGGAAAGGTGTGAAACGGTTTTCCGTCCGGAATTGCGTAGAAACAAAGAGATAGAGCGGTTCGGCGTTTCCGAAACGATGAACCGCTTTAGCGAGGCGGCGGCGCCACGGATTCGCGGTAAACCAGCTTCGGCGGGATATCGATGACGACATCCTGCGGTTCGCGCCCCTGGATCATGGCTTCGAGCTCGACGACGGCGCGCGCGCCCATTTCGGCGAGCGGGGTAATGATGGCGGTCAGCGGCGGCGCGGTAAAGATGGCGTCCTCGCCGTCGAGCGTGACCACCGAAAGATCGTCCGGCACGCGCACGCCGCGCACACGGGCCGCCGCCAGCGCACCGATGCCGACCAGCATGTTGAAGGCGAAGACGCCGGTCGGGCGTTGCGCCTCATCGAGCAGCCTGTGCAAGGCATCGTAGCCACCGCGGCGCGAGACCGGGCCGGCAATTTCGACGACGGCTGGCAGGCCGGCAGCCTGGCAGACTTCGACGAAGCCATGGCGCCGGCGTCGCGAGGTGTCGAGTTCGGGCAACGCGCCGATGAAGCCGAGGCGCCGATGGCCGGCCTCGATCAGGGTCTGCGCGGCAAGCCGTCCCGAAGCCTGGTCGTCGACGGTGACGCTGCGGCCGATGCTGGAACGGCGGTTGACGAAGACGTGCGGCACCGGATTGTTCTCGATGGCAGCGATCATCTCGCTGGTTTCGGCGCTGACGGCGATGATCAGCCCGTCGATGCGGCGTTCGCTGACCAACCGCATATAGGCGGCGGCGGAGGTGCGCTCGTCCGCAACCTCGGCAATGAGCATGACGTAGCCGGACCGTTCGGCCTGGCGCATCGCACCATGCACCGTCTCGGCATAGATTGGATTGGTGAGGTCGGGCAGCAGAATGCCGAGTGCGCCGGTGCGCTGGGTGCGCAGGTTGCGAGCAAGCGCATGTGGGCGATAGTTGACCCGGCTTGCCTCGTCGATGATTGCTTGGCGCGTCTGCGGCCGCACGCTGATGCCGCCGTCGTTGAGCACCTTGGAAACGGTGGAAACGTCGACGCCGACAGTGCGGGCAATGTCCTTCAGCGTGGCGCGCCCCGGCGGGCTGATTGGCTTCAAAGGCTTCAGCCCTTTCCGTACATGGCGAGCAGTTGCGCGTCGGGCGCATAGCGGTAGCAGCGCGAGGTCAAGCCGCCATCGACGGCCAGCGACTGGCCGGTGACGAACGAGGCCTCGGACGAAATCAGCCACGAGACGGCGGCCGCGATCTCCTCCGGCTCGCCGATGCGCTCGAGCGGATGCTGAATCGACATTTCCTTTTCAGCCACCGCGCTGTCGGGGCTGTCGCGGATCAGGCGTTGCACCAGCGCCGTACGGACGGCGCCGGGCGCGACCGCATTGGCGCGGATGCCGATCGGCCCGTATTCGACCGCGATATAGCGGGTCAGCGCATCGATGCCGGCCTTGGCCACATCATAGGCCGCCCACATGTTGAAGGCCGAGCGGCCATGCACCGAGGAGACATTGACGATCGAACCGGTCGCCCGGTCTCGAACCCACGTCCGGATGGCTTCGGACGAGCCCCAGAAATGCGACATCAGGTTGACGGCGAACAAACGCTCGACCTCGGGCTCATTGGGTTCATGCAGATTGCCCATCAAGGCGATGCCGACATTGTTGACCCATCCGCGCAACGGCGCGAGTTGTTCCGCCGCCTCGCGGGCGGCTTTCAGCACCGAGCGGTCGGATGCGTCGCCGCACACCGCATGATGGCCGTTGCCAAGCGTCTTGCCAAGCGCCTCGGCTGCCGCCCGGTCAAGTTCGAGGCCGACGACATTCCAGCCGTCGGCGGCCAATCGGATCGCTATGGCGCGTCCTATGCCGTCGCCCGCACCTGTCACGACAACGCTTCCCAGGCTCATCGACGACCTCCCTGTCGGTTCGGGCTTCGGATGCGCTGGAAGGCCGCCATTCAGTCGCCTGGCACATTGTTGTTTGCCAGCGTGTAGAGGCCGTGCGCGACAGCTGTCAAGCGCCTGCGCCCGAGACAATTTTCACCCATAGAGCACGGCATCGATAACACGACGTGTTTGTTCAAGCAATCGTTTGAGCGATCATTAAGCAATCGATTGACTATTTAGATCGCCGGATGCAATCTGCCGTCCGGACCGATGCAGTCCCGTCGGCAGAACAAAGAAGAAACTGGGGAGTGAGACATGAGCGGAAAAGAGCAGACGGATCACCCGCGGCCCGGCGAAAACGCCGCCGTGGATACAGGCGGCCTGACGCGCCGCGACCTGATGCAGCGCGCCGGCATGCTGGGCCTGGCAACGGCGTTTGGAGGACTTGGCGGCACCGTGCCGCTCTACGCCGCCGGTTTCGACATGAAGAAGTTCGCCGGCACCAAAATCAACATCCTGATGACCGGCGATGAGAACGACCATCGCGCGCTCGCCGACATGATGCCGAAATTCGTCGAGGAGACCGGCATGGAACTGGAGATCACCTCGCCGGCACTCGGCGCGCTGATCGAAAAGACATTGCAGAACCTCAAGGCAGACAAATCCTCGTTCGAATTGATCGAGTATCTTGGGTTCCTGACGACCCAGCAGGTCGGCGGCGGCTATTACGAGCAGCTCAACGCCTATATCGACGATCCCGCAAAAACGCCGCCGGACTGGGATTTCGCCGATCTCATCCCGGCGGCGATGAAGAATGTCGGCATTTTCGACATGGCCTCCGGCACGGTTGGCAAAGGCAAGGACGTCTACGGCATACCCGGCCTGCATTCCGGGTCGGTCATCTATTTCTATCGCAAGGACCTGTTCGACGCGGCAGGCCTGCAGCCGGCCAAGACCTGGGACGAGTTCAAGGCTGCCGCCGAGAAGCTCAACACCGACGACGTGGCCGGTTGCTCCTTCATCGGCGCCAACGATTTCTCGCTCGCCGCGGTCGACTGGTACACTCGCTTCATCACCACTGGCGGCGTGCTGATGACCGGCAGCGCCAAGGAGAAGAATTTTAAGCCGCAGGTCAATTCCAAGGAAGGCATCGGCGCCTTGCAGATGCTGATCGACCTGCTGCCCTATGCGCCGAAGAATGTGACCAAATACGGCTTTGCCGAAAACGTCGACGGCTTCTCCACCGGCAAGATCGCGCAGATGATCTTCTGGTCTACAATTGCCGGGCCGATCCTGAACAGCGAGAATTCCATGGTCGCCGAGACCACCGCGACCACCCCGGTTCCTTCCGGCGACGGCAAGTCGCCGCGGGCAATCCAAGGCGGCTGGGGGGTCGGCATCCCGAAGAATATCGACCCGGCGAAGAAGGACGCCGCCTGGCTGGCGCTGACCTGGATCACCAGCAAGGCGGTGAACCGCTATTCCATCGAGAAATACAACATCGATGCGAACCGCACCTCGGCTTTCACAGATCCCGAGCTGGTGGCGAAGTTCCCCTACCTCAAGGACGCGCTGACGGCGATCGAGACGGCCGACACCATACCGACGTCGCTGATCCCGGAATTCTTTCAACTCAACGATGTCATGAACGTCGAGTTCAACGCGGCGCTGATCGGCACGCAAGATGCCAAGACTGCCTGTGAAAAAGTGCAGACCCAGTGGGAGGCGATCTTGCGGAAGGCAGGCCACCTTGCCTGATCGGTGCCCGCGCGGATCGCTGTGGATGTGATTTTCGATGAGCCTTGCGACAACCGCCGCCACCCAGACGAAATTCGTCTTCGGCACACGTGACGAGCCGGGGAGAGCCGTGTGGCTGCTCCTCGGCCCGTGCCTGCTTTACCTGATCGTCTTCAGCATTTATCCGCTGTTCCACAGCCTGCGCCTGTCGCTTACAGATTTGACCGCCGCGACCGGCACCGGCAATTTCGTCGGCCTCGCCAATTACCGTGCCCTGCTGGTCGATCCGCTGTTTTGGAACGCCGCCATGAACAGCGCCATCATGGTGTTTTTCTCGGTTTCCATCCAGGTCGTGCTCGGCGTCGCACTGGCGATGTTCTTCAACCTGCAGCTGAAGGGCGCCTGGATCGTGCGCGGCATCCTGTTGCTGCCGATGCTGATGACGCCGATCATCGTCGGGGTGATGTGGCGCGCCCTGCTCAATCCGGACTGGGGGCTGGTCAACTGGGCGATAAAGCAGATCGGACTGACGCCACCCGACTGGCTGGGCTCGGTCGGCATGTCGATGGTGACGGTGATCCTCGTCGACTGCTGGCAATGGACGCCATTCGTCTTCATCATCGTCTTTGCGCGCCTGCAGGCGCTGTCGCAGGATGTCTTCGAAGCCGCCCAGGTCGACGGCGCCGGCCCATTCGTCACCTTCCGGCGCATCACGCTGCCGATGCTGACGCCGGCCATCGTCTTCGCCGCCGTGTTCCGCGCCGTCGATGCTTTCCGTTCGTTCGACCTGATCTACGGGCTGAGCTATGGCGGGCCAGCGCGCAGCACGACGACGCTGTCCTTTTTCTCGTTCCAGAACGGCTTCCAGTTCCAGAATTACGGCTATGCCGCGGCGGTCGCCTACATGATGCTTTTGATCCTCGCCGTCGGCACGACAGTGATGCTCAGATACGTCCAGATCCGGCCCGGGAACTCGCGATGAAGATCCGCCCGGGCCGGGTCATCGCCTACCTCTTTCTCATCGTGCTCGGCATCTTCGGCGCCGCGCCCTTCCTCTATCTGGCGGTGCTGTCGACCAAGAAGCGCATCGAGATCCTGGCGCAGGTGCCACCGACGCTCAACCTCAACTGGACGCAGATCGTCAAGAACTACAATGAGGTGCTGTTCAGCCAGGGGATGCTGGCCTTCACCCTCAACTCCATCATCGTGGTCGGCATCGCAACCGCAGCCGCGATTCTGATCGGCACGCCGGCGGCCTATGCGTTTTCAAGGCTGCGCTTCAAGCATAGCGAGCAGCTGGCAAGCACCATCCTGTCGATGCGCTTCATGCCGCCGATCGCTGTCGCCATTCCGCTGTTTCTGATGGTCAAGACGGCCGGCCTGCAGGACAGTTATCCGGGCCTGGTCCTGCCCTATATCGCCTTTTCGCTGCCGCTCGTGGTGTGGATCATGATCGGCTTCTTCGACGAAATCCCGAGCGAGATCGATGAAGCGGCGATGATCGACGGCTGCACGCGCGTCGGTGTGCTGTGGCACGTCATGCTGCCGATCGTGCGGCCGGGCCTGGTGACGGCAGCGCTGTTCGGCGCGCTGTTCATCTGGAACGAGTTCCTGGTCGCACTCTACGTCATCGACAGCCGTGCCTTCCAGACCATATCGCTGGGTGCCGCGACCCTGGTCAGCGCGCAGCGACCGATCGACTGGAACATCGCCGCGACGGTCGGCGTCGTCACCGTCATCCCGATCCTCCTCTTCTCGCTTTTCGTCCAGCGCTACATCGTGCGCGGACTAACCGCAGGGGCCGTGAAATGAAGAACGATCTTTCGCCGGAACTGGTGACGGACAATCTCGGATGGCCGGAAGGGCCGACCGTGATGCCGGACGGCAGCCTGGTCTTCGTCGAAAGCTACCGCAGCCAGCTGACCATTGTCGGCAAGGACGACAAGGCAAGGCAATTCGCCTATGTCACCGGCGCGCCGAACTCCTGCGTGCTTGGCTCCGACGGCGCGCTCTATGTCTGCCAGAACGGCGGCACCGTCGGTCCGTGGCGCGCGCCTGAGATGACCGTGCCATCGATCCAGCGGGTGCGGCCGGGCGCCGGGCCGGAAATTCTGGTGACCGAGGTCGAGGGCGTCAAACTCAATGGCCCGAACGATCTGGTCTTTGCGCCGGATGGTACGCTGGTCTGGACCGACCCCGGCACCTATAATCCCGCCAGTCCCGACCCGAGCTACATTTTTGCGCTGGCACCGGACGGCAAGGCGACAATCAAGGTGGCCTTCCCAGAACCGGTGTTTCCGAACGGCATCGTCGTCGAGGCCGACGGCTCGATCGTCTGGGACGAATCTTACACCGGCCGTGTCAGGCGACTGAAGGGCGACGGCAGCATCGAGGATCTCGGCCGCATGCCGGGGGATAACCCGATCCTCGACGGCATGACGATCGCCGCCGACGGTTCGCTGCTGGTCACGGATCTGGTCGGCGGCGGCATCCATGTCGTCGCCCGCGACGGCGCCATCAAGGGCTTCATCAAGTGCGGCGGCGCGCCGACCAATCTCGCCTTCGATGGCGAGACGCTGTGGGTGACCGACGCCAGCGTGCTGGCATCGAGCGACAAACCGTCCTATGCCGGGCGCCTGTGGCGGCTGAAAGTGCCGGGCGGCGGCGCCCCGACCTACAAAGGCACGATCAAAATGGCAGCGGAGGCGGGCGCATGAGCCCGCGCGAACCGTTTCCCGGACTTTCCTATCAAGGCAAGGTCGCCTTCATCACCGGCGGCGGCTCGGGCATAGGCCGCGAGACGGCGCTGACACTGGCCGATCTCGGCGCCGATGTCGCCATCCTCGACTGGACCGCGGGCGCTGCTGCAGACACCGCCAGGCAGGTCAAGCACATCGGTCGGAAAGCGATCGCCTTCGAAGGCGATGCCGGTCATGAGAAGACCGTCGCCGATGCCTTTGCGGCGACGCGCAAGCAGCTTGGCGAAATCGATGTCGCCGTGGCCTGTGCCGGCGTGCTCGGCGTCGGCGGGCCGGTGTTCGAGACCTCGGTCGAGGATTTCGAGCAGGTGATGGGCGTCAACGTGCGAGGCTCATTCCTGGTGGTGCGCGAGGCGGCCAAGGGCATGCGCAAGCAAAAGAGCGGCGCCATCGTGCTGCTCTCCAGCCTCGATGGGCTGCAGGCCGAGCACGGCATGTTCTCCTACTGCGTGTCGAAGGGAGCGCTGCTCAACCTTGCCCGCGCGGCGGCGCTCGACCTGGCGCGGGACCGGGTCACGGTCAATTGCGTCTGCCCGAGCGTGACCCATACGCCGCTGCTGGCCGGACGGCTGGCAGCGCTGCCGAATGGTGACGAGATCCTCGCCTCCTACGCCGAGCGGCATCCGCTCGGCCGGGTGCTGACACCGCGTGACATAGCAGCGGCGATTGCGTTCGTTGCCTCGCCCATAGCCAATGGCATTACAGGCGCTGCCATTCCGGTGGATGCAGGCATCGGTGCCACATGGGACAATTTTCGCGACCCGGCCTGGATCAAGGGCTGATCTTGACATCCGGAATCTGAGGTCTTCGGTATCAAACAGGCCCGCAGCGCCCACGACAAGGGACGTCATGGTCGTTTGGAGTAGATGGGCGCCGGGAGCAATCCGGCCGACGCAGTCCAGGAATCGCCTGCCTGGAAAATATCACGCAAACTGATGCAATCTGATGGTAGGGCTGATGGCGCCTGCGGATGCGCCAACTACCACTGGCAGATGAAGGCTTGCCATCGATCGAAAAAGGGGATGCTCTGATGCACCCAGGTCGACGCTGGCAGAATACGATCGCGGTTTTTGCCGCGCACGGTTTTTCGCCGCGATCGTCGTGGGAGGAGGAGTTCGGTTCAAATGGGAGGAAATCAAATGCTGACGAGGCTAAGACTGCTTGTACTTGGCTTGGTGGTGGCGCTGGCCATTCCGGCCGCGGCACAGGCCAAGACATTCTACTGGATTTCGCATGGCGGCCCGGCCGATCCGGTCTGGACCTACTTCCTTGCCGGCGCCAACCAATGGGCGACGGACACCGGCAATACCGTCAACACCTCGTTCCACAATGGTGACGTGGCGTCGCAGCAGGAAGCCGTTCGCGCCGCAATCGCCGCCAAGGCCGACGGCATCACCACCACCAGCCCCGATCCGGGCAGCCTTGTCGAGATCGTCAAGGAAGCGCGGGCGGCGAACATCCCGATCATCAACTTCAACACGCCCGACCCGAAGGCGGATTTCAACGCCTATGTCGGCGGCGACAACGTCACCTTCGGCAAGCATTGGGCGCAGTATCTGGTCGACAAGGGCCTGGTGAAGAAGGGCGACTTCGTCTGGATGCCGGTCGAAATTCCCGGCGCCACCTATGGCGTCCAGGAAGAGGAAGGCATCAAGAGCGTCTTCGAGCCGCTCGGCATCACTTATGAAATCACCGAAGCGACGCTCGACCAGGCCGAAGTGATCAACCGCATGGTCGATTACCTCACCGCCAACAGGGCCAAGGTCAAGGCGGTCATCGGTCTCGGCGACCTTGTCACCGGTTCGATCAAGCGAGTGTTCGACCAGGTCGGCGTCAAGCCGGGCGAAATCCCGGTTGTCGGCTGGGGCAACTCGCTCGATACCACCCAGGAAGTGCTGAACGGCTACGTCAATGCCGGCCAGTGGCAGGATCCGCAGGCGACCAGCTACGTCGCGCTCTCGCTCGCCAACATGGCGGCGAGCGGCATTCCGCCCGGCTTCGACGTGATCACCGGCGCGCTGTACGAGAAGGACACCGCGGCAGTCTACGACAAGATCCTGTCCGGCAAATAAATCCGCGATCGAGTTGGTCACGGCCGCTCCGGCGGCCGTGACTGTCTCATCATTCCGCCGAAGCCGGTTGCCGTCTCGGCCAGTTCCAATCCTATCGCGGGTCCAAGGTGGAAAATCGTTCCCTTATCCAACGCTCGATCGCGCGGCCAGAGTTCGGGCCTTTCGTGCTGCTTGTCGTCGAGATTGCCGTGTTCTGGGGCATCAATCACGACTTCCTGTCGCCGCAGAACATCTCGAACACGCTGGCCTTCACGGTCGAACTCGGGCTGATCGCGCTGGCGATGACACTGCTGATGACATCGGGCGAATTCGACCTCTCGGTCGGCTCGGTGTTCGGCTTCTCGCCGGTCCTGATGTGGACGCTGTTCAACAGCGGTCTCACCTCGCTCGAAGCCGCCTTCGCCGTTGCCCTGGTGGTTGCCGCCTTCATCGGGCTGGTCAATGGCTGGTTCGTGACGCAGCTCAAGATCCCGTCCTTCCTGGTGACGCTGGGCATGCTGCTGGTGGTGCGCGGCACCGCTTTGTTCGTCACCAACGGGTTTCCGCAGCGGACCTGGAGCGCCGAGGGGAGCTGGCTGGCGGAAGCCCTGGTCGGCGATTTCTTCATCGGGCCGTTCCGTATCTATATGTCGCTGTTCTGGTTCATCGCGGCCGCCGTCGCGCTCGGCTACGTGCTGACGCAGAGCCGGATCGGCAACTGGATCCAGGCGGCCGGCGGCAACCCGAGTGCCGCAAGGGCGCGCGGCGTCAATGTCAGCGGCGTCAAGATCGGCCTGTTCATCCTGTCGTCGATCCTGGCCTCGCTTGCCGGCGTCATCAGCTCGCTGCGCACCTCGGCGGCCAACCCCAACAGCGGCACCGGCTACGAGCTCGAAGTCATCGCCATGGTGGTGATCGGCGGTACGGCGCTGACCGGCGGGCGCGGCACCATCATCGGCACAGTGCTCGGTATCCTGATCCTGCGCGTGATGCGCAACGGCATCGTGCTGATCGGTGTGCCGGGCCTTGCCTACAACATCTTCATCGGCGCTATCATCCTCGGCATGATGGCGCTCCACTCCTGGCTGGAACGCCGGCATCAGGCAGGGACTTGAGACGATGGTCGAGCCGCTGATCCGCATGACGAACATCCGCAAGTCCTATGGCCGCGTTCAGGCGCTGGTTGATGCCAATTTCCATGTCAACGAAAGGGAGATCGTCGGACTGCTCGGCGACAATGGCGCCGGCAAGTCGACGCTGATCAAGGTGCTGTCGGGCGCGGTCCCGCTGACCAGCGGCGACATCTTCATCCGCGGCAAGAGGGTAAATTTGCGCAGCACCAGCGACGCCATCGCCCACGGCATCGAGACGATCTACCAGGACTCGGCGCTGGTGACGCAACTGTCGATCGCCCGCAACCTGTTCCTTGGACGCGAGCCGATCAAGCCGCCGCGTTTCCTCAACCGCATGGACCAGGAGGCGATGAACGTGGTTGCCCGCGACCTGCTCAAGCAGGTCGGCATCTCGAAGAACATTCCGCCGACGACGCCGATCGGCTCGCTCTCCGGCGGCGAGCGGCAGGCGGTGGCGATTGCACGCGCCATGCATTTCGACAGCGACCTCATCATCCTCGACGAGCCGACCAACAATCTCGGCGTCGCCGAAACGCAAGGCGTTCTAAGCTTCGTGCGCAGCGCCCGCGATTCCGGCCATTCCTGCATCTTCATCGCCCACAACATCCACCACGTCTTCCAGGTGGTCGACCGCATCGTCGTCATGCGCCGCGGCAAGGTGGTCGCCGACGATATCGACCCGAAGAAGACCAGCGTCGCCGAAGTCGAACGCGTCATCACCGGCATGTCGGACAAGGAGATCCACGACGCGCTGGTCGAGCGCACAAAGCGGCACGACTGACCGCCGGCTGACCGCCGAGGCACTGGATCGCATCGCCACATGGTTGCGAGATGAAAGCCACCGTTTCGGATATTGCCAGGAGCTGCGGCCTGTCGACCGCGACGGTCGACCGTGTGCTCAACAACCGGCCGGGGGCGAGTGCCGCCAACCGGCAGCGCGTGATGGAGGCAGCCAAGCAGCTCGGCTATCTGCCGGTTGTCGACCAGGTCGCGTTGCCCTCACGGCCGGCACATCTCGAATTCTTCCTGCCGATCGGCAGCAATGCCTTCATGGCCGATCTGGCCAGGCACATCGAGGATTATGCGGCGCGCCTGCCGCTGGTCGCCTCCTGCCGCATCCACAAGCTCGCCGGGATCTCGCCGAGCGCCTTACAAGGGGCCGTCGAAAACCTCTCGCTCAAGGCGAACGGTGTCGGCGTCATCGCCATCGATCATCCGAGAACGCGCAACATCTTGCGCGAGATCGTCGAGGCCGGCATCCGCCTGGTCACGCTGGTGTCCGACGTTCCCGGCGCGCCCCGCTCGGCCTATGTCGGCATCGACAACCGGGTGGCCGGCCGTACCGCGGCGCTGCTGATGGGACGGTTCCTCGGCGGCCGCCAAGGCCATCTGGCGATGGTGGTCGGCTCACGTTCCTATCGCGGCCACGAGGAACGTGAAATGGGCTTTCGCTCGGTGCTCGGCGAGGAGTTCCCCAATCTGACCGTCACCAGTGCCGTCGAGATCAACGACGAGCCGGAGGTCAGTTATACCGCGACCATGAAGGCGCTGCACAACGAGCCGGAGCTGCTCGGCATCTACTGTATCGGCGCCGGGCGCTCGGGCGTGGCAAAAGCATTGCTCGAAGCCAGGCCGCAGAAGAAGCCGGTGTTCATCTGCCATGACCTGACGCGCGAAACGCGCGGCTATCTTGTCGACGATCTGCTCGACGTCGTCATCGACCAGAATGCGCGGCTGATCGCGGAACAGTCGGTCATTCGCCTGCTCGGCTCGATTGCCTCGTCGGCGCCCTATCTGACGCGGAAATTCATCGAGCCGCGCCTGATCTTCAAGGAAAATGTCCCGGTGCAGTGATGCCGCGCGAGGGCGATGTTCGCTCGGCCTCGATCGTTAAAATTCGGCTGATACCGCAAATCTGCACATCAGCTATGCAACTTTTGTGGTTGCCGAATCATTGGGCAATCGATACTTTCGCAGGTGTCGGCCATCTACTCCTCCCAGATGCGATGCCGACGTTGAATTCGGTGCACCTCCTCCCGCACCGCATTCGAAAATCAAGCCCGCTGCCACCTCCTCCCGGCAGCGGGCTTTTTTCGTTCCGGCTCTGAGGTATCGGCAAAGGCTGGGGCCATGACTATCACCGGGACGAGTACCGATCCGCGAATCGATGGGCCTTCGCTGAGATCGCCACGGCATTTCCGGGCGGAATCCTGTCACACTTGTCACTCTCACCAATTCGCTGCCGGCCCTATCTTGCCCTCACAACCAACAAGCAATACGCCGCGCAAGGAATGGCGCGGCGGCAGACGGAGAAGTGTGGTGACAACACATCCGAATGGGACGAAAGAGCGCTCGGCGGCGCGGCTCGTAACCAACGAGCTGTCAATGGTTTCGCCGCTTGCGAGACTATCTGGCCCTGAAAGAAGTGATCAGGCCTTCCGCCATGCGGACGAACTGCGCGCTCGGGCCTTCGGCGCCGACGCTTTGCAGGCTGACACGGGCGCCCTCGAGCAGAAGCGACAGCGTGTCGGCGAGAAGTTCGGCCTGGCCGATGCCGGCATCGCGACACAGCGAGACCAGCCGCTCGCGCTGCGCTTCCTTGAGTTCCTTGATCACTTGCCTTGCCGGATGATCGGTCTCGCTCAGCTCGATGGCGGCGTTGGCCATGTCGCAACCGCGACGATCCGACATCAGGCAATCGGCCGCCATCCGGACCCAGGCGTGCAGTTGCGCCAGTTTGTCGCCCGGATTCTCGGCCTCGAACTTTTCCCACATCGCGTTGGCGCTGCAGGCGGTCGCCCGCAGACATTCGATGATCAGGTCGTCCTTGGACTCGAAATGCCGGTAGAGCGTCATCTTGTTGGTACCGGCGGCCTCGGTGATGGCGTCGATGCCGACGCCGCGAATGCCATGCTTGTGAAACATGTCCCGTGCCGTCTCCAGGATCCTGTCCCGGGGGCGAACACGCTCCACAACACCGTCTGTCATCAAAACCTCCGTGATTGCGTTTCCCGAAATTCCCTCGGTGCACCTCTTGACTAGGGTGTTACCGGTCTGTAACGTTAGAGATGTTACTTACCTGTAACACCCGCATTGCATCATGTCAAACTCGCAAGTGCCGGCCATCAGCCCCGCCCAATCGGCAAGGGGACGAACCGCACCTTACGGCCTCGGCCGGCGAGCAAGAGAACACCCGATCCGCGGCCTGCCGCGGATCGCCAAAAACCAGGAGCCGCTTCGATGTCGCAGCGCAATGATCTGACGATCGATGAAGTCGTGAAGGATCCGATGATCCGCATGCTGATGAAGGCCGACCGCGTCGATCCGCGGTCTTTCGAGGCGATGCTGCGTGCGCTGGCGGACGAGCAGGCCGAGCGCCGCAACGCGCCGCGTCGCCCGCTGCAAGATTTCGGCTTTCTCGAAGATTCCGGCTCAACGCGCAGCCGGCGACTGTCCAGGGTGGCCAGGGCCTTTGGCCGGGCCAGAGCATCGGGCGAGGCGTGCATCTCATGGTAAACTTCTTCATTCATCGTCCGATCTTTGCGTCGGCGATCGCCATCATCATGGTGCTCGCCGGGGGCATTTGTTATTTTCTGCTGCCCGTCTCGCAGTTTCCCGACATCACGCCGCCCCAGGTCGTGGTCAGCGCCCACTACCCGGGCGCCAGCGCGCAGGTTGTCGCCGACACGGTGACGACGCCGCTCGAACAGCAGATCAACGGCGTTCAGGGCATGACCTATATGTCGTCGTCGAGCTCCAATGACGGCTCCTCGACGATCACCATCACTTTCGAGGTCGGCTATTCCCTGAGCACCGCCGCCGTCGACGTCCAGAACCGCGTTTCGCAGGCGGCTTCCTCGTTGCCGGCCATCGTCAACCAGGGCGGCGTGACGATCAAGAAACAGAACCCGAACTTCGTCCTGATCGTCGACCTCACCTCCCCGGACGGCTCCGTCAACCCGGTCACTTTGAGCAATCTCGCCTACCTGCAGGTGGTCGATCCGCTGAAGCGCCTGCCTGGCGTCGGCGACGTGCAGATCTTCGGCGAGCGGCGCTATTCGATGCGCGTTTGGCTCGATCCCGACAAGCTCGCCAATCTCGGCATCACCGCCGTCGACGTGCAGAACGCCGTCGCCGAGCAGAACGTCCAGGTGGCGGCCGGCAAGATCGGGCAATCGCCGGCTCCGGCCGGCACCGCTTTCGAGATGCAGGTCAACGCCGTCGGCAGGCTGAGCGACCCCAAGGAGTTCGGCGACATCGTCGTGCGGGCCAATACCGCCAACGGCTCGTTGGTGCGGCTCCGCGACGTTGCGCGCATCGAGCTCGGCGCGCTGCAATATTCGTCGTCGGCCTTCTTCGGCAAGGACCCGACGGTGGTGCTCGCGGTCTACCAGATGCCGGGCTCCAACGCGCTCGATCTGCAGCAGCGCGTCAAGGACAAGATGCAGGAGCTGTCGGCCCGCTTCCCGAAGGGGGTCAGCTATGCCATGCATTACGATACGACACGTTTCGTATCGGCGTCTATGCATGACGTGCTGATCACGCTCGGCGAGGCGCTGGTCCTGGTCGTCGCGGTGGTGTTCATCTTCCTGCAAAGCTGGCGCACCACGATCATCCCGACGATCGCGATTCCGGTGTCGCTGGTGTCGACATTAGTCGTCATGTACATGTTCGGCTTCTCCCTGAACATGCTCAGCCTGCTCGGCATGGTGCTGGCGATCGGCCTCGTCGTCGACGACGCGATCGTCGTCGTCGAGAATGTCGAACGCCAGCTCGAGGCCGGCCTCAAACCGCTGGCTGCCACGCGTACGGCGATGGCCGAGGTCACCGGACCGATCATCGCCACGACCGCCGTGCTGATGGCCGTGTTTGTGCCGGTTGCCTTCATCCCCGGCGTTTCCGGCCGGCTCTACAACCAGTTTGCCCTGACGGTCGCGATCTCCTTCGGCATCTCGGCCTTTGTCTCGCTTACGCTTACTCCGGCGCTCAGCGCGGCGTTCCTGCGCCACCGGCCTGAAACGCAGTTCGTGCTGTTCCGCTGGTTCAACATGGGCTTCGAACGGCTGTCGCATGCGTATGCGAATGGCGTGCGCATTCTCATCCGTCTGCGCTGGATCATGCTTGGCCTGTTCGCGGCCGGACTTGTCGCGACCTACTTCGTCTGGCAGCGCCTGCCCTCGACCTTCCTTCCGGTCGAAGACCAGGGCTACTTCTTCGTCGTTATCCAGCTCCCCGACGGGGCCTCGCTGGAACGCACCGATGCAGTGGCGCAAAAGGCACGCGATATCCTGCAGAACACGCCCGGCGTCGACATTGTCGGCTCGATCAGCGGCTTGAACTTCCTGACCAGTGCCGCGCAGTCGAACTCGGCGGTCGAATTCGCCATCCTGAAGCCATGGGACCAACGCGGCCCCGACCAGAGCGCCTCGAAGCTCGTCGCCGACGTGCGCAACAAGCTGCTGCAAATTCCGGAGGCTTTTGCGCTGAGCTTCGACCCGCCTTCGATCCCGGGCATCGGCACCACCGGTGGCTTCGAGTTCCAGGTCGAGGATCTGACCGGCCGCGGCAGCGTGGCGCTCAACGATGCGACGCAAGCTGTGATTGCCGAGGCGCGCAAGCAGCCGGAGCTCAACCCACAGCAATTGTTCTCGTCGTTCTCGACCTCGACGCCGCAGTTCAACTACGATCTCGATCGCGCCAAGGCAAAGCTGCTCGGGCTCAACCTGCCGGACGTCTTCAACACGCTGCAGATCTATCTCGGCTCGCTTTATGTGAACGACTTCAACCTGTTTGGCCGCACCTTCCGGGTGACGATCCAGGCCGACAAGGACTCTCGAGCCGGTCCGGCCGACATTTCGCGGCTCTATGTCCGCAATGCGTCGGGTGGCATGGTGCCGCTGAGCACGCTGGGCAAGCTTGTGCCTATCGTCGGCCCCGAGACCGTGCCGCACTACAACAACAATGCGTCGGCCCTGATCAATGGCGGCGCCGCCCCCGGCTTTTCGTCCGGCCAGGCGGTGGCGGCAATGGAACGTGCCGCTGCCACGGCGTTGCCGAGAGATTTCGGCTACGAATGGACCGGCATCACCTATCAGGAGCTCAAGGCGGGATCGATCGCATCCGTCGTCTTCGGCCTCGCCATCGTCTTCGTTTTCCTCATCCTTGCCGCGCAATATGAGAGCTGGGCGATGCCGTTCATGGTGCTGCTGGCGGTGCCGCTCGCATTGTTCGGTGCGTTCGTCGTGCTGTGGCTGCGCGGCATGCAGATCGACGTCTACTCGCAGATCGGCTTCGTCATGCTGATCGGACTGGCGGCCAAGAACGCGATTCTGATCGTCGAGTTTGCCCGGCGCCGGCGCGAAGAAGGCCTCAGCATCGTCGACGCCGCGATGGAAGCGGCGCGGCTGCGGCTGCGGCCGATCCTGATGACCGCCTTCGCCTTCATCCTCGGCGTGCTGCCGCTGATGTTCGCTACAGGTGCAGGTGCCGCGAGCCGGCAGTCGATCGGCACCACTGTCTTTGGCGGCATGGTCGCGGCGACCATCCTGTCGCTGGTGTTCGTGCCGGTCTTCTATGCGGTGATCGAGCAGCTGCGCGAGCGCCGCAGCGAGAGCGAACCGGTCTCCGAAACGACTGAACAACCAACCGCCGAACCCGCCTTCGAGCCATTGGCCGAAGCGGCTGAATAGGACTGGAGAATCGATCATGCGTAAATGGAAAATCGCGCTGGGAACGGCCGTCGCCCTTGGGGCGATTTCGATAGCGAGCGTTCACTTGCTCGACATGGGCAGTCTCAGCCTCAACGCCGGCACGGCCGGGGCGGCGACACCCAAGCCGGAAGCCTTTGTCATGCCGGTGCCGGTGGTGAGCGTCGTCAAGAAGACGATCCCGATCTATCTCGACTACGCCGCCCGGGTAGAGCCGATCCGCAGCATTACGCTGCAGGCGCGCGTGCCGGGCTATCTGCAGGAGCAGGTCGCCACCGACGGCGGCGACGTTGCAAAGGGCGACCTTCTCTACAAGATCGCCCCGGAGGATTTCCAGGCTGCCCTGGAGCAGGCGAAGGCGCTTATCCAGCGCGACACGGCAACACTCGACTATGCGCGCTCCAATCTCGGGCGCGGCAGCGAGCTCGCCAAGAGCGGCTATCTCGCCAAGGACGTGTTCGACCAGCGCACCAGCACCTTGCGCGAGGCTCAGGCCTCGCTCGCCGTGAACCAGGCCGCCTTGCGGACCGCCGAGCTCAATTTGAGCTATACCGAAATCCGTGCTCCATTCGCGGGACGCATCGGACGCAGCCAGGCTTCCGTCGGAACGCTGGTCAGCGTTGCCGGCACGGTGCTCAACTCGCTGGTGCAGCTCGATCCGATCTACGTCACCTTCAATCCGAGCGAAACGGACCTGACCCAGATCGAGGAAGCTCGGGCTGCGGGACCGATCAGTGTCGACGTCCTGCTTCCCGGTGAAACCGAACCGCGCCAGAAGGGCGATCTTACCTTCATGGACAACACAATCGATCGCTCGACCGGCACGATCACGGCACGGGCGACGGTCGGCAACGGCAAATTCACGCTGCTGCCCGGGCAGTATGTCCGCGTCCGGCTGCACGTCAAAGAGCAGCCCGATGCGCTGATGGTGCCGCAGACGGCACTCGGCTCAGGCCAGCTCGGCAAATACCTCTATGTCGTCGGCAAGGACAACACCGTCGACCAGCGCATCGTTTCGCTCGGACCGACCAATGGCGATCAGGTGGCCATCTTGAGCGGCGTAGCCGAAGGCGACCAGGTGATCACCGGCAATCTGCAGAAGATCGGTCCGGGAATGCCGGTCTCGCCGCTACCCCAGAAACCGGCCACCTGATAACCCCCATCAGGTCCGGTCCCGCGGCGCCTTCGGCTCCCACGCCGAGGGCGCCGTTTTTGCTGAGCAGGGTCGGCAAGATCGGCCTCATCGGCACACTCGACCTTGGCAGGAGCCATGAAGGCGCAAGTAGAGCGCGCCGTGACGTACCCGTCTGCCGCAAGCAGCTGGCCAGCGGAGAACCTGTACCCGCAATTACCTCTTGTTAGATTGTCGACAATCTGCTGTGTTGCTTTTGGTCTCCTGGAGCAGCCGGATGGCAACGCTGGATTTCAGTCCGATCGCGGATACGACACGCCGGGCCGAGATCGTGGCGCTGCTCCGGCGCGCGATCCTGACCGGCCAGCTGGAACCGGGGCAGAAGCTCAACGAACTTAGGATTTCCGAGCAGATGCGGGTGAGCCGTGCGCCGCTGCGCGAGGCGATGCGCGAACTGGTGCAGGAAGGCATCCTGACCAGCATCCCCTACGCCGGAACCTTCGTCATCGAGGTGACCGCCAAGGACATCGACGATGCCTATTCGCTCAACAAGGTGCTGGACGAATTCGCCATCGAGCGGACCTGGCCGCTTCGCGACCAGCGCTTCTTCGACGAGATAGACCGGCGGCATGCGGCGGTGAAGCAGGCGACGCGCGAGCTGGACACGACGCGACAGATCGAAACGGCGCTGCAACTGCATGGCCTGATCCACGAATGGGCCGACAATTCGGTGTTGCTGGAAACCTGGCAGCGGCTGGCCAGCCGGCTGCAGATGTATTTTGCGCTGCACCAGAGGGCGCGCAACGAGCCGGTGCCTGCCGAAGACGCTCACGAAAGCTATGTGCAGTTGCTCAAGGGCAGCGACATGCGCGCTGCACAGCGCCACGCCAAGGAGCATATCGATTTGGATTTCGAGGAACTGCTCGCCTATGCGCGCGAGTTGGAAGAGCGTGGCTCAAAGGGCGCCGGCGCGGATCGTGCCGGCCTAACGCGCAATCGGCCCAAAGGCGGCTGAGCCCGACAAGTTTGGCGGTCATCCCGGAACACAGACAACGGACAGAAGACGTGCAGATCAAAACCATCAAAGCCTACCATGTCGTGCAGCCCTTTGTGGACGGACCTTACCGGATGTCGAAGGGGCGCGTCGCCGATGCGTTCGACGCTGTGATCGTCGCCGTCACCGCAGATAGCGGGCTCACCGGCTGGGGCGAGATGGCGCCGCTCGGCAATTTTTACTCGCCGGCGTTCGCCGCCGGCACGCGCGCCGGCGTCGTCGAGATCGCGCCGCATCTCATGGGCCATGACCCACGCGGGCTTGCCGGGATCAACAGGCTCATGGATACGGTGTTCAAGGGCCATCCCTACGTCAAGTCGGCGCTCGACATGGCATGCTCGGATCTCGCGGCGCGCGCCGCCGACGTGCCGCTGGTTACGTTGCTTGGCGGACGCGAGAGCGAGACGGCCGAACTCTACAAGGTCGTCACCCATGGCACGGTCGACGCGATGGCTGCACTTGCCAAGCGCATCGTCAAAGACGGCTTTCATCGACTGCAGGTCAAGGTCGGCGGCAACGTCCATGACGACATCGAACGCGTCACAGCCGTCGCCGCCGCGGTGCCGAAGGGCACCGTCATCTTCTGCGACGCCAATGCCGGCTGGACGCCTTACCAGGCACGCCAGTTCGTGGATGCGACGCGCACCATCGACTACACGTTCGAACAGCCCTGCACGACGATCGACGAATGCATGTCGGTGCGCCGCTCGCTTGACAAACCGATGGTGCTCGACGAATCCGTCGCCTCGCTGGACGACATGCTCGACATCCACCGCAAGGGCGCTGCCGACGGGCTGACGCTGAAGATCTCGCGGCTCGGAGGAGTGACCAAAACGCGCCAAATCCGCGACCTCGCCGTCGATCTCGGCTTCATGATCACCGTCGAGGACACTGGCGGCGCCGAGATCGACACATCGGCCATGGCGCATCTGTCGCTGTCGACGCCCGAGGAGCGCCGGCTGCACGCCATCGCCTTCCACGAATGGGTGACGGTGCGCACCGCATCCAATATGCCGCCGGTCTGGGGCAGCCGCATGGGCATTCCGGACGGGCCGGGACTTGGCATCGATGTCGTTCCCGACCTGCTCGGCGCGCCCTTCTTCGAGATCGGCAGCTGAGGTAGAGACCGCGCCACCTCAAGGCAACGTCGAGCAACCCGCATCGGTCGGCGCCGTCCGGCTACCTGCAGAGGTCGTGCCCTGACCGGCAGCTGACCCCAAGCGATCGGCCATTCCAGACGGGAATGTCCCAATTGCAGGTTGAAATATTTTTCATTTGGAAATAGGAATGTTCAAAACGTTGATTTGGACGCTGCGGCGCGTCAAGAACTGGAGGAAGCGACATGTCCCATCCGCAATTTGCAGCGGAACTTCTGCAGCGCGCTGAACAGCAGGGGCCGATCACCATCGGGCTTGCCGGCGCCGGTCAGATGGGCACCGACATCGTCGTCCAGGTGGCACTGATGCCGGGCATGCGGATCGGCGCTATTTCCGAGGTCAGGCCGCAGGCAGCGATCGACGCGGCGCTGCTCGCTGGCCACGACCGTTCCGACATCGTCCAGGCCGGCAATGCGGCGGCGATCGACCGCGCCATCGAGGCCGGCAAGATTGCGGTGACCGAAGATTTGCACGCGCTGGCGGCGGCTGGCCGGATCGACGTCATCATCGACGCGACGGGCAATCCCAATATCGGCACGCTGTTCGCGCTGGAAGTGATGAAGAACGGCAAGCACATCGTCATGCTCAATGTCGAGGCCGACATCACGATCGGCCGCTTCCTCAAGGACGAGGCACGCAAGGCCGGCGTCGTCTATACCGGTGCCGCCGGCGACGAGCCGGCCTGCACGCTGGAGATCATCGGCTTTGCCAAAAGCCTCGGCTTCAACATCATCGCCGCCGGCAAGGGCAAGAACAATCCGCTGAAGATCGACGCCATGCCGGCCGATTACGAGAAAGAAGCGGCCGAGCGCAACATGAATACGCGCATGCTGGTCGAATTCGTCGACGGCTCGAAGACGGCCATCGAAATGGTGGCGATCGCCAATGCCACCGGCCTGGTGCCCGACGTGCCGGGCATGCACGGCCCAACCGCAACGCTGGAGGAGCTCGCCAGCGTGCTCTGCCCGCGCGAGGATGGCGGCGTGCTGCATCGCAAGGGCGTGGTCGATTATTCGATCGGCAAGGGCGTGGCGCCCGGCGTGTTCTGCATCATCGAGACCCAGCATCCGCGCGTGCTGGAGCGCATGATCGACCTCAAGGTCGGCAAAGGCCCCTATTTCACGATCTTCCGGCCCTATCATCTGACCAGCCTGGAAGTGCCGCTGTCGGCGGCGCGCGCCGTCGTCTACAAACGGGCCGACATGGAGCCGCTCGACCGTCCGGTCGCCGAGGCGGTGGCGGTTGCCAAGAGCGATCTTGGCGTCGGCCAGTCGCTCGGCATGATCGGCGAGAACGACTATCGCGGGTTCGCCATGACATGGGAAGATGCACGCGCCCGGGGCGCGCTGCCGCTCGGCCTTGCCGAACGGGCCAAGGTGGTCAAGCCGCTCAAGATCGGCGATTTCCTGACCTATGAAAATTGTGTACCCGACGATTCGATGGTGATAACCCAGATCCGCCGTCGTCTCGATCAGTCGGACGGACGGTTCGCTACCAACGCGGCTTGACCCCGCCGGATCTCCGCCTGATGGACGATATCGTAATCGGGATCGACGCCTCGACCACGGCCGTGAAGGCGATTGCCTTCACCCGCGACGGCGAGGAGCTGTTCCAGGCACGCGAGACTTATCCGCTTTCAAATCCGAAGCCCAGCCATTTCGAGCAGGACGCCGAACATTGGTGGACGGCGCTGCTCGGCGCATTGAAGCAGGTCACTGAGGCGGTCGGCGCTTTCCGCGTGGCGGCGATCTCCATTGCCCACCAGCGCGAGACCTTCACGCTGGTCGACAGCGCCGGCAAACCACTTATTCCGGCGATCCTGTGGCTGGACGAACGCGCCCGGCCGCAGGTTATCAGGCTTTCGGCCGAACTCGGCCGCGAGGCGATCCGCGACTGGAGCGGCAAGCCGCCGGACCCGACGCCGGCGCTCTACGCCATCGCCTGGCTTGCCGAACACCAGCCTCAGATGCTTCACCAGGCAGCGGCACTGGTCGACGTGCACGGTTTCTTCGTCCAGCGGCTGACCGGGCGATTGGTCACCAGCACCGCAAGTGCGGATCCGCTCGGGCTCCTCGACGTCGAGAGAGGTACCTGGCATCCCCGCCTCGTTGCGGCCGCCGGACTGCAGATGGAGCAATTGCCCGACCTGGTCGCGCCGGGCGCAATTTGCGGCGGGCTTTCCGCAACCGCGGCGCAACTGACCGGCCTGAGGGCCGGCACGCCGGTCGTTGCCGGCGCTGGGGACGGCCAGGCGATGGGCCTCGGCATGGGCGTCTACGGCGAAGGCAAGAGCTATCTCTCGCTCGGCTCCGGCGTGGTCAGCGGCTGCTATTCCGGCAAGGTGAAAACCTCGGACGCCTTTCGCACGCTGGTCTCGCCGACCGGTTCCGGTTTCATGTTGGAGACAGTGCTGCGTTCGGGCATGCAACTGGTCGACTGGATTGTCCGCACGACCGGTTCGCCGTCGGCGGCAGCACTGGAGAAAGCGGCGCTGGAGGTTGCCGCTGGCAGCGAGGGCCTGCTCGTCCTGCCCTATTGGGCCGGCGTCATGAGCCCCTATTGGGATGGTGCCGCGCGTGGCGCCATTGTCGGCCTGTCGCTCGACCACCGGCCGGAGCATCTTTTCCGCGCTGTCCTGGAAGGCATCGCCTTCGAGCAGGCCGTTGCCACCGAGGCCATGGAAGCCCAAGCCGGCGGACAGGCGGCGATGATTGCCGCCGGCGGCGGCACCAATTGCGTACTCCTCATGCAGATCATGGCAAGCGTGCTCGAGCGGCCGATCTCGGTTTCGCCGGTCAACGAAGCCGCCGCACTCGGCGCCGCCATGCTGGCGGCCGCCGCGGTCGGCTGGTTTGCCTCGCCGGAAGCCGCCGCAAAGGCAATGGCTGCCGCTCCCACCATGCATGTCGACCCGGTCGATGGACTTGTTGCCGGCTATCGCGGCCGCAAGGCAATCTACCGCGATCTCTATCAAGCGACGCGCGATATCCACGTGCGGCTGAGTGCTCTCAACGCGACTAGCGGTTGAGCAGCCCCTTTGCCGCATCCTCGTCGGTGATCAGAACCGATACCTTGGTGTTGGCGAGTGCTGCCCGCATGATGGCAATCTTTTCCTGCCCTCCCGACACCAGGATGATGCTCGGGATATCCGACAGATCCTGCAGCGGATAGGCACAGACGCGGCGGTTCACCTCGTGGTCGACCGGGCGGCCCTCGGCGTCGATGAAATGACACAGAATATCGCCGACGGCGCCGGCCGCCTGCAGTTCCTCGAGTTCGCTTGGCTTGATGAAGCCGTAATTGGCGATCGGGCTGTCGTTGGAAAACGAGCCGACGCTGAGCACGGCAATGTTTGCCCGGCGTGCACGGAAGACAACGTCCTGAACGCTGCGCTGGCTCATGAACGCGTCGCGCTGTTCCGGCCGGTCGGCATAGACCGGCACCGGCAGCAGGAAGCACTCCGCACCGATCTTCTCGGCGAAATCCCAGGCGCTTTCTGTCGGGTTGAGCGGCTGTGCATGGGTCAGGCCGCCAAGCATCGAAACCACCGTGGTCCTGGCGATAGGCCGCCTTGGCAACTCATTGATGGCGAATTTCAGCGTCCGCCCCCAGCCCAGCGCAATGACATCGCCGGCATTCACATGGTCGGCCAGATAGGCGGCGGCGGCGTGGCCGATCATCAGCGGTGCGTTGCTTCGGTCGGCAGCCGACGGCACCACAACAGCCTGGCTGAGCCCGAACCTCTGCTTGAGGCTTTCCTCCAAAACCACGCATTCGACGACGCTGTCGCGGATGCGAAACTGGACGACACCCTCTTCGCGGGCGGCGGAGAGAATGCGATGTACCTTGATGCGGCCGACGCCGAGAATTTCGGAAATCCGCTCCTGTGTAAGACCCTCGACATAATAGTGCCAGGCGGCGCGGGCCTTGAGTTCGGCGTCGGGAAAGCGCGAGGCTCTTTCGTTCTCTACGATCGTCATCTGTTTGCCTTGCCGCAGCCGCCGGCTCTGCTCATGATATTCCAATCCGGCGGCTTCGAAATGCCCAAGATTTCCGAGACCTTGCGTAAGGCAAACCGGCGGACAGCGCAAACCGTCGTCGAATGAAACGGCAGGGTCTTGACAATTTTCCGACGAACAGTTTAGCTGAACAAAATTGCATGTTAAAGATAAATTGTTCACATGGAGGGGCCTGGTGAACAAAGTGGCCCGGTGATGCAGCGCCGGATTGCTGTGGAGGAGACGAAGTGGCTGTGAGCAACGACGCAAGCGAGTTGAAAGCACGCTCTGGTACGCAGGCCACGACGGGCGCAAAGTTTTCGGCTGTCTTTGCCGGAACCATGGGCCCGCTGATCGGGCTGGTCCTGCTGTGCCTGGCGCTCTCGCTGACCACCGATACGTTCCTGACCATCCGCAACATCCTCAACGTGCTCGACCAGGTTACCGTACTCGGCATCATGGCGATCGGCATGACGCTGGTCATCCTGATCGGCGGCATCGACCTGTCCGTTGGCTCGGTGCTGGCGCTGGCTTCCATGGTGATGGGCTTCGTCGCCCATCCGGACTATCTCAATCTCGGCCTGCCGGCCGGCATCGCCGCAGCCCTCGTCGTCGCCGGCCTTTGCGGGCTGGTTTCGGGCCTGCTGGTGACGGTCACCAAGCTGCCGCCCTTCATCGCCACGCTGGCCATGATGTCGGTGGCGCGCGGTCTCGCCAATATGATCACCGACGGCTCGCAGATCGTCGGCTTTCCCGACTGGTTCACCAGCCTGTCGATCATCCGCCATTTCGGCTTCCTGTCGGTCACCGTCGGGCTGATGATCGTGCTTGCCGTCATTTTCGCGATCTTCCTGAATTATCGTGCCACCGGCCGCAGCCTCTACGCAATCGGCGGCAGCGCCGAAGTCGCCCGGCTGTCCGGCATACCGGTCAAGTCGCTGACAAACTGGGTCTATACGATCTGCGCCGTGCTGGCCGGTCTCGCCGGCATCGTGCTTGCCGCCCGGCTCGATTCCGTCCAGCCGAGCTCCGGCCTTGGCTACGAGCTCGACACCATCGCGGCGGTGGTTATCGGCGGCGCCAGCCTGTCGGGCGGCGTCGGTTCGATCGGCGGCACCGCCATCGGCGTCCTCATCATCGGCGTGCTGCGCAACGGGCTGAACCTGCTCGGTGTCTCGCCCTTCATCCAGCAAGTGGTTATCGGCGTGGTGATCGCGCTGGCGGTGGCCACCGACACCTGGCGGCGCAGAGCACAATGAAAAATGGGGCACAATGAAGAATTGGGCTCAATGAGATTCACCCGGATATTCGGGCGAAAACGGATCGGTGATCCGAAACTGGGAGTTGTTCGGCCACGGGGCGCCGCGATGCGCGGGCAGGACAGATTGAACATCAACGGAGGAATAACATGCTGACTAAACGTTCATTGCTGCTTGCCGCCGCGGCCATCATCCCGCTGCTTAGCCTGTCCGACATGGCCTCGGCCAAGGAAGCCAAGAAGCTCGGCCTCGCCGTCGCCAATCTGCAGGCCGACTTCTTCAACCAGATCAAGCAGTCCGTCGAAGCCTACGGCAAGGAAAAGGGCATCGAGGTCGTCACCGTCGACGCCAAGGGCGATTCGGCGACCCAGGTCAGCCAGGTGCAGGATCTGATCACGCAGAATATCGATGCGCTGATCTACATTCCGGCCGGCGCCACCGCCGCCACCGTGCCGACCAAGACGGCCAAGGCTGCCAGCATCCCAGTCATTAATGTCGACCGCAACGCCGACGGCGCGCCCGGCGACACCTTCATCGCCACCAATAGCGTGGCATCGGCGAAAGCGGTTTGCGACTACATCGCCAAGCAGGCCGGCGGCAAGGGCGAGCTGATCATCATCCACGGCCAGAAGGGTACGACGCCCGAGGTCGATCGCTCGAAGGGCTGCGGCGAAGCGCTGAAGGGCTATCCCGACATCAAGGTCGTCGGCGAATTGTGGAGCGAAGGCTGGCACCAGGACGAAGGTTTCAAGCTGACGCAGGATCTGTTGCAGTCGCATCCCGACGTGTCGATCGTCATCGGCCAGGCCGATGCGCTGGCGCTCGGTGCGGCGCAGGCGGTCAAGGTCGCCAATCCCGGCCACAAGGTCTGGGTTGCCGGCTTCGACGGCGACGTGGCGGCGCTCAAGGCGCTGAAGGACGGCGTCTTCGACGTGACGGCGACGCAGCAGACCCAGGGCATGGGCCGGCTTGCCGTCGATGCGGCAATCAAGCTGGTGGCCGGCGAGACCATTCCCGCAGAACAGCTGCAGGATGCGACGCTGACCACCAAGGACAATGTCGAGCAGTTCATCGCCAAGCATCCCTGATTTAGACCAGTCCGGCAGTCGACGAGCGCAACAATGTCCACCGAACCTCGCCACACGCACAGCCCCAATCTGGGTCTCGTCGTCAGCGGCCTCTGCAAAAGCTACGGACCGGTGCAGGTCCTGGCCGATGCGAGCTTCGAGGTGCGGCCGGGCGAGGTCGTGGCGCTGCTTGGCGAAAACGGCGCCGGCAAGTCCACCGTCTCGAACATCATCGCCGGGTCGACCAAGCCCGATGCCGGCACCATCACCTGGCGGGGGAACGCTTATTCCCCCGCCAATCCTGCCGCGGCGATCGACGCCGGCATCGGCATGATCCACCAGGAGCTGAAGCTGCTGCCGGATCTGTCGGTCGCCGAAAACGTCTATGTCGGGCGCCTGCCGATGCGCGGCGGCCGCATCGACCGCGCGGCAATGAATGCACGGGCATCAGCCCAGTTGAAGCGCCTCGGGCTCGATGTCTCGCCCGAGCGCAAGGTGCGCACGCTGCGTATCGCCGCCCAGCAGCAGGTCGAGATTGCCAAGGCGCTGACGCTCAATGCCGAGCTGCTGATCTTCGATGAACCGACGGCCGCCCTTGGCGGCGAGGAAACGGAGCTCCTGTTCCAGCAAATCCGCAAGCTCAAGGCGGAAGGCATGTCCTTCATCTATATCAGCCACCGGCTGGACGAAATCGCCCAAATCGCCGACCGTGTGGTGGTGATGCGCGACGGGCGCATCGTCGCGCGGCACGAGCGCGCCGATATTCCGGTGCGCACTGTCGTCGAGCAGATGGTCGGCCGCAGCGTCGAGCGGATGTTCCCGACTTTGTCGGCGCCCCGCAATGACACGCTGCTCGAGGTCGAGAACCTGTCCTCGCCGGAACGCAGCTTTCAAAATGTCAGCTTTTCAGTGCGGGCCGGCGAAATCCTCGGCATTGCCGGGCTGATCGGCGCCGGCCGCACGGAGCTGGTGAGGGCGATCGCCGGCGCCGACCCGATCTCATCCGGCTCGGTGCGCGTCGCCGGCAAGCCGGTGCATCTCAATGGGCCGGCGGCGGCGATCAAGGCCGGCGTCGTGCTGGTGCCGGAAGACCGCAAGGCGCAAGGCGTGGTGCTCGACCAGACGATCGGCGAGAATCTGGCGATCGGCAATTTCGACCATGTCGCGCCGAATGGCTGGGTGTTCCCGAAGGCGGTGCAGAAATTCGCCGAGGCCGGTATTCGCCGGCTCGGCGTCAAAGGCCGGCCGAACCAGGCGGTCAGCAAGCTTTCAGGCGGCAACCAGCAGAAGGTGATCATTGCCAAATGGGTGTCGCGCCCGCCCAAGGTGTTTATCCTGGACGAGCCGACGCGCGGCATCGACGTTGGTGCCCGCGCCGCGATCTACGATGTCATCGCCGACCTTGCCCGTTCCGGCATGGCGGTGGTGGTGGTGAGTTCCGACCTCGAGGAAGTGCTCGGCCTGTCGCATCGCGTGCTCGTGCTGAGCCGCGGCCGTCAGCGCGGCATTCTCGACCGCAGTGATGCGAGCAATGTCGCCGTCATGGAACTCGCCACGAGCTAGTGGATGGAATCTAACGCGTGGTGCCCACGTCTAACGGCGCATGAGGACACGATGGAAATCGCAACAAACCTGGCCGCGTCCGCACGAGACTATCCGGCCAAGCCGGTACGCATAATTGACCCGTTCGGGGCGGGCGGCGGGCCCGATCTGTTAGCCCGTGCCCTGGCCCCGAAGCTTTCTGAGCTGTGGGGCCAACCGGTGACAGTGGAGAACATCCCAGGTGCGGGAGCCACTGCGGGCCCTGCCCAGGTCGCGAAGTCACCGGCTGACGGCTACACGCTGCTGATAAACACCAACGCTCAGGCATACGGCGCGGCGCTCTTGAAGGACCTCCCGTATGACCCGTTGAAGGATTTCATTCCGATCATTCCGCTCACGAGGCAAGCGTACGTGCTCGTCGCAGGTAAGGCGACTGGTGTCACCACCGTCGGCGGGCTCATTGCGGCGGCGAAGGCGAAGCCAGGTGAGCTCAAGTTTGGATCCACCGGTATAGGCACCGGCACACATGTTGGAGTCGAGAAATTCAATCAAGCGGCGGGAATCAAGGCGCTGCATGTGCCTCCCTCGCCGAACGATTCGAACGCCGATACGATCGCCAGCGCGATAGCGGCGCGCTTCACTTACTATTTGGTGCCAATCTCTCTTGCCCTACCGCACATTCTCGACGGCACACTCGTTGCGCTGGGCGTGAGTACCGCGCGGCGCTCAACCTTGCTCCCGGAGGTACCGACAATCGCGGAGGCGGGCATCGCGGGATTCGACTTCCCGATCTGGTATGGAATATGGGTGCCGGCTGGCTCTCCGACCGGCGTGGTTGACCAGCTTGCGAATGACATCGGGCGCGTGCTCGCCGGGCCGCATCTGCGCGAATGGATCGCTAACCACGGGGGCGAGCCAATGAGCATGACGCAGCCCAAGTTCGTGCGCTTCGTGGAGAGCGAGAGTGAAGGCGCGGCGCGACTGATGAAAGCCGCCAGTGTCAAGCCTTAATAGCCGACCGTCTGACGAGCTGTCTGGGTAATTCGCGCAATGAAGGATATTCCCGTGCGCATGCGCCAGCCTCGCATGCACCTTTCGCCAAAAGGGAATTCCAAGCCGGACTCTTATGCCAGGCCGATACCACCAGGACAGCTTAGCGGAGCGAAACCGGAGAATCGAAACAAAGCGCAGCAGGTGGTATCCTCCCGGGCACCAGACCGCGCGGGGCGCCAGCAACAGAGTTGGCGCCCCTTTATTTCCGGAGGACGGCGGTTGGAGCAGAGGGACCGACGATGAAACTATTCGAACTTCATGGTGACGTAGCACTTGTGACAGGCGCCGGCAGCGGCATCGGGCAAGCAATCGCCATCGGTCTGGCCGAAGCCGGCGCCGACATAGCCTGTTTCGGTCACGCCTCCAAAGGCGGGCTGGAGGAGACCGCACACCAGATCACAGCACTCGGCCGCAAGGCACTGGTGCTGACTGGCACGGTGACTTCAGAGGCCGATTTGGCGGCTGCGATCGAGCGTACGGAGGCTGAGCTCGGCGCGCTGACCGTCGCGGTCAACAATGCCGGCGTTGCCGCTGCCGAGCCGGCCGAGACGCTGTCGCTGGAGAAATGGCAGAAGCTCTACGACGTCAATGTCAGCGGCGTGTTCCTGTCCTGCCAGGCCGAGGCCCGTGCCATGCTGACGCGGCGCAAGGGCTCGATCATCAACATCGCCTCGATGTCGGGCTCGATCGTCAATCGCGGCCTGACCCAGGCGCATTACAACTCGTCGAAGGCCGCGGTCATCCACATGTCGAAGAGCCTCGCCATGGAATGGGCCGATCGCGGTCTACGCGTCAACGTCGTCAGCCCCGGCTATACGCTGACCCCGATGAACAAGCGACCGGAGGTCGCCGACCAGGTCAGGATCTTCGAGCGCGACACGCCGATGGGCCGCATGGCGGCGCCGGAAGAGATGGTCGGCCCGACCGTGTTCCTGGCCAGCCGCGCCGCGAGTTTCGTCACCGGCATCGACCTGATCGTCGATGGCGGCTTCGTCTGCTGGTAGGAGAAAAAATGCAGAAGCGATTCCAGGGAAAAACGGCGGTCATCACCGGCGCGAGCGGCGGCATTGGCGCGGCAATGGCCAGGCGCTTCGCCGTGGAAGGTGCTGCGGTCGTCGTCAGCGCCATCGACGCGCGCGTTGAAGAGGTTGCCGCCGATCTGAAGACTGCGGGCGCCAAGGTTGCGTGGATGCGCATGGACGTGACCAAAAAGGAAGAGGTCGTCGCGCTTTACGATCTGGCCGAGCAACAATTCGGCCGCGTCGACATCTCAGTGCAGAATGCCGGTGTCATCACCATCGCCAGGATCGAGGCGATGACCGAGGCAGAATGGGACAAGGTGATGGCGGTCAACACCAAGGGCGTGTTCCTGTGCTGCCAGGAGGCGATCGCGCGCATCCGCAAGCATGGCGATGGCGGCCGGCTGATCAACACCGCATCCGGCCAGGCGCGGCAGGGCTTTATCTACACGCCGCATTATGCGGCCTCGAAATTCGGCGTCGTCGGCATCACCCAGAGCCTCGCCAAGGAAGTGGCGAAGGAGAAGATCACCGTCAACGCGATCTGCCCCGGCATCATCGACACCGATATGTGGGCCTATAACGATGCCGCATGGGGCAAGTTGATGGGCGACTATAAGCCCGGCGAGCTGATGGCCGAATGGGTGGAGAACATCCCGATGGGCCGCGCCGGCAGCGGCGAGGACGTCTCCGGCCTGGTCAGCTTTCTCGCCAGCGACGATGCGGCCTATATCACCGGGCAGACCATCAATGTCGATGGCGGCCTGATCATGTCGTAAGATACGACACAGGCCAACGTTCCATCCGCCGGGATCTGAAAGCCGCTTCGCTGCATTCAGGCTGCTCGGCCGGCCCGCGCCAATCCATGTTCCACGAGCCGGTCGATGATTTCGGAATAGCTGACGCCGCTTGCCGCCATTGCCTTGGAGTACATGCTGATATCGGTGAAGCCGGGGATGGTGTTGATTTCATTGACCAAGAACTGCATGTCCGGTGTCAGGAAAAAGTCGATGCGCGCCATCCCGTCACAGCCGACGGCTCTGAAAGCCCTTGCAGCCACATCCCGCATGCTTGCCTCGACCTCGGGCGGCAGTTCGGCCGGCACTTTTAGCGCCGCGCCGTTCTCGTCGATGTATTTGGCATCGTAGCTGTAGAAACCGTGGCTTTCCGCCGGCACGATCTCGCCTGGCCGCGAGACGAACAGGTCGCCTGCCGGGTCCTCCAACACGCTACATTCGATCTCGCGCCCATGAACGAATTCCTCGGCCAACAGCTTGCAATCGTGCTGGAAGGCTTCAGCAAGCGCCCCATCGAATTCCTGGCTGGCATTGACCTTTCTGACCCCGACAGACGATCCCTGACGCGCCGGTTTGATGAAGAACGGCAGGCCGAGTTCGCCTTCGAGTGTGGCGAGGGCGGGCGCCGCACCTTCATGGACCGTCACTGAGCGCGCGATTGGCAGACCCGCCGCTTTCAGGAGCCGCTTGGTGACATCCTTGTCCAGCGCGGTTGCTGAACCCAGGATCCCGCAGCCGGCAAGCGGCACCAGAGCCACCTCGGCCACCCCCTGTACCGAGCCGTCTTCGCCATGGGGGCCGTGCAGGATGGGAAACAGGATGTCGATCGTTGGCAGATCATAGGGCGTGCCGGGCCGGGATCGCCATCATCCGTCCGCGCCCACCCGGAAGCAGGCAAACTTCCGTGCCGCCTGCAGGTTTCGCGAGCTTACCATCCTGAAAGCTGCTCAGCCGCCACCGTCCCTCGCGCGTGACGAAGATTGGGACGGCATCGTATTTGGCAGGCAGCAGCGCACGCATGACATTGGTTGCGGAAAGCACCGAAACGTCATGTTCGGCGGAACGTCCGCCAAAGAGCACGGCAATGCGCAGTCTGTTTAAGGAAGAGGTCATGAAAGCCTCGGAGATGATCTGGTGTTGAAAGGGTCAGAAGCCGACGGCAATACCGCGGTTGGCGCTGAAGTAAGGCGCTTTGGTCTGCTGCATTGTGTCGATGTCCTGTCGTCGCGGCTGGTACCCGATGACTGGCAACCTTGGCTTTTTTTCGAGCCGATCTACGGTCCATGTAAAAAGACGGCCGTGAAATTGGCGCAGCGTTATTCGTTGCGCGACGTGAACGTTGGTATATATAATTTCATCCCATGAAAGCGGCTCTGGGCGAGTTGCCGAGCCAACAGCCGAGATCATGGGACTTTGATGGTTTGCACCTCAAGACCGGCGATCGATCCGCGGATGACTGCTTCCGCAGCAAACCATCGGCAGTCATGACGCGGCCGGTCCCGCGCACATCTTCACCAATTTGGGCACCACCCCGTTTTGCGCCGGCATCCGCTTCGGCAGCATTGTGGCGCCGACGGCCTTGCGCAACGACCAGCTTTTCCAACACAATCAAAAAAGACGCAAGAAGGGAACTAACGATAACTTCCACCAGAGCTTGACAGGAGAACAAGCATGTTACTTCGGAGCATGATTTCGAAACTATCAATGGGAGCCTTGGCGCTTGCCGCAGCAAGCGCGCTGACACTACCGGCACAAGCAGCGGCGCCGGAATCCAACGACCCGATCAAGATCGCGCTGTTCGACTGGACCAGCGTCAATCTGAACGCCAAGATCCTCGGCGGCATCCTCGAAAAGCTCGGCTATACCGTCGAGTACCCGACCGCCGACTATCTCTCCAGCCTGACCACCGGCCTGACCAATGGCGACATCGATGTCGGCATGGAGTTCTGGGACACGACGGCCGGCGAAGCGATGAAGGCCTCGGATGCAACCGGCCAGACCGAACGCCTCGGCAAGCTCGGGCCCAAGGCCAAGGAGGAATGGTGGTTTCCCGAATATATGAAAGAGAAATGCCCGGGCCTGCCGAACTGGGAGGCATTGAAGGACCCGAAATGCGCCGAGGCCTTTTCGACGGCGGAAACAACACCGAAGGGGCGCTATCTCGGCGGCCCTGTGACATGGGAAGGTTTTGACGACGAGCGCGTCGAGGCGCTGAAACTGCCCTTCACCGTCATCCATGCTGGCACCGATGCAGCGATGTTCGCCGAACTGGACTCGGCCTATCAGCGCAAGGCGCCGATCATGCTGTGGATCTATTCGCCGCATTGGGCACCGGCCAAATACAAGGGCGAATGGATCGAATTCCCCGACCATACTGTAGAGTGCTACACCGACCCGAAATGGGGCGTGAACCCCGATGCGAAATACGACTGTGGCAAGCCGCATGGCGAGATCTGGAAATATTCCTGGGCCGGCATGAAGGACAAATGGCCGGTCGCCTACAAGGTCGCGAAAAACTACACGGTCGATACCGACGAGCTCAACAAGATGAGCGGCGAGATCGATCTCGAAGGCAAGACGCCGGAAGACGTCGCCGCCGCCTGGATCGCCGCCCACGAAGGCGACTGGAAAGCTTGGGCCGAGTGACCGTCTGACTGGAAATCCGACGGCCCGGCCATTCGTGGCCGGGTCTCGATCCCTATTCCAGAAGGACGATTGCATGACCGATACGATTGAAGGCGCGGCGAAAGCGGGCAACGATGCCCGCCCGATAAAGCTTGCCTGCCGCAATGTCTGGAAGCTGTTCGGGGCGGACGCGGCCAATTTCATCCGCCGGCGCGACGGCAAGGCCAGCCTGGCGGACATCGCCGCTGCCGGACTGGTTGGCGCGGTGCGCGCCGTCGATCTCGAAATCCGGCAAGGCGAGATCTTCATCATCATGGGACTTTCGGGATCCGGCAAGTCGACGCTGGTGCGCTGCATGTCGCGGCTGATCGAGCCGACCCACGGCAAGGTCGAGTTTGAAGGCAAGGACCTGCTCAAGATTTCCGATGCCGCGCTGATCGAGCTGCGACGCCACCGCATGGGCATGGTGTTCCAGAATTTTGCCCTGCTGCCGCATCTCAACGTACTGGAGAACATCGCCTTTCCCTTGGGCATCCAGGGGCAGGACCGGCCGACGCGCGAAAAGCGGGCTCGCGAGGTCATCGAGTTGGTCGGCCTGCGCGGCCGCGAGCATTTCTATCCACGCGAGCTTTCCGGCGGCCAGCAGCAGCGTGTCGGCATCGCCCGCAGCCTCGCCACCAAGCCGGAAATCTGGTTCCTCGACGAGCCATTCTCGGCGCTCGATCCGCTGATCCGCCGTGAGATGCAGGACGAGCTGATGCGGCTGCAGACCATGCTGCACAAGATCATCGTCTTCATCACCCATGATTTCGACGAGGCCATCCGGCTGGCCGACCGGATCGCCATCATGAAGGACGGCGAGGTCATCCAGATCGGCACGCCGGAAGAGCTGGTGGTCAACCCGGCGACCGATTATGTCGCCGAATTCACGCGCGACGTCGACCGCGCCAAGGTGATCTCGGCCAAGAGCCTGATGCGCGCCTGCGACGCCGCTGAACATGGCGGCACGGTCGCGCCGGATGCCAAGATCGCCAGTTTCTCGGCAGATATCGTCTCTGCCGGCAAGCCCTTCGCGGTGGTCAACGGCACCGGCAAGCCGATCGGCGAGGTAACGCCGCAGGCGGTGATCGATCTTCTCGCTGGCATCGAACGTCCCGGAGCCGGCGCATGACGGTCACGGCAAGCGCGAGCGCAGCGAGGCCGCGGCAGGGTCAGACCTGGCTGGTGATCTGGGCCTGCGCGCTCGCCGCCGTGCTTGTTGTCTTCCTGCTGCAGGAAAGCCTGCCCTGGACGGTCAATTACCCAGCCAATGCCGTCATTCCCGTCGCCGACTGGGTCAGCGCGCTGATGAACTGGGTGAAGTCGAATTTCTCCTGGCTGACGCGCTCGATCACCGCCGTGCTCGGCGTGCCGCTCGATTTCGCGCTCAATCTTCTCGCCAAAAATTTCAAGATCGGCCATGGCGCGGATATGATCGTCTTGCCGCGCCTGTCCTGGGTCGGCGTCTGCGCTGCCGCCTACCTTGCCGGCCGCGCCGCCGGCGGCTGGAAGCTGGGTGCGCTGGTCGGCGGGTGTTTTCTCTACATCGCGCTGTTCGGGCAGTGGACCAGCGCCATGCTGACGCTGGGCCTGATCTCGATCGCTGTGCCGTTTTGCATTGTCACCGGGCTGTTCGCCGGCATCTGGGCATGGCGCAAGCCCTGGGCAGAAAGGCTATTGATCTCCCCTGCCCTCGATCTGATGCAGACGATCCCAACCTTCGCCTATCTCATCCCGATGCTGCTTTTGTTCGGCAACAGCCCGGTCTCGGCAATGATCGCGACGGCAATCTTCGCGACACCGCCAATGGTGCGGGCGACGATGCTGGGCCTGTCGCGGGTGCCGTCGGAGATCGACGATTTCAGCGAGATGGCCGGCTGCACGGCACGGCAGAAGCTGTGGCGGGTGCTGTTGCCGTCGGCGCGGCCGACGCTGATGGTCGGCGTCAACCAGGTTATCATGCTGGCGCTCAATATGGTGATCATCGCCTCGATGATCGGCGCCGGCGGCCTCGGCTATGATGTGCTTTTGGCGCTGCGCGCGCTCAAGGTCGGCGAGGCGATGGAGGCAGGCCTCGCCATCGTCGCACTGGCAATTGCGCTCGACCGGCTGAGCCAGGCGATCGCGCACAATCACGCCAAGGGCAATGTCCGCCATCAGCCCGGCACCAGCTTCTGGCGGCGCTATCCCAACCTGACGCTGGCCGTCGCCATCCTCGCCGTCACCACGCTGCTCAGCCTGTTCGTGCCGGCCTTCGCCGCGGTGCCGAAGGCGATCACCTTCACCACCGCACCTTTGTGGAAGGCGGCGGTGAACTGGATCACGATCAACTTCTTCGACACGATCGAGGCGTTCCGCGTGGCGCTGATCCTCAATGTGCTGAACCCGGTGCGCGCCTTCTGCGAGGGCTTTCCGTGGCTGGGCGCGGTTTGTCTCCTCGGCCTTGCCGGATACCAGCTCGGCGGCTTGCGCCTCGCCGCCCTGGTCGCGGCATTGACAGCGTTCTGCGTCGTCACCGGCCTTTGGGAAAAGACCATGGCGACGGTCTACCTGTGCGGCATCTCGGCCTTTATCGCTTGCCTGATCGGCATCCCTATCGGGCTGATGGCATCGCGCAGCGACCGCTTCGAAAAGATCGTGACGCCGGTCATCGACACGCTGCAGGTGCTGCCGTCGTTCTGCTTCATCATTCCGGTGGTGATGCTGTTCAGAGTCGGCGACGTCACCGCGATGATCGCCACCGTCGCCTTCGCCGTGGTGCCGGCCATCCGCTACACCAATCACGGGATCCGGCAGGTGCCGCCGGCGCTGATCGAGGCGGCGAAGGTTTCCGGCTGCACCAAGCGCCAGACCTTCTTTCGCGTGCAGCTGCCGCTGGCGTTGCCGGAGATCATGCTCGGCGTCAACCAGACTATCCTGATGGCGCTGGCAATGATCATCATCTGCGCCATGGTCGGCACCCGCGATCTCGGCCAGGAAGTGTTCATCGCCCTGTCCAAGGCCGATTCTGGCCGCGGCATCGTCGCCGGCCTGGCCATCGCCTTCATCGGCATCGTCGCCGACCGGCTGTTCAATGCATGGACGGCCAAGGCGAGAGCGAGGCTGGGATAGCCGGGAATAGGACGGCCACAGGAAGCTGCCGCTAATGGCGCCCCGGTGACGAGTTACCGATCCCTACGCCTAACGACATAGCCCTTCGGGATTATTGCTCGCTCTTGGCTCACATCGTACGGCTGTGATGGGACGGGTAGGCTCAACAGGAGAGCGGATAATGTCTAAACGCGTTCCCTTTACTACCGGTGATCTAGCAGATCATCAGTGGGGTATCGATGACGCCCTCACAGGCGATCCAAACACGAATATCTTGACCGGCGACGCCGGCGGCAGCCTGCTCGATTTCTCGAGAGGCGGCAACGATACCTTTACGGAAACCGCACCGTCGACCTACACCTTCTACGGTGACGCGGCTCGGAGCTTGTTCAATTTTGCTCGGGGCGGTGACGACACCTTCACCACGGGGCTTTCGTCCACCACGACGACTGCCTATGGTGACGCGGGCGACGATATGTCGGACCACAGCAAGGGCGGCAACGATACCTTCAACAGTGGATTGGCAAGGCAGGTAGTCGATACCTTCTATGGTGACGCCGGCGGCAACATGCTCGGCCATGCTCATGGGGGTGACGACACTTTCCTGACCCAAACCAAACAAGGAGCCGACCACACCTTCTACGGTGATGCAGGCGGCGAGATGTCCGATCGCAGCAAGGGCGGCAACGACACCTTCGAGGGCTCGAAAGAAGCCAATAACATTTTCTACGGTGACGCCGGCAGCAACATGTCCGGCAATGCGCGGGGCGGCGACGATAGCTTCACGGGCAAGAGCGATTCATTCAACACTTTCTACGGCGATGCCGGCGGCGACATGTCGGACGACAGTAGGGGTGGCAACGATACCTTTACGGGCCGCTCCTTTTCCACCAACACTTTCTTCGGCGACGCCGGCGGCAACATGTCTGGCCATGCTCTGGGCGGCGACGACTATTACACAGACACGTTTGGGGATCTCGGGAGCAAAACTCTCTATGGCGATGCGGGCGGCGATCTTTCCGGTTTTGCCACGGGCGGCAACGACACCTTCACGAGCGTGGGTGGGTCCCGGGTAACGTTCTACGGTGACGCGGGCGGCAGTATGTTCGACCATGCGCTTGGGGGCGATGACGTGGCCGTGCTGCAAGGCACCGCCCATAATGTGGGGTATGGCGACGCCGTGACGGCTCGGCAACGCTGTGGGCGGCAATGACACCCTGACCGGCGGGAACAAGAGCGCCTTTCCTGACGTTCTAAACGAGTTGTCCGGCGACGCGCGCGCTATGTCCGGCTCCGCCCAGGGCGGCAATGACATTCTTACCGGGGGCCAGAACAGCGAAAGCGGCCAAGTTCGCAACTTCCTGTGCGGCGACGCTCTGCAAATGTCCGGTTCGGCTCAGGGCGGCAACGATGTCCTGTACGCAGGGAGCGCGGCACCTGGCTGCACGGTCATCAATGACATGTGGGGGGATGGACAACTGAGCGAGTTGGCTCAGGGCGGCGCAGACCAATTCATATTCAAGGACGATGGTTCAATGACGGTCGGAACCCAAAACACCATCTACGACTTCAGCCAGACCCAAGGCGACACTATCGTGTTTAGTGGCGTGGAGGGCGTGCAATCGTTCGATGATCTCACAATTGCGCAAAGTGGAACCGACACCATTATTACCGCGGGAGTCGATCAAGTTACTCTCGCAAACTTTGCGAGCCCGCTGACAACGAGTGACTTTTTGTTCGTCTGAAAGTGAAGCTCTTATCGCATTCGAAGAGGGGGAATGCGTGAGAATTCGTTGAGCATCGTCGCGCGGCCGGTCGCCCCAATTCTGCTCGACCGGCCGATCGACAATCCCAGCCGCAAGTATGGATCAAGCGGCCAGGAATCTCTCGGTCAGTCGAGCCCAGAGCGCTGCGCCGACGGTCAAATTGCCGTCGTTGAAATCATATTTCGAGCTGTGCAGGATGGCTGAATCCTCGCCGTTGCCGAGGCGGAGGAAGCAACCGGGTTTGTGCTCGAGGAAATAGGAAAAGTCTTCGCTGCCGGGGATCAACGGGCAGACGGACACCTTGTCTTGACCAACGAGTTCAACAGCGACGTCTGTCGCAAAGGACGTCTCGCTCTCGGAATTGACCACCACCGGGTAGCCGCGCTCGTAGTCGATCTCGACGGTTGCGCCATGCGCCTGCGCCACAAGTGCTGCGATACTGCGAATACGCTGCTCGAGCCTATCGCGAATCTCGACCGAGAAGGAGCGGACGCTGAGCGTGATCTCGGCCTGTTCGGGGATGACGTTGGAGGCCGTGCCGCCGTGAATGGTGCCGACGGTGACGACAGCCGTCTCGATCGGGTTGACGTTGCGCGACACCACCGTCTGGAGGGTCATGATGATGTTGGCGGCAGCGACGATCGGGTCGACCGTCAGGTGCGGACGCGAGGCGTGGCCGCCACGCCCGGCGATCTTGATGGTGACGGTATCGCTCGCTGCCATCAGCGGCCCCGCGCGCACCAGGAAGGAACCCGCCGGCGCGCCCGGATGGTTGTGCAGCCCGAAAATCGCATCGCAGGGAAAGCGCTCGAACAGGCCGTCGGCGATCATCGCCTGCGCCCCGCTTCCTTTGCCGGCTTCCTCGGCCGGCTGGAAGATGAGGTTCACCGTGCCGTTGAAATGGCGCGTGCGCGCCAGGTATTCGGCCGCGCCGAGCAGCATCGTGGTGTGGCCGTCATGGCCGCAGGCGTGCATCTTGCCGCTGGCTTGGCTGGCATAAGGGAGATTGGTCGCTTCGGTGATCGGCAAGGCGTCCATGTCGGCGCGGATGGCAATGCTGCGGCCGCTGCCTTGGCGCAAGCGGCCGACGACCCCGAGCCCGCCGACATTGCGTGTCACCTCATAGCCCCAGCTTTCGAGCCGTTCGGCAACGTATGCAGCCGTTTCGTGCTCCTGGAAGGAAAGCTCGGGATGCGCGTGCAGGTGCTGGCGAGCCGCAGCAAGCTCGGCGGCCTTGTCGGCGAAGTCGGAAACATCGGCGAACTGGTTGGAGGTCTTTGGCATGAGGGGTCCTTTGCCGAGCACGTAATGGCGCCGGCTTTTCTGTTAGATGAAACGGCTTAAAAAGGCCCGCGTGCGCGGGTGCCTGGGTTTGGCGAGAACCTCGTCCGGAGGCCCGGCCTCGATCACATTGCCGTCGTCCATGAACACCACCCGATCCGCCGCTTCGCGGGCGAAGCCGATCTCATGCGTGACCACGATCATGGTCAAGCCCTGCCTGGCAAGATCGCGCATGGTGGCGAGCACCTCGCCGACCAACTCCGGATCGAGCGCCGACGTCGGCTCGTCGAAGAGCATCAATTTCGGGCGGATGGCGAGCGCACGGGCGATGGCGACGCGCTGCTGCTGGCCGCCTGAAAGCTGGCGCGGATAGGCGTCGATCTTGTCGGCGAGACCGACACGGGTCAGCAGTTCGCGGGCGTAGCCGATCGCTTCCTTGCGGTTCTCCCGGTGAACGCCGACCGGAGCCTCGATGACGTTCTGAAGGGTCGTCATGTGTGGATAGAGATTGAACTGCTGGAACACCATGCCGATCTTGCGCCGCTGCGCCGCGATCGCCCGATCGGAGAGCTTGTCGAGACGGCCGTTGTGCAGCCGGTAGCCGATCTGCTCGCCGTCCACCTCGATCGCCCCTTGGTCGATCGCCTCGAGATGATTGATGCATCGCAGGAAGGTCGACTTTCCGGAGCCGGACGGTCCGAGAACGACCACCACCTCGCCAGGCGCGACGTCCAGGTCGATGCCCTTCAGCACCTCGAGCGGGCCGAAGGCCTTGTGAACGTTGCGCGCCCGGACCAAGGGCGTGTCATGCGCGCTCATTGGCGGCCTCCAGGGTGGCGGTCGCCGTCTTCTCGCGGGCGCCGCGGTCGCCGCGGCTGTAATGGCGTTCGATCGCACCCTGCGCGACGTTGAGAACCGAGGTGATCAACAGGTACCAGAGCACCGCAACCATCAGCAGCGGAATGATTTCGAAGGTGCGGTTGTAGATCGACTGCACGGAGTACAGCAGGTCGGCCATGGCGATGACGCTGACCAGCGACGTCGCCTTGATCATGCTGATCAGCTGATTGCCGGTCGGCGGCACGATCGAGCGCATCGCCTGCGGGATGATGATGCGCCGCAGGGCCCGCGCGCGGGTCATGCCGAAGGCTTCAGCCGTTTCGGCCTGCCCCTTGTCCACCGACAGCAGCCCACCACGAATGATCTCTGCCATATAGGCGGCCTCATTCAGCGCCAGACCGAGGATAGCGGCCGTCAAAGGCGTGATCAGGTCGTTGGTGTTCCAGCTCGCAAAACCGATGGAAATGCGCGGAAACAGCGTCGAAAGATTGTACCACAGGATGAGCTGCACCAGCAGCGGCGTTCCCCGGAAGAACCAGATGAACAGTCCGGATAGAAAAGATGCCAGCCTGTCTTTCGACATGCGCGCGATGGCGAGCAGCAGGCCGAGCACGATACCCAGGATCATCGCCACGACCGTCAGGCCGAGCGTTACGGAAAGCCCCTGCATGACCGTCGGATCGAAGAAATACTGGGCGACGACTGGCCAACCGAAATTCGGGTTGACCGCGACGATATAGGCGAAGCCGGCCGCCACGGCGACGGTGAACGCCCAGAGCACCAGCCGGACAAGCGGAAACGGCCGGTGGGCTCGCTTGACATCGCGCAGAGCGTCGTCGGGACGTCGCGGCACCTCGGACGCGTAGGCAGCGGTCGCGTCGGTCATGGCAGCCTCTACTGTCCCTGGTTGATGCCGGGCGCGTCGATCATGTTCTTCTCGAGACCCCACTTCTTCATCACCGCGGCGTAGGTGCCGTTCTTCATCAGGATCTTGAACGCGTCGAGTAGTACACCGCCCAGCGGCGAGCCCTTCTTGAAGACGGCGCCTTGATAGATGTCCTTGAAGCCATTGGCCTGGCCGACACCTGAAAGTTCCAGTTGGCCCTTCGCCTGCTCGACGAAATAGGTCAGTGGCGCCTGCGAGGAGAAGAATGCGTCGGAGCGCTTCGACCGGACGGCCAGTATCGAGCTCGGCTGGTCGGTGAAGGATTGCACCTCGACGGCCGGCTTGCCGCCCTCGGTGCATTTCTGCGCCTGCTGCTTGATGACCTTTTCGGCTGAGCCACCCGACATCACGGCGATGCGCTTGCCGCACGCCGTGTCGAGCGAGGTGATGCCTTGCGGATTGCCCTTCTCGACGGCGAAGACGACGTATTCGCGCACCCAATCGATGAAGTCGTTGGATTTCTGGCGGTCGGGATAGTCGCCGACAGGTCCCATCGCGAACTGATAACGGCCGGCATTGATGCCGCTCAGCAAGGCCGGCAAGCCGGCGACCGAGGCGTGATCGACTTCGACACCGAGCAGCTGGCCGATGGCGTCGGAAATGTCCCTGGTTGCCCCGGTCAGTTCGGTGCCGGTGACGATCTCATAGGGCGGGAACGAGCCGTTGTTGACGGCCGTGATCTTTCCCGCCGTGCGGATCTCTTCCGGCAGCCGGGCCCGCAAATCTTCGTTCACCGATTGCTTCTGGATATCCTGGGCGAAGCTGGCCTGCGCCAGAATGGTGACGAGCGAGGCGAATATGAAGCTGATTGTCCTCATGGCATTCTCCTTCGTGTTCTTCGTTGCGCGTTGTCAGGCTGCGGTGGCCCGCGACCTGGCGTCGAAAGGAAACAAGGCTTCGGCGGAAATCGGTTCCGTCAGAATGCCCTGGGCATGTAGCTCGGTGACGAAATCCTCGATCATGCGCCGGTTGGCGGGCAGGCCGCTGGCGTTCCAGGAGGCAGGCAGGTCGCGCCCCGCATGAAGCAGCTCCTCGAGGATCCAGGGCGAGGTATCGGCATATTTTCGGCGCTTGCCCGTCCAGACGCGCTGGCTTTCGTCGATCAGCCTGGCGAGTTCCTGCGGCAGCCAGGGGTGCTCCCTGGCCAGGACGGCCTTGACGGCGACCAGATGCATGCCCGGGACATAACCGACGTCGGCGAAATAGGCGCGTTCGGCCGCGCGAAAATCGCGCAGCACTTGCCGGAAGCCGGAAGCCGGGCCGAAAAAGCCGTCCGGCATGAAGGGTGTGAAAACGGCGTCGAGCTCGCCTTGCGCCAGCAGCTCCATCATCGGGCGCTCGCCTGGCGCTGCTTCGATGCGACCCGGCCTGCCGAATCCGTCGAGGCGGTCGGCGACCGGGTGCTCGGATGTCAGCCTGCCGGCAAACCAGTAGGCGTCCTCGACGCCGACACCTTCGCGGCGAAGTGCCGCCCGCGTCCATGTGTTGCCGGAATCGCGCCAGCCGGTGACGCCGATGCGTTTGCCGGCAAGGTCGGAGAGCCGTACCAGCGGACTGTCACTGACCGTGATGATGCAGCGGTGGCGAAAGCCGCGCATGATGAAACACGGTATTCCAACCACCGTATCCCGGCCCGACGCCATGGCCGACACATAACGGCTGAACGAGACCTCCGCCGCATCGTAGTTCGGATCGGTACCGAGATCCGCGATCAGCGTGGCGACGCGGTCAACCTTCACCGACAAGCGGCTGGAGGTGACGTCACCGAGGACCAAGGGCGTGAGATAGTCCCAATCACGGGTGGCTATAGTGATGGAAACGGGCATCGGCATGAACTTCAATACTATGTTTGACCGGCGATTGGTAAATGTTTATTTTTGGCCGATCAAATGTTATTATGTTACTGAACATTAACACTGGCAGTCGTTGATTCGATGGATTTCGATGCAGGATGGTTCGCTGAACGCCTCGGCGACCGCACGACGCGCGGCATCGCGCGCGAGACCAGTGCGCTGATCAGAAGCGGCGCGCTGCCTGTCGGCGCAAAGCTTCCGCCGGTGCGCGATCTTGCCTATGTGCTCGGCGTCAGCCCGGCGACGGTCTCGCAGGCGTGGAGCGAGCTGCGGCGCTACAAGATCATCGGCGGCCGCGGGCGCAACGGCACCTGGATCATGGGCAACCGCTTTGCCGCCCGGCCCGAGCGCCACATGAGCGGCGGCAATTACGGTGCGGACATTCTGAACCTGGCGATCGCGGAGCCCGATGTGAAGCTCTTGCCGCCGCTCGACATCGCGCTGGCGCATGGCGCGCGCGCCGAAAAGCTCAACAGCTACGACCGGGTGCGCATCCTGCCCGAGCTGGAGGCCGCGGTGCGCCCGTCATGGCCGTACGATCCCGGCGCGTTCCTGGCCACCAATGGCGGTTACAACGCCATCTACACCTTGCTGCATGCGCTGGTCCCGACGGGGGCGCCGGTGGCCATCGAGAATCCGACGGCGCTTCGCCTGCTCGACATCCTCGAAGATCTCGACGTGCCGATCATCCCGGTGGACTGCGACAGTGACGGCCCCTTGCCCGACGCGCTCGCCAACGCTCTGCGGCAGCGGCCGGTCGCGTTCCTGTTCCAGCCGCGCGTCCATTCGGTGACCGGCGCCTGCATGTCGTCGGCGCGGCTGGAAGTCATCGGCGACCTGCTCGCCGGCACCGACGTGCTGATTGTCGAAGATGACGGCGTTGGCGATATTGCCGATGCGCCGCGCATTTCGCTTGGCCGGCGTTTTCCCGATCGCGTCGTCCACATCCTGTCCTATTCCAAGACCCATGGCCCGGACCTGCGGCTCGCCGTGCTGTCCGGATCGGCGACGATCGTCGAACAGATCCAGTCCTATCGCAGCTTCAGCTCGGGATGGACCAGCCGTATCCTGCAGGCGGCCACCGCCTGGCTGCTGCAAGACCCGGCCACGGCTGTCTTGGTCGAGCAGGCGAAGGAGGTGTATCGCCGCCGCCGCGAACGGCTCGCCGGCGAACTGGCGAAACGCGATGTCGCGATCGACGCCGGATATGGTCTCAGCGTCCTCATTCCGGTTGCTTCGGAACCTTATGCGATGGTCACGCTGGCCGCGCACGGCATCGCGGTCCATGCCGGCGCGAAGTTTTCGACCGGAAAAACGAACGCCGTCCGCGTCGCGACCAGCATCCTGGACGAGGAGCACCTCGAACACGTCGCAAATTCCCTGGCGCTGGCAGCCGACCCGGCGCGGGACGTTGTGTGAGGCAAGGCAATCGTCGTTCGGACTCCCTACTCCGCCGCCACGCCCTTCACTTCGAGATAGCTCTCCATCGAATCGTCCATCGCCTGCAGCCAGGGCGTATGGTGCAGCGGCGCCATCGTGCCGGTCATCAGCGAGCGATAGGAATGGTCGCGGAAGCCCATGATGTCTTCCGCCTTGTGGTGCTCCCACTCCATGAAGGTCTGATTGACAGCCTCGATATCGAAGCCGGGATAGTCGGTCTGCTTCATCAACTCCCTGGTGTAGTCGCCCTGGAACCAGATCATCTGCTCGGCGTCTTCCAGCGTTTCCTCGCGTGCCCGCCACTTTTTGCCGTGCTCGGCCATCGCATCGGCCGAGGGCAGTTTGATGCGGCCCATGATGACGTCGCGGGCGAACCAGGCCTGCGCGTCGAACATGTTGAAGGTGTAGAACTGGTCCTGCATGCCGATATAGGACAGCTTCGGGTTTTTCTCCCAGACGACGCCCTCGTAGAGCCCGTCCGGCCACATGCGGTTGGCGGTCTTCAGCTTCAGGTCTTCGGTCAGGAACGGGAAGGAGTGGAGATAGCCGGTGCACAGGATGATGGCGTCAACGTCTTTGGTGCTGCCGTCCTTGAAATGCGCGGTCTTGCCGACGACTTTCTGCAGCAGCGGCACTTCCTTCCAGTTCTCCGGCCATCTGAAGCCCATCGGCTTCGAGCGGTAGCTGGAGGTGATCGATCTGGCGCCGTATTTGTAGCATTGCGAGCCGATGTCCTCGGCCGAATAGGAGCGGCCGATGATCAAAATGTCCTTGCCCTTGAATTCCATCGCGTCGCGGAAGTCATGGCTGTGCAGGATACGGCCGTTGAAGGTCGAAAAGCCCTCGAAATAAGGAACGTTGGGCACGGAGAAATGCCCCGAGGCGACGACGACATTGTCGAATTCTTCCGAATAGGTGACGTCGTTGGTGCGGTCATGCGCGGTGACGGTGAACTTCTTCGTCGCGTCGGAAAAGGTGACCATGCGCACCGGGCTGTTGAAGCGCACCCATTGGCGCACGCCGGATTTTTCGACGCGGCCCTTGATGTAGTCCCACAGCACGGCACGCGGTGGATAGGAGCCAATCGGCCGGCCGAAATGCTCCTCGAACGTGTAGTCGGCAAATTCGAGGCATTCCTTCGGGCCGTTCGACCAGAGGTAACGGTACATCGAGCCATGCACCGGGTCGCCATGCTCGTCGAGGCCGGTGCGCCAGGTATAGTTCCACAGGCCGCCCCAGTCGGACTGCTTTTCGAAGCAGACGATCTCGGGGATGTCGGCGCCCTTGTCGGCGGCCGACTTGAAGGCCCTGAGCTGGGCCATGCCGGACGGCCCGGCTCCGATAACGGCAACACGATCTTTCATTCCGGGCCTCCCGATCTCATTTCTCTAACGAAACAAATTTCACTGACAGGACAGTAATTACCCCTTCGATGCTGTCAACTGGCCTTGTCGCGAAACCCTCGTTTCGCCGAGCTGGATTTTCCAAGCGACGCAGTACCTCGGGCGAAATCCAGACATTGCGCAATTCGACACGGGCGGCTTGCGGTAGCAGTTGCGCTTCTGTATCGGCACCGAATATGTTCACCGTGAGTGAAATGAATCGGCAAGGTCCGGGGTGGCGAAATGGCGAAAAAAGCGACCAGTCTAAAGCCTGCGGCAGCCGCCGCGGGCAAAGCCAAGCCGTCGGTTGCTGTAATCGATCCGCGCAAGATGCGCGCGCCGCTCACCCAGAACCCGCACGCCATTCGCGACACTCGCGAAAAAGTGCTGGAGGTCGCGATCGGCCGCGAGGTGCGGGCATTCCGCAAGAAGCTCGGCATCACCGTCGCCGATCTGGCGGCCGCCACCGACATTTCGCTTGGCATGCTGTCGAAGATCGAGAACGGCATCACCTCGCCGTCGCTGACCACGTTGCAGGCGCTGTCGCGGGCACTCGGCGTTCCCGTCACCGCATTCTTCCGCCGCTTCGAGGAAGAGCGCAGCGCCGTCTTTGTCAAGGCCGGGGAAGGCCTTGACGTCGAGCGCCGCGGCACGCGCGCCGGCCACCAGTACAATCTGCTCGGCCATATCGGCTCCAACACCAGCGGCGTCGTCGTCGAACCCTATCTGATCACGCTGACCGAAGATTCCGACGTGTTTCCGACCTTCCAGCACGAAGGGATGGAATTCCTCTACATGCTGGAAGGCGAAGTCGTTTACCGGCACGGGAGCAATCTCTACCCTATGAAGCCCGGCGACAGCCTGTTCTTCGACGCCGATGCGCCGCACGGGCCGGAAGTGCTGACCGTTCTGCCGATGCGCTATTTGTCGATCATTTGCTACCCGCAGAGCGCGGGGTGAGCGGGAGGCAAGCGACCCCCTCACCCGGATTGCCAACCGAATTGTGAAGGACAATTCGGGGCAATCCGACCTCTCCCCGAGGGGAGAGGAGATTGGCAGCGCCGGCGCTAGCCTCTTCTCCCCAGCGTGGAGAAGGTGGCCGCGAAGCGGCCGGATGAGGGGACTTGCTTAATCCGGCCCAAACCCCGGCGACGTCGCACTGCCGTCATCCAACTTCGACAGCCATTCGACCAGCGTCGCGCGGTAGCGCGTCAGGCCCTTGTAGGTGGCGAGTTCCTCGGGCAGGTCGCGGATGACGCGGTGCAGGCGCCGTGCCCATTTCGGCTGCATCACCAGCTCGTCCATCTTGATCAGGTAACAGCGGATCGGGAACACGATCGCATTCGAGCGCGGCAGCCGCCAGAAGCTCTGCAGCTCGACGCGCAGATGGACCTTGTCGCCGACATTTTCCGGCGTCACCGTGGCGCGGTCCGGACCCCATTTGTGGTAATTTTCCGGGCTGGTATCGAGGCGCGGATTGATGGTCATCGTCCAGTTCAGCCGGCGCGCCGGCTTACCCTGCTGGATATTGGTGAGGAACTTCAGCGCCCGGACGAATATGCCCTTCTCATGCGCCAGCGGCACCGGCGCGTGCCATTCGAAGAAGTTCATGCCGATGTCGAAATCGAGCGACCAGTCGGCCTGGGTGGTGACCATGCCGGCATCCATCCACAGATTGCCGTCGCGCTGGTCGAGGATGCAGAAATCGCCCTGGCTCTGGCGGGTGATGTATTCCATTGGCCCATAGGGCAGCGTCGAGACGTCACCGAAGGTGAAGCTGTCGTCGATGCCGAGCGGCCGGTTGATCCAGCGCCAGCGGTCGCCGTCGCGGGCCAGGGTGAAATGCTCGGGATAGCCCAGCGCCTGCTGCTCCATCAAAAGCTCAAGCAGATCCCAGCCGGCCAGCGTCATGTGCGGCAGCGACTGGCAGCGCAGCGGGTCTTCGGCGAGCACCAAAGCACGGTCCTGCATTTCGGCGACATAGTGCTCGTCGACGTCGATCAAATTCTCCAGCACGCTGTCCTTCGGCCCGACGACATGCGGCTCGATATTGACCGCATACATGTAGCTGTCTTCATGGAACGGGAATGGAAACCGCCTGATGTGCTCCGGGCTGTTCCGGAAGGTGAAGTCGTCGCGAAAGGTTTCCTTGCGAAAGGTAATGCCCAAGCTCGCCTCCTATCTTTCCAGCACCAGCGACCGGCCCTCGAAGCGCGAAACGCAGGGCATGATCTTGCAGCCCGAACGGTGGTCTTCCTCGCTCAGCCAGTGGTCGTTGTGGATGAATTTACCGTCATGCGAAATGACGTTGGTCTCGCACTGGCCGCAGACGCCGCCGCGGCAGAGATAGGGCGGATCGACGCCGGCCGCCTCGATCGCCTCGAGCAGGCTCTGCTGCTCGTCGACACTGATGGTCTTGCCGCTGAGCGCTAGCGTCACGTCGAAGGGCGCGCCGGGCTGCGGGGCCGCGAAATGCTCGAAATGCACGGTCTCGGGAGGCCAGCCGAGGGCGGCGGCACGCTCGCGCACCCAGCCGATCATGCCGGACGGGCCGCAGACATAGAGGTGCGTGCCGAGTGGCTGCGACGACAACAGCCGGTCGAGATCGACGCGCTCGTCGCGGTCGTCGTGATAGAGCCTGACCCGGCGATCGTAGCGCTCCTTGAGCAGGTCGGTATAGGTGCCGAGCGAGGCGGTGCGGCAGGTGTAATGCAACTCGAAATTGCCGCCTTCCGCCGCCAGCTGCGCGGTCTGCGCCATGAACGGGGTGATGCCGATGCCGCCGGCCAGCATCAGATGCTTCCTGGCGCGCAGATCGAGCGAGAACAGGTTGACGGGATAGCTGACCACCATCTCGGTGCCGGGCCTGACCTGCCTGTGCATGAACAGCGAGCCGCCGCGGCCGGCGTCGTCGCGGCGAACCGAGATGGTGTATTCGCCGGTATCGAGCGGCGAGCCCATCAGCGAATAGGGATTGAGCCTGGTGCGTTCGCCATCGCGCATCTCGACGACGACATGGGCGCCGCCGGAAAAGGTCGGCAAGAGCTCGCCGTCGCGCCTGCGGAAGTGAAAGCGCGTCACCAACTCGTTGACCGGAACGACATCGCTGACGATGACGTCGAGCTTGGTGGTGCCGGTGCTCATCGAAAGACCTCCTCCGTCGGAGAAATTTCACTGCGGTCCTCGGCATTGATGCAGACGCCCTGGAAAGCGGCGAGGCGTCGTGAATAGTGGTCGCGAACCAGAAGCAAGAGGCCGCAATGCGAACAGGTCGCCGGCTGCGTCGTGACATTCTCGGTGATGCCCTTGCAGTGGACGCACTGCATGCGGCGCGCCAGCGAGCCGCGATGCTCGGTCTGGATCGAGGTGTGGTCGATGCCGGCTTCGAGCGCCGCCTGCATGGCCTGGCCGATCAGCCCTTCGGTGCCGGCAAGGTAGAGCCTGAGTCCCATATGCGCGTTTGCCAGCGTCTGCTTCAGCCGCGGCAAAGCGCTGGCAAAGGAATGGCCGAGGTAGAACTGCGCCGGCTTCAGCGCTTCGAGCACATCGGCATATTTGCTGTCGCGGCCCGGAATGAAGATGATGTGGGCGCCGCCGAAGAAATCCGCCGGTGCCTTGGCGGCCAGATCGGCAATGGCCAGCGCTCCCTCTGCATCCGCTATGAAAAGATGATGCTTGCCCGGCTGCGGAGACAGGGTCCCATAGACCGGCCGGCTGATGATGCTTTTCGCTGCCATACCCGCAGTATGCCTCAGCCTTTCGCCGTGCGCTTGGTCTTCTTCGGATCGTCGAACGGAAGCGGCTCGGCGGTTGCGCTGATGGCGCCGCTCTTGTTGCGGATCTCGAGCCTGGTGCCTTGTACCGCGCAGTCGACGTCGAGCCGGGCGATGCCCATCGATTTTTTGACCAGCGGCGAATACATGGCGCAGGTCACCACGCCGACTTTTTTGCCGTCGCGATAGGCTGGCGCGCCCTCGTCGGCCGGCTCCTTGCCTTCGAGCAGCACGCCGAAGATCTTGAAGCGCTCCTTGCCCTTGAGGCGATAATGCTCCTCGGCGCCGCGAAAGCCTGTCTTGCCGGGGCTGACGGTGAAATCGAGGCCGAGCTCCCACAGCGTGTCGCCGGGGCCTTCGTTCTCGAACGGGTATTTCTGCGAATTGTCGTAGGGGTAAAACAGCAGGTAGCTCTCGACGCGCAGCATGTCGAGCGTGGTGAAGCGGCACGGGATGATGCCGGCGCTCTTGCCCTCGTCGAGGATCCTGTCCCAGATCGTGCCGGCGTCCTGGCCACGGCAGAAGATCTCGTAGCCGCGCTCGCCGGTGTAGCCAGTGCGCGAGATCATCACCGGCAAGCCGAACAGCTGCGTCTGCATGTGATGGAAATAGTTGAGGTCGCGAATGCCCGGCACATGCTTTGCCAGATAGTCGACGGCGGTCGGGCCTTGCAGCGAAAGGTCGTGCAGATTGTCATCGAAGCGCAGCGACACGTCACGACCGACCGAAGCGCGCTGCAGCTCTTCATGGCCGGTGCCCGAGCCATGCACCACCATCCAGGAATTCGGGCCGGTGCGGTAGAGGATGCAGTCGTCGGTGAACTTGCCGGCCTCGTTCAGCATGCAGGCATAGGCCGACTTGCCGGGATAGATCTTTTCGACGTCGCGCGTCGTCGCCAGGTCGATCAGGTGCGAGGCGTGCGGCCCGGTGATGTGGACCTTCTTCAAGCCGGACACGTCCATCAGGCCGGCCTTGGTGCGGATGGCGATATACTCTTCGTCGGCGTCCTTGTCGTAGGTCCACGCGGTGCCCATGCCGCTCCAGTCTTCGAGCTTCGAGCCGAGCGCGCGATGGCGGTCCGCAAGGGCCGAAAATCTCCAGGATGCCGTCATCCGCTGGTCCTCCGTTCGAAAAAACTTCTTGCTTTCCCCTGCTCCCTGGCGGGAGCGTTGCCCGAATATTGATCGCAAACGCCGAGAGCCTGCAATACCCGCAAGCAAATAATTTCATTGTCAGGCAAAATCCGGCTGGTCAAACAAACAGTTAACGTTGCGTAAAATCGTCTTGACAATTGCGGAGTTCGGCTTGAAGTTATGAAAAAAATTTCACTCTCTTGAAAGAGAGCGATGGAGGGGAACCGATGTCCGACATGCAGCAGCGCATTGAAGCCCTGTACCGTTCCGACCTTCGTGGATCGGTGCTCCTGATCGTCTGTCTGTGGGCGACGATCCTCTTCGTCCTCTTCATGACATGGCCGTACATCCCCGACGCAGGCATCAAGCTAGTCGTCGCGGTCGCTGCCGCCGCGGTGCTGATCTTCAACACGGCCGCCATCCTGGCGATGGTCAACCACTACAAGGAAGACAAGGACTTCATCTACGGCCTCGACATCAAGAATGCCGACGCTTACCGCAACCGCAAGTCCTGAGGGGGAGACGCATGGCCCGCTACACACCGCCCGAACAGAGCAAGGCCGGACAGGTTTTCGATATCGCCGTCGTCGTGGTCGCGATTTTTGTCGCGCTGTGGCTGCCGCTGAAACTGGGGCTGGCAGGGGCGGCAAAATCCATCGACGCGCTCGACGCCAAGACGTGGGAAGCGCTCGGCCAGAACCCGACCATGGCCTCGATCTGGGAAAAGCTCGGCTACACGCCGGAAACCGCGCACGACATCATCCAGAACCGGTTCCACTACATCATCGACTGGCCGACGCTGATCATCATGGCCGCAGTGCTGATCGGCTATTTCATCTTTCTGTTCCGCGCATCGGACCGCGAATACCGCGACGTCATCAACGAAAAATTCGACGACAAATAAACCGGGGAAGAATCGTCATGTGGGTGGCACTCTCTTACGCATGCTGGGGCATCTCGATCGTGCTCGCGCTGTGGATGCTCTACGACTGGTTCAAGATCGACACGACATTTTCCGAAGACGTGCTAACCTCGTCCAGGGAAGGCGAACTTGAAGCCGTGTCCGAAAAACACCGGATCTGAGTAGGGGATTGAACGATGACGGTCACGCTTGAACCGGCAGTGCAAGTGCAAGGCGACAGGGTTTCGCTGCTCAGGGTGCTCGGCCCCGCCCATGTCTGGGCACTCGGCGTCGGCATTGTTCTGGTCGGAGAATTCACCGGCTGGAATTTCGCGGCGGACAAGGGCGGCGCGCTGGCGGCGCTGATCGTCTGCTGGATCGTCGGCCTGCTCTACACCTCGGTCGCCATGATCGATTCCGAAGTCACCTCAACGGTTGCCGCCGCCGGCGGCCAATATGCGCAGGCAAAGCACATTGTCGGGCCGCTGATGGCCTTCAACGTCGCGCTGTTCCTGGTCTTTGCCTACACCATGCTCGAAGTGTCGGACGCTATCCTGCTCGGCGACACGATCGTCGCCAAGGCCGGCGTCGAAGGCCTCAACCACAATTCCTTCATCGCCGCGACCATCGTCGTGCTGGCATGGCTGAACTATCGCGGCGTGCTGATGACGCTCAACGTAAACTTCGTCATCACCGCCATCGCCTATGTCTCGATCGTCATCCTGTTCTTCTCGGTCAGCCCGTGGACGCAAGGCGCCGTGCTCAAGCTGAACGAGCTGGTCACCCCCGGCAACGCCCTGCCCTATGGCTGGATCGGCGTCATCGCCGCCTTCCAGTTCGGCATCTGGTACTATCTCGGCATCGAGGGCACCACGCAGGCGGCCGAGGAAGTTCGCTCGCCGGCGCGCTCGCTGCCTTACGGCACGATGGCCGGCATGATTACGCTTTTGATCGCCGCCGCCATGACCTGGTATGTCTGCGCCTCGCTGATGCCCTGGGAATATCTCGGCATCACCTATTATCCGCTCTGGGACGCGGGCAAGCTGACCGGCAGCCCGCTGCTGGAGAACCTGTTGTTCATCGCGACGCTGCTTGCTGCACTTGCTTCGGCCAATGGCTGCATCAACGACGCCGCGCGCGCCTGGTTCTCGCTCGGCCGCGACCGCTATCTGCCGACCTGGTTCTCGGCGGTGCATCCGAAATACCGCACGCCCTATCGCTCGATCCTGTTCCTGCTGCCGATCGCGCTGGCCTTTGCCTTCATCGCCGACCTCAACCAGGCGATCACCTTCTCGATCCTGTCGGGCGTGCTGCAATACACCTTCATGAGCATCAACATCATCATGTTCAGGAAGAAGTGGCCGCTCGGCTCGATCCGCCGCGGCTACACCCATCCCTTCCATCCGCTGCCGGCGATCGTGCTGTTCTGCCTTTGCGTGGTCACCTTCTTTGCGATCTTCCTCGGCTTCGGCTCGCAGCTGATCGCCATGGTCGCCTTCTACTTCCTGATCTCGCTCTGGTTCCATTTCTACCGCTACAGATTCGTGCGCCGCGGTGCCCAGTTCACCATGCCGTGGCCGAAACCGCAGGGGTACTGACAGGAGTAGGCTCATCCCAGAACGCAGGGCAATCGCACATGGGCAAGCGCCCCCTCACCCGGACTGCCAACCGAATTGCGAAGGGCAATTCGGGGCAATCCGACCTCTCCCCGGGGGGAGAGGGGTCGCCAGCGTTGACGCCAGCCTCTTCTCCCCAGCGGGGAGAAGGTGGCCGCGAAGCGGCCGGATGAGGGGGACTCCATACGCAATAGCCCTGCTCCAAAACGGGGCGGGCATTTGCGTGACGAGGTGCGTTAGGTGATCTCAGCATTGCTCGCCGGGGCGGTTGCCCTGGCTCTCGTCCTCCACATGACCTGGCTTGCGCGCGCCAACCGCAACAAGGCTTCGACCGCGCTTGCCGCCGACGAAGCGGGACTTCGCGAAATCATTCCCGACGTGGCCAACGTCTCGGACGGCACCGCCGGCGTCGTCACCTTCGCCGGCTCGTGGAACGGCCGGCGGGTGCAGGTACGGACCATCGTTGACACGCTGGCGATCAGGAAGCTGCCAGCGCGCTGGCTGAGCGTTTCGATCAACGAAAAAGTCGCGGTGCCAGGCACTTTCGACATGATGATGCGGCCAGGATCGCCGACGACTTTTTCCAATTTCGATCATCTCGACCATACACTGCCGAAGGCGGCGGGATTTCCAGCCGAAGCGGTGCTGCGGAGCGACCGCAAGGGCGTGCGCTTCCCTGACGCCATTATCACCGACCACCTCGATGTCTTTGTCGAGGGGCGCGCCAAGGAATTGCTGATCACGCCGAACGGCGTGCGCATCGTCTGGCTGCTGGCCGAGGCCGAGCGGGCGCGCTATGGCGTGTTCCGGCAAGCCGAATTCGGCACGGTCAGGCTCGATCCGGCGCTGGTCGAGAGGCTGCTGTCGTCGGCGTCGGCACTGCGCGATGCCATCAATCAAAGCGAACGGCAAGCGGCATGAGCAGGCAGAGCACCACCTCCCCCGCGCCACCGAACCCGTATCTGGTTCTCGGCGCCGCGATCGTCTTGCCGGCGAGCGGGCATGTCGTGCTAGGCGTGCCGGTGCGCGGCCTGCAGTTCCTGTTTTTCATGGTGATCCTGGCCTGGGTCACCGCCAAGATCGCGCCGCCGGATGCCAGCTTCATCGGCCGGCATGCCGGCGGCTTCCTGATCTATGCCCTGTCGATCCTGGATGCCTACAAGATCGCCCGCGTCCGCCATGCCAAATGGGTTCACAATGGCGGCAAGCGCAGCGATAGTGCGGCCGGCAGCGCCTGAGCCGATATATAACGACAGGAAAATTTTTTTCATACTAATTGAATTCCCGGGACTCATTCGATACATCTCCAAGGGAACAAATCTCGGAGCCTGACATGTGCGGAATCGTCGGACTGTTTTTGAAGGACAAGTCGCTTGAGCCCCAGCTTGGCGCGATGCTGTCGGAGATGCTGATCTCGCTCAGCGATCGCGGTCCCGACAGCGCCGGCATCGCCATCTATGGCGCGTCTTCCAATGAAGCCAAGATCACCATCCAGTCGGCCAAGCCGGAGCGCGATTTCCGCGGCCTCGACGCCGACCTCGCCAAGGCGATCGGCGCGCCGGTGAGCTTGGCTGCGAAGTCGACGCATGCGGTGGTCAGGACGACGCCTGCCAAGATCGACGAAGCGCGCGAGGCGATCCAGGCGCTGCGCCCCGACATCCGCATCATGGGCGCCGGCGACGTCGTCGAGATCTACAAGGAAGTCGGCTTGCCGGAAGCGGTCGTCGATCGGTTCGGCGTCCGCGAGATGACCGGCACGCACGGCATCGGCCATACCCGCATGGCGACCGAATCGGCGGTGACGACGATGGGCGCGCATCCGTTCTCGACCGGCGCCGACCAGTGCCTGGTGCATAATGGCTCGCTGTCCAACCACAACAATGTCCGCCGCGAGCTGATCCGCGAAGGCATGACATTCGAGACCGAGAACGACACCGAAGTCGCGGCCGCCTATCTCTCCTCGCAGATGGCGCATGGCAAGAACCTCGGCGAGGCGCTGGAAGGCACGCTGAGCGACCTCGACGGCTTCTTCACCTTCGTCGTCGGCACCAAGAACGGCTTCGGCGTGGTGCGCGATCCGATCGCCTGCAAGCCCGCCGTGATGGCCGAAACCGACCAGTATGTCGCCTTCGGCTCGGAATATCGTGCGCTGACCAAACTGCCCGGCATAGACAATGCGAAGGTCTGGGAACCCGAGCCCGCAACCGTCTATTTCTGGGAGCATTGATCTTATGCCGGCAATTAACCTCTCCAAGGCCGCGCGCGAGCCGGGCCAGGCATCGAGGGTCTTCGACCTGGCCGAAATGTCGCTGCGCGAGCTCAACCAGGCGCTGCACGATCTGGCTCCCGGTTCGAACGAGACCGCCTGGGAGGTACTGCATCCGCGCGGCAGCCATTCGGTCGCCGTCGGCGTCGACCAGCCGGTCGCCATCGATGTCCGCGGCAGCGTCGGCTATTATTGCGGCGGCATGAACGACGGCGGCACCATCACCGTGCATGGTTCGGCCGGGCCCGGCGTTGGCGAAAACATGATGTCCGGCCAGATCGTCGTCAAAGGCGATGCCAGCCAGTATGCCGGCGCCACCGGCCGGGGCGGGCTGCTGGTCATCGAAGGCAATGCGTCGTCGCGCTGCGGAATTTCGATGAAAGGCATCGACATCGTCGTCCACGGCAATATCGGCCACATGTCGGCCTTCATGGCGCAATCCGGCAACCTCGTGGTGCTGGGCGATGCCGGCGATGCGCTCGGCGATTCCATCTACGAGGCGCGGCTCTTCGTGCGCGGCAAGGTCGAAAGCCTCGGCGCCGACTGCATCGCCAAGGAGATGCGGCCCGAACACCTGGAATTGCTGCAAAACCTGCTCGACCGTGCCGGCGTGACCGGCGTCAAGGCGGCGGAGTTCAAGCGCTACGGTTCGGCGCGCACGCTTTACAATTTCAATATCGACAACGCCGATGCGTATTGAGGCAGCATGACCTATCGCAACCCGCCGACGACGCCGCGCAAATCCGCGACCTTCGACGACTATACGCTTTCCGAGATCCGCCGCGCCGCGGCGACCGGCATCTATGATATCAGGGGCGCCGGCGCCAAGCGCAAGCTTCCGCATTTCGACGACCTTCTGTTCCTCGGCGCTTCGATCTCGCGCTATCCGCTCGAAGGCTATCGCGAGCGCTGCGACACCAGCGTCGTGCTCGGTTCGCGCTATGCGAAGAAACCGATCGAGCTGAAGATCCCGATCACCATTGCTGGCATGAGCTTCGGCTCGCTGTCCGGTCCGGCCAAGGAAGCGCTCGGCCGCGGCGCGACGCTGTCCGGCACCTCGACCACCACCGGCGACGGCGGCATGACCGAGGAAGAGCGCGGCCATTCGAAGACGCTGGTTTACCAGTACCTGCCGTCGCGCTACGGCATGAACCCGCGCGATCTGCGCCGCGCCGATGCGATCGAGGTGGTCGTCGGCCAGGGCGCCAAGCCCGGCGGCGGCGGCATGCTGCTCGGCCAGAAGATTTCCGACCGCGTTGCCGAAATGCGCACGCTGCCGAAAGGCATCGACCAGCGCTCGGCCTCGCGCCACCCCGACTGGACCGGGCCGGACGACCTCGAGATCAAGATCCTCGAACTGCGCGAAATCACCGATTGGGAAAAGCCGATCTACGTCAAGGTCGGCGGCGCGCGGCCCTATTATGATACCGCGCTTGCCGTGAAATCGGGCGCCGATGTCGTCGTCGTCGACGGCATGCAGGGCGGCACGGCGGCAACCCAGGAAGTGTTCATCGAAAATGTCGGCCAGCCGACGCTTGCCTGCATCAGGCCGGCTGTGCAGGCGCTGCAGGATCTCGGCATGCACCGCAAGGTGCAGCTGATCGTCTCCGGCGGCATACGCAACGGCGCCGACGTCGCCAAGGCGCTGGCGCTCGGCGTCGACGCGGTGTCGATCGGCACGGCAGCGCTTGTCGCGCTCGGCGACAATGACCCGCGCTGGGAAGCGGAATACAACGAGCTCGGCACCACCGCCGGCGCCTATGACGACTGGCATGAGGGACGCGACCCGGCCGGCATCACCACGCAGGATCCCGAGCTAATGAAACGGGTCGATCCGATTGCGGCCGGACGACGGCTGGCGAACTATCTTAAGGTAATGACACTTGAGGCTCAGACAATCGCCCGCGCCTGCGGCAAGAACAGCCTGCACAATCTCGAGCCCGAGGATCTTGTCGCCTTGACGATCGAAGCCGCCGCCATGGCCGGCGTGCCGCTGACCGGCACCAACTGGATACCGGGCAAGAACGGCTTCTAAGACAAACCAAAATGCCAGTAAGCGAGGAATTATAATGGGGAACGATCTCGCCGCCTTCGCCAAGGAGAAGGGCGTCAAATATTTCATGATATCCTACACCGACCTGTTCGGCGGGCAGCGTGCCAAGCTGGTGCCGGCGCAGGCGATCGCCGACATGCAGCGGGACGGCGCCGGCTTTGCCGGCTTTGCTACCTGGCTCGACCTGACGCCGGCGCATCCCGACATGCTGGCCGTGCCGGATCCGGATTCGGTGATCCAGTTGCCGTGGAAGCCCGAAGTCGCCTGGGTCGCCGCCAACTGCATGATGGACGACAAATCGGTCGAGCAGGCGCCACGCAACACGCTGAAGCGGCTGATCGCCGAGGCCGCCGGCGACGGCATGCACATCAAGACCGGCGTCGAGGCCGAGTTCTTCCTGATCTCGCCGGACGGCAAGACGATTTCCGACGAATACGACACGGCGTCGAAGCCCTGCTACGACCAGCAGGCGGTGATGCGCCGCTACGACGTCATCGCCGAGATCTGCGACCATATGCTGGCGCTCGGCTGGGGCGCCTACCAGAACGACCATGAGGACGCCAACGGCCAGTTCGAGATGAACTGGGCCTTCGACGATGCTCTGGCGACCGCCGACAAGCATTCCTTCTTCAAATTCATGGTGAAATCCGTTGCGGAAAAGCACGGCCTGCGCGCGACCTTCATGCCGAAGCCGTTCCAGGGCCTGACCGGCAATGGCTGCCATGCCCACATCTCGGTTTGGGACAGGGACGGCAAGACCAATGTCTTTGCCGATAATGCGATGGAACTCGGCCTGTCGGCCAAGGGCAGGAATTTCCTCGGCGGCATCATGAAACATGCTTCCGCGCTTGCCGCCATCACCAACCCGACGGTCAATTCCTACAAGCGCATCAACGCACCGCGCACCATCTCCGGCGCCACCTGGGCGCCGAACACCGTGACCTGGACCGGCAATAACCGCACCCACATGGTGCGCGTGCCCGGCCCCGGCCGCTTCGAGCTGCGCCTGCCCGACGGCGCGGCAAACCCCTATCTGCTGCAGGCCGTGATCATCGCCGCCGGGCTCGACGGTGTCCGCTCGAAGGCCGATCCCGGCAGGCGCTACGACATCGACATGTACCAGTTCGGCCATACGGTCGAGGGCGCGCCGAAGCTGCCGCTCAACCTGCTCGACGCATTGCGCGAGTTCGACAACGACAAATCGCTCAAGGCGGCGCTGGGTGAGGAATTCTCGTCGGCCTATCTAAAGCTCAAGCAACAGGAATGGAATTCCTATGCTTCCCACTTCACCCAGTGGGAGCGCGACCACACGCTCGACATCTGATCCGGAATTGTTGCACGCCCGGCGCGAAACAGGTTCATGAAATACTCGATCTTCTCCCTCGCCCGGGCGGCATTTTCCGGCCACAAGAACTGGCAGCGCACCTGGCGCGACGCCAGCCCGAAGAGCCACTACGACGTGGTGGTCATCGGCGGCGGCGGCCATGGACTGGCGACGGCATGGTTCCTCGCCAGCGAGTACGGCATCAGGAATGTCGCGGTGCTGGAAAAAGGCTGGATCGGCTCCGGCAATGCCGGCCGCAACACCACCATCATCCGCTCCAATTACGGGCTGCCCGGCAATACCGGCTTCTACGAGCTTTCGATGAAGCTGTGGGAACGGATGGAGCAGGACCTCAACTACAACACCATGGTCAGCCAGCGCGGCGTCATCAATCTCTACCATTCCGACGCGCAGCGCGACGCCTACGCACGGCGCGGCAACACCATGCGCATCAACGGCATCGATGCCGAACTGCTCGATCTGGCGGCGGTCAGGAAGATGATGCCGTTCCTGAACTTCGACAATGCGCGCTTTCCGGTGCAGGGCGGGCTTTTGCAGCGACGCGGCGGCACGGCACGCCACGACGCCGTGGTCTGGGGCTATGCGCATGCGGCGAGCGCGCTCGGCGTCGACATCATCCAGAATTGCGAGGTGACCGGCTTTGTCCGCGACGCCAACGGCAAGGTGACCGGCGTCGAGACGAGCCGCGGCAAGATCGGTGCGGCCAAGGTCGGCATGGCGGTCGCCGGCAGTTCTTCGCGCGTTGCGGCGATGGCCGGCATGCGGCTGCCGATCGAAAGCCATGTGCTGCAGGCTTTTGTCTCGGAGGCGATCAAGCCGCTGATCCCCAACGTCATGACCTTCGGCGCCGGCCATTTCTACGTCAGCCAGTCCGACAAGGGCGGCCTGGTCTTCGGCGGCGACATCGACGGCTACAATTCCTACGCCCAGCGCGGCAATCTGCCTGTCCTGGAGGACGTCTGCGAGGGCGGCATGGCGCTGATGCCGATGATCGGCCGCGTGCGGCTGCTGCGCCAGTGGGGCGGCATCATGGACATGTCGATGGACGGCTCGCCGATCATCGACAAGACGCCGGTCGACGGGCTCTATCTCAATGCCGGCTGGTGCTATGGCGGCTTCAAGGCGACGCCCGGCTCCGGCTTGATCTTTGCCCATCTTCTGGCGCGCGACGAGCCGCACAAGGAGGCGGCGCGCTTCCGCCTCGACCGCTTCCGGCGAGGTGCGATGATCGACGAAAAGGGCCAGGGCGCCCAACCGAACCTGCATTGAAGGCTGGCTGAAGAGCATGCGCATTGTCTGTCCCTTCTGCGGCGAACGCGAACTCGGCGAGTTCACCTATCTGGGCGACGCCAGGCCGGTGCGTCCGGCGGCCGGCTCCTCCGAAGACGAGGTCTTCGACTATGTCTATCTGCGCGACAATGTCGCCGGGCCGATGAGCGAATACTGGTATCATGGCGGCGGCTGCCGGGCCTGGCTGAAGGTCGCCCGCAACACGCTGACGCACGAGATTTCGTCGGTCGAGCCGGCTGCGGGCGTTGGCGCCGCCAAGGTGGGCGCCTGATGGTTGGCCCTGCGCAGACACACCGGCTGGAGAGCGGCGGTCTCATCGATCGCGCCGCGCCGCTGAGCTTCCGCTTCGACGGCAAGAGCTTTGCCGGCTTCCAAGGCGACACGCTGGCCTCGGCGCTGATTGCCAATGGCGTCAAGTTGATCGGCCGATCGTTCAAATACCATCGCCCGCGCGGCATCCTGACCGCCGGGTCGGAGGAGCCCAACGCGCTGGTCGAACTGCGCAGCGGAGCGCGGCGCGAGCCGAACACCAAGGCGACCACGGCCGAACTTTACGACGGGCTCGAGGCCGCCAGCCAGAACCGCTGGCCGTCGCTGCGCCACGATCTGATGGCGGTCAACCAGCTGTTTGCGCCGATCTTCGTCGCCGGCTTCTACTACAAGACCTTCATGTGGCCGGCGAAATTCTGGGAAGCGGTCTACGAACCGGCGATCCGCCGAGCCGCCGGTCTCGGCCGCGCCGCCGGCGTCGCCGATCCCGACCATTACGACAAGGCGTGGGCGCATTGCGACGTGCTGATCGCCGGCTCTGGCCCGGCCGGGCTCGCGGCGGCATTGGCGGCCGGGCGCAGCGGCGCCCGTGTCATCCTGTGCGAGGAAGATTTTGCGTTCGGCGGCCGTCTGCTTGCCGACGGCGGCACCATCGACAGCCTGCCGGCGGCCGAATGGATTTCGCGCACGCTGGCCGAACTCGCAGCACTCCCCGATGTCCGCATCATGAACCGCACGACATTGTTCGGCGTCTATGATGGCGGCACCTATGGCGCGATCGAGCGGGTCAATGACCACCTGCCCTCCCCGCCAGAGCACCAGGTGCGCCAAAGGCTATGGCGGATCGTGGCTAGGCGCTGCGTCGTTGCCGCCGGCGCCATCGAGCGGCCGATCGTGTTTGCCGGCAACGACACGCCCGGCGTGATGGTGGCTTCGGCGATGCGGACCTATGTCGCGCGCTACGCGGCGGCGCCGGCAAAGAGGATCGCGCTGTTCACCAACAATGCGGATGGCTGGCGCACGGTCGAGACCGCGCTAGCCGCCGGATTGCAGATCGCGGCGGTCGTCGATGCGCGCCCGGACGTCTCCGCCGCACATCGCGCGCTCGCCGCCAAGGCCGGCTTTCCGGTGCTCAGCGGCTCGGTCAACGGGGTCGAAGGCGGCAAGGCCGGCGTCCGGAAAATCGCGATCTCGCTGACCGGCGGCGCACGGGCGGAAGTCGAAGCCGACGGGCTTGCCGTCTCCGGCGGCTGGAATCCGGCGGTCGGGCTGACCTCCTACCATCGCGGCCGGCCGAAATGGCAGGACGACATCGCAGCCTTCGTCCCGGACGGTGCGCCTCCGGGCATGATGGCCGCAGGCGCCGCCAACGGCGCCTTCGGGTTGGGCGACTGCCTGCGCCAGGGCTTTGCCGCAGGAGCGGCGGCAGCACAGAGGGCCGGGCGCAGCGGCAATGCCGGCACGCCGCCGGTCGCCGACGATGAGGCGTTTTCGCTGACGTCGCTCTGGCATGTCGCCGGCAAGGGCAAAGCCTTTGTCGACTACCAGCACGATGTCACGGCGTCCGACATCGAACTGGCGCAGCGCGAGGGTTTCGAATCGGTCGAGCATCTGAAGCGCTATACGACGCTCGGCATGGCCACCGACCAGGGCAAGACCTCGAACGTCGCCGGCCTCGCCATCATGGCTGCGTTGTCAGGCAAATCCATTCCCGAGACCGGCACGACGATCTACCGCCCGCCCTATGTGCCGGTCGCTATCGGCGCCTTCGCCGGCCATCATCGCGACGAGAACTTCCATGCGACGAGGCTGACGCCGTCGCATCACTGGGCAGCCGAACAGGGCGCGGTGTTCGTCGACACCGGCCTGTGGAAGCGCGCGCAATGGTATCCGCGCGCCGGCGAAAAGGACTGGCTGGAATCGGTGACGCGCGAGGTCAAGGCGGTGCGCTCCGGCGTCGGCTTCTGCGACGTCTCGACGCTCGGCAAGATCGACGTGCACGGTCCGGATGCCGGCGCCTTCCTCGACCGCGTCTACATCAACACCTTTTCCAATCTTGCCGTCGGCAAAGCCCGCTACGGGCTGATGCTGCGCGAGGACGGCATCGTCTATGACGACGGCACCACCTCGCGGCTGGCCGAGGACCATTATTTCCTGACCACCACCACCGCCAAGGCCGGGCTGGTGATGCAGCATCTCGAATTCTGCCGCCAGGTGCTGTTCCCCGAATTCGACGTGCAGCTCACCTCCGTCTCCGATCAGTGGGCGCAATTCTCGATCGCCGGGCCGAAGACGCGGGACCTGCTTCGCGAAATCGTCGATCCGGCCGAGGATCTGTCGAATGAACGTTTTCCGTTCATGGGGGCGCGCGAAGTCGCGCTTCGCGGCGGCATCAAGGCGCGGCTGTTCCGCATCTCGTTCTCCGGCGAGATGGCCTTCGAGATTTCGGTTCCCGCCCGTTACGGCGAAGCGCTGGTGCGCAATTTGATGCTGGCCGGCAAGCCATTCGGCGTTACGCCCTACGGCACCGAGGCGCTCGGCGTCATGCGCATCGAAAAGGGCCATGTCGCCGGGCCGGAGCTGAACGGCACGACGACTGCCGCCGACCTAGGCCTCGGCAAGATGATGTCGACCAAGAAGGATTTTATCGGCCGCGTCATGGCCGGCCGCGAGACGCTGATTGCGCCGGACCGGCAGGTCGTCGTCGGCATCAAACCGATCGACAAGACGCGCCGCCTGCGGTCCGGCGCGCATATCATTCCGAAGGACAAGACACCCGGTCCCGACAACGACCAGGGCTACGTCACCTCGGTCTGCTTCTCGCCGACGCTCGACCAGTGGATCGGGCTTGGCCTGGTCAAATGCGGCCGCGAGCGCATCGGCGAGATCGTCCATGCGCATGACCCGCTGCGCGGCGAAGACTACGATGTCGAGCTGTGCAGCCCGGTCTTCTACGATCCGGATGGAGGGCGCCAGCGTGGCTGAGTTTTCCTGGATTGCCCGCAGTCCGCTGGAGCACGCGCTCGTCGTCGGCGCCTATGGCGCGCGCGACACCGAGGCCGGCGTTTGGCTGACGGAAATCCGCAATTTCGACCTGATCCAGGTGATGGCGCGGCGCGGCAAAGCGGCGGAGCTGGCAAAAGCTGCCCAAGCCCGTTTCGGCGTTGCCGCACCGGAAACGCCCAAGGCGGTCCGAGTTCCCGACGCTACGCTGAGCTGGTCGGGACCGGATCAGTTCCTCGTCCTGTCCAATGCCGGCAAGCACGCGATCGAACCGCTGAGCCAGGCGTTCTCGCAATCCGCCTCGCTGTCGGACCAGTCGCATGCGCGCGTCCTGATCAGCGTTTCGGGAGAAAAAGCGCGCTCGATGCTGGCCAAATTGTCTTCGCTGGACCTGCACCCGGCGGCATTTCCGGTCGGCACCGCCGCCGCAACATCGGTCGATCACACCAGCATCAATCTCTGGCGCGGCCGTGACCGGCCGGATAGGCAGGCGGTGTTCAATCTCCTGGTGTTCGCGACGTTTGCCGGGAGCCTGTGGCACACCATGCTCGATGCCGCCGCGGAGTATGGCGTCGATATCCGGCATTCCGAGGAATTGGCATAGCCTTGGCGCGTCTTCCCTTCTCCCCTTGTGGGGTCCGAAGGACGGGACGAGACCCGTGGCTCGCCCAGGGCGGTGGATCGGCGCGCAGCGCCGAGACGGATGAGGGGTGTTCCAGCGGAGTGAGAGGCTGGCGTTCCCTGGAACACCCCTCATCCGTCGCCTTCGGCGACACCTTCTCCCCAAGGGGAGAAGGGGGAGCTTGTGCCACCTTCACCTTGCCAACTCCGGCTCTTCTGCCCTATTCTTCCCGCTAAAATAATTTCACGCACAGGCAAACTTGTTTCTCGAAACCAGGGTTGAGATGAGCCAGTCGCCCTACCCCGTAATCGCCGCCGGACCGCCCCGGCCGAGTCTGATCCTGCGGCCAGGCCAGATCGCGCTGCCGGCCGGGATGGAGCGCTATTCGGTTCAGGGCAATGGCGCGGTGCTGATCGAGGTCGAGGCCGGCGACAGCATCACTGTGCGCAATATCGAGGGCGGGCAGGCCTGCGAGCTGCTGGTATGGGACAGCACCGGCGTAACCGATCCCGGTATTCTCGGCGAAAAATCGAACAGCAATGCCGCCGGCATTAAGGCGCTGCTGGCCGATAGCGACGATAGCCTCGCTTCCTTGCGCCGAGGCCTCGAACGTCGCCAGGTACAGCTAGATCAGGCAAAGGCGGTCCGCGTCTTCGGCGGCTCCACCCCTGCCGGCACCGAACAGAGCTTTGCGATCGCCCGCGACGGCTCGATGCTCGTCGCTGCACCCGGCGGTCCGATGCTGGTCGACGGCCACGATACCGCAACGCCGCTCAGCGTCATCCTGCGCCGCGCCACGATCCGTCCAGCTGCGAAGTCGCGGCTTGCCCACCCGCTGGCCGATCCGGTGCTCGATCTGCGCGTCCATTCGGCGACGGCGGAAGCCTATTTCGTCAAAGCCGGCGACTATCTGCAGATCATCGATGTCGACGGGCGCCAATGCACCGACTTCCAGTGCTTTTCGGCGCGCAAGCTGGACAAGGGCCGCGATCATCCGCTCGACGTGACGACGACGCGCACGCTGATGGGTTCGAGCTATCCGATGCCCGGGCTGCACTCGAAATATTATGACCAGGACATGGAGCCGCTGGTCGAGGTTATCCAGGACACTTGCGGCCGCCACGATGCATTCGCGCTCGCCTGCGCTGCCAAATATTACGACGACATCGGCTATCCCGGCCATCCCAACTGCTCGGAGAATTTCAACCGCGCGCTGGCCGACAAGGGCGTGACGCCCCGCGCCGGCTGGATGGCGATCAACTTGTTCTTCAACACGGCCATCGACGCGTATGGCGTCGTGGTTTCCGACGAGCCGTGGTCGCGGCCGGGCGACTATGTGCTGCTGCGGGCGCTGACCGACATCGTCTGCGTCTCGTCCGCCTGCCCCGACGATACGACGCCGGCCAATGGCTGGAACCCGACCGACATCCATGTGCGGACCTATTCCGGCCAGCACAAATTCTCGCGAGCGATCGCCAGACGCATGACGCCCGATTCGGAACCGAAAATGACCCGCGAGACCGCCTTTCATTCGAGCTTTGCCAAGCACACCCGCAACTTCGTCGAGTACAAGGGTTATTGGCTGGCCAATTCCTTCGCCAAGCAAGGCCCGATCGGCGAATACTGGGCCTGCCGGCAGGATGCAGTGATCATGGACCTGTCGCCGCTGCGCAAGTTCGAGATCACCGGCCCGGATTCGGAAGCGCTGCTGCAATACACGCTGACCCGCGACATCAGGAAGCTCGGCGTCGGCCAGGTCGTCTATTCCGCCATGTGCTACGAGCATGGCGGCATGATCGACGACGGCACGCTGCTTCGGCTCGGCAAGGATAATTTCCGCTGGGTTGGCGGCGACGATCTATCCGGCGAATGGCTGCGCGAAACGGCGACGAAACTCGGCCTTACCGTGCTGGTGCGTTCATCGACCGACCAGATGCACAATGTCGCCGTGCAGGGACCGAAAAGCCGCGACATTCTCAGGCAGATCATCTGGACCTCGCCGCTGCAGCCGTCGATCGACGAGCTCGAGTGGTTCCGCTTTGCCGTCGCCCGCATCGGCGGCGGCAACGGCATTCCGGTCGTCGTTTCGCGCACCGGTTACACCGGCGAGCTCGGCTACGAGATCTGGTGCCATCCGCGCGACGCCGAAAAGGTGTTCGACGCCATCTGGGAGGCCGGCCAGCCGCACGGCCTGAAGCCGATGGGGCTGCAAGCGCTCGACATGGTGCGCATCGAGGCCGGGCTGATCTTTGCCGGCTACGAGTTCTCCGACCAGACCGACCCCTTCGAGGCCGGCATCGGCTTCACCGTGCCGCTAAAGACCAAGACCGACGATTTCATCGGCCGCGAGGCGCTGATCCGCCGCAAGGAAAACCCCCAGAAGAAGCTGGTCGGCCTCGACATCGACGCCAATGTCGCGGTCGGCCACGGCGATTGCGTGCATGTCGGCCGCGCCCAGGTCGGCGTCGTCACCTCCGGCATGCGTTCGCCGGTGCTGAACAAGAATATCGCGCTGGCCAGGCTCGACGTCGCGCATTCGGCGATTGGCACCGAGGTCGAGATCGGCAAGCTCGACGGCCACAGCAAGCGGCTGCCGGCGCGCGTCGTCGCCATTGCCCACTACGATCCGCAGAAGACCAGGCCGCGCTCCTGATCGACGCTGCCTGGTTCTTCCCTTCTCCCCTTGTGGACCTGTTGGCAGCGCCAACGAAGCTCGACTGTTTCACAAGCGCAATGTGCACAGCGTCACAAACCGCTTGACCTGAAAGCGCGTTGGGTCAATCTTCACTGCTAAGAATAAAATACTACTGAGCGGAAACGCTTGGGCCGTTCAACGTGAGCGTCGATGACGCCTCGCGAGATTGCGGCTGTTGCCGATGGGGAACATCAAAAATGGGGAATTCGCGTAAATGAGCACGATAGTCACCACCCTGGTGCCGCCTGCCAAAGGGCAGCTGCACCGAAACATCGATTGGCGCGGCGCCTTTTGGGTGGCAAGCGGCGTTCCGGCCCTTGTCCTGTTTTCGATCGGCGGCATTGCCGGCACCACCGGAACGCTGGCCTTCATGATCTGGACCGCATCCATGATCATGGGCTTCCTGCAATCCTTCACCTATGCGGAAATCGCCGGCCTGTTCCCGAACAAGTCCGGCGGCGCCTCGATCTATGGCGCCACCGCGTGGCTGCGCTATTCGAAATTCATCGCGCCGCTTTCGGTGTGGTGCAACTGGTTCGCCTGGTCGCCGGTGCTGTCGCTCGGCTGCTCGATCGCCGCCGCCTATATCCTCAATGCGCTGGCGCCGGTGCCGCTGTTCACCGACACTTCGCCGGAAGTCGCCGCCTATATCGCGGCCCATGCCGGAACCAGCGCCGCCGACGCCATCACCGCGGTCACCACTGCGGCGACGCCGGCGATCCGCAACTGGACGCTTTACGGTCATACGCTTGGCCCGGTTTCCTTCACCTTCAATGCCACCTTCTTCATCGGCGCGGTGCTGATGCTGATCATCTTCTCCATCCAGCATCGCGGCATCCTTGGCACCGCCAACGTGCAGAAATATATCGGCCTGCTGGTTATCATCCCGATGCTGATCGTCGGCGTGGTGCCGATCGTCACCGGCCAGATCGACTGGGCAAACTTTTCGGCGCTGGTGCCGCTCGCGGCAGCCTATGCGCCGGAGCCCGGTGCGTGGAACATCGCCGGCTGGACGCTGGTGCTCGGCGGCATGTTCATCGCGGCCTGGTCAACTTACGGTTTCGAGACCGCCGTCTGTTACACCTCCGAGTTCAAGAACCCCGGCACAGATACCTTCAAGGCGATCTTTTATTCCGGCCTGTTGTGCATGCTGCTGTTCATCCTGGTGCCATTCACCTTTCAGGGCGTGCTCGGCTTGAACGGCATGCTGGCGACGCCGATCGTCGACGGCTCCGGCGTTGCCGACGCGCTGGCCGGCATGGTCGGCGGCGGACAGTTGATCCACAGCCTGCTGGTGATGCTGATGATCCTGGCGCTGGTGCTCTGCATCATGACGGCGATGGCCGGCTCCTCGCGCACGCTCTACCAGGGTTCGGTCGATGGCTGGCTGCCGCGCTACCTCAGCCATGTCAACGAGCACGGCGCGCCGACGCGGGCGATGTGGACGGACCTGATCTTCAACCTGATCGTGCTGGCCATCGCCTCGGCCGACGCGACGAGCTTCTTCTTCATCCTGGCGGTGTCGAATTGCGGCTACATCATCTTCAATTTCCTCAACCTCAACGCCGGCTGGATCCACCGCATCGACAATGGCCACATCGCGCGGCCTTGGAAGGCGCCGAGCTGGCTGCTCGGCCTCGGCGCGATCTTTGCCTCTGTCAACGCGGTCTTCATGGGCGCCGGAGCCAAGGTCTGGAACCCGATGGCATTGTGGGCCGGGCTGATCACGGCCGCCTTGATCATCCCGGTGTTCTGCTTCCGGCACTACATCCAGGACAAAGGCAAGTTCCCCGACCACATGCTGGCCGATCTCGGCATGAACTCGTCCGACCTCGCAGTGCGAAAGGCGGGCATGCTGCCCTACCTGACGCTGATCGCCGGCGTCGCGGTGATGCTGCTCGCCAACTGGCTGTTCGTCATCTGAGGCTTGCCTTGAGAGCAATTCCAGGAAAAGGTGTGAACGGTTTTCCGGCCGGAATTGCCTCAAAACAAAAAATAGAGCGGTTCGGCGTTTCCGTGAAACGATGAACCGTTCTACGGATTGGGCGCGCGATGCGCGCTCGATCGCTTGCATTTTGTTCTTGCTTTGTGCCGGCAGCTATGCTACTAATCCCGCCATGGTGCTGATTCGCCCCGAGACCCGCCGCTGAGGCGGGTTTTTCGTTTCTGGGCCTATTCTGGCTCAATCGATCTTGATGAACACGCCCTTGGTGTTGAGATATTCGTCAAGGTGTTCGGCGCCGCCCTCGCGGCCGTAGCCGCTCATCTTGTAGCCGCCGAAGGGCACGGCCGGATCGATGGCGTGATAGGTGTTGACCCAGACCGAGCCGGCGCGGATCTTTTGCGACAGCCGGTGGGCGGTGGCGAGATTTTGGGTGAAGACCCCTGCAGCCAGGCCGTAAGGCGTGTTGTTGGCCCGCTCGACCGCCTCGTCCAGCGTATCGAACGGCAAGGCTGAAATCACCGGCCCGAAGATCTCCTCGCGCGCGATCTTCATATCGTCCGAGACGCCGGCAAAGACAGTCGGCGCGACGAAATTGCCGGCGGCAAGCGCGCCTTCCACAAGCCGGGTGCCTCCGGTGACGAGTTTCGCCCCTTCTGCAGTACCGGCCTCGAGGTAACCGGTGACCCGTTGCAACTGCTTTTCGGAGACGAGCGGGCCGATCTCGGTCGCCGGGTCGATGCCGTCGCCGACCCTGAGACCCTTGGCGTATGCCGCGAGACGCTCGATGAACTCGTCATGGACCGCGCGTTCGACGAAAAGGCGCGAACCGGCGATGCAGATCTGGCCGGAATTGGCGAACACCGACATCGCGGCCACCGGCACCGCTTTGTCGAGATCGGCATCGGCGCAGACGATGACCGGCGACTTGCCGCCAAGCTCCAGCGAGACGCGCTTGAGGTTGCCGGCCGAGGCGCGCACGATCGACTGGCCGGTCGCCGTCGAGCCGGTGAAGACGATTTTGTCGACGCCCATGTGCTCGGCGAGTGCGGCGCCCGCCTCGGTGCCGGTGCCGGTGACGATGTTGACGACGCCTTCCGGGACGCCGGCCTCGTTCATGATGTCGGCGATCAGCAGTGGCGTCAGCGGCGCCTCTTCCGATGGTTTCAGCACGATGGTACAGCCGGTCGCCAGCGCCGGGCCGATTTTCCAGATCGACGCGGCGGTCGGCGCGTTCCAGGGAATGATGGCGCCGACGACGCCGACCGCCTCCTTGCGGGTGAAGGAGACGATTTCGCCGGGCAGCGAGTTCTCGATCGTCTCGCCGTGCAGCGCCGTCGCCATGCCGGCATAATAGCGCAGCATGCCGATGACGCGGTTGCGATTGGCGCGGGTGCGCACGATCGGCATACCCATGTCGGTGGTGTCGGAGAGGCTGATCTCTTCCCAGTTCTTTTCGAAGAGATCGGCGATCCTCAGCAGCAGTACCTGCCGCTCGTAAGGTTTGAGCCGGCTCCACGGTCCCTCGAACGCCTTGCGGGCGGCAGTCACCGCCAAGTCGATGTCGAGGCGGTCTCCGCGCGGCACCGTGGCGATGACCGCGCCGGTGGCAGGATTGCGGGTCTCCATGGTCCGGCCGGAGCGGGCATCGACCCAGCCACCGCCGATGAACATCTGGCGATGGCGTCCGTCGATCGGCAGCCGCAGCGGTGCCTGAGCTATGGTCATGACGGTCCTCCTCCGGCACCTACGCCTGGTGGGCGGATTAAACCGCCGGAGGTCACATTTGCCAACAGCTCTATTCGGCCGCCAGGGCCAGTTGCGGCCTTTCGTTCTTTTCTTCCGTCTCGGCCGGCTGCTCCACCACCTTCTTGGGCTCCCGGCCGAAGAACAGCGCGTAGGCTGCCGGCAGGACAAGGATGGTCAGCACCGTGGCGACCAGGATGCCGCCCATCATGGCATAGGCGAGCGGCCCCCAGAAGACGCCGCGCGAGATCGGGATCAGCGCCAGCACCGCCGTCAGCGCCGTCAGCACGATCGGCCGGAACCGGCGAACGGCCGAGCCGATGATGGCCTCGGAGCGCTCCACGCCGGCGGCGATGTCCTGGTCGATCTGATCGACCAGGATGATCGAGTTTCGCATGATGATGCCGAGCAGGGCGATAACACCGAGGATGGCGACGAAGCCGAACGGCGCACCGCTGATCAAAAGTGCCGCCGCCGCACCGATGATGCCGAGCGGACCGGTCGCCAGCACCAGCATCGCCTTCCCGAAATGCTGCAGCTGGATCATCAGCAGCACGACGATGACCGCCAGCATGACTGGAGCTTTCGCCGCAATCGAGGCCTGGCTTTCGGCCGCATCCTCGGCGCCGCCCTGGATCTCGATCTTGTAGCCGGGTGCGAGGCCGGCGCGCAGGCCCGACATCTCGCCATACATTTTCATGGCGACATCGTTCGGCTGCACGCCATCCGGCAGCGTGGCGCGTACGCTGATGGTCGGCAAGCGGTCGCGCCGCCATTCGACGCCTTGCTCCAGCACCGGGACAATCTTGGCGACCTGCGACAGCGGCACGGAGCCACCGAAATCCGTCGGGATATAGACGGAATCGACCGCCGACAGCAGGTGACGGCTTGCCTCCGGTTCGCGGGCGACGATCGAAACCGTCTCCTCGCCGTCGCGGAAGTCATCGAGCGGCGCTCCCGACATGGTCGCCTGCAGCATCTGGCGGATGCGCTGCGAGGTGACGCCGAGCGCACGGGCGCGATCCTGGTCGATCACCAGCTTCATCGCCGGCACCGGCTCCAGCCAGTCGTCGTGGATGGCGCCGAGCAGCGGATTTGCCTGGAACTTCGCCTTCACCTCGTCGGCGATGCGGCGCACCTCCTGGCGATCCGGACCCATGACGCGCATCTGCACCGGCCAGCCGGTCGGCGGACCAAGGAACAGGCGGTCGACCTTGGCGCGGATCGACGGGAAATCCTCGGCCAGGATGGTGCGCAGCTTGACAATCAGCCGCTCGCGGGCCGGTTCGTCATTGGCCATCACCAGAAGCTGGGCGAAATTCGGATTGCGAAGCTGCTGGTCGAGCGGCAGGAAGAAACGCGGCGCGCCTTCGCCGATATAGGTGGCGATGAAGCGCTTGTCCTTGTCGTCCATCATCCTGGCTTCGAGCGCCTTGGCCTGTGTCTCGACTTCCTTGATGCTGGTGCCTTCCGGCAGCCAGAGGTCGACAAGGATTTCCGGCCGCGACGATTGCGGGAAGAAATTCTGCGGGATGAACTGGAACGCCCACAGGCTGGTGGCAAAGGTCATCATCGTCATCACCAGCACGATGATGCGATGGCGCACGGCCCAGGTCACGGTCGAGCGAAGGCGACGGTAGAAGCCCGTGTCGAAGACATCGTGATGGCTGCCGGCGTGCTTGCGCTGCTTCAGGATCATGTGGCCGAGCCATGGCGTGAAATAGACCGCCGCGAACCAGGACACGACCAGCGCGATACCGACGACGTAGAACAGGGTGCGCACATATTCGCCGGCCGTCGAGGCGGCGAAACCGACGGGGATGAAGCCGGCCGTGGTGATCAGCGTGCCGGTCAGCATCGGGAAGGCGGTCGAGGAATAGGCGAAGCTCGCCGCCTCGACCTTGACCAAGCCTTCCTCGAGCTTTCGCTCCATCATTTCGACGACGATCATCGCGTCGTCGACCAAGAGGCCAAGGGCGATGATCAGCGCGCCGAGCGAGATGCGCTGCAGGTCGATGCCGAGCTCGTACATGATGGCGAAGGTGGCGGCCAGGACCAGCGGAATGACGATCGCGATCACCAGACCCGAACGCCAGCCGATCGACAGGAACGAGACGACAAGCACGATCAGCAGCGCTTCACCGAGCGCTTCCATGAACTCGGCCACCGCATCCTTGACGACTTCCGGCTGGTCGGAGACCTGGTCCACCGACACGCCATAGGGCAGCGCCTCCTCGAAGCGCTTGTAGGTCGCTTCGACGTCCTTGCCGACGTCGGTGACGTTGAAGCCCTTGGCCATGACGACGCCGAGCTGGACGCTGTCATGGCCGTTGAAGCGGTATTTGCGCTGATAAGGGTCCTCGAGGCCGGAGGTCACGGTGGCGATGTCGCCGAGGCGCGTCACCTGGTTGCCGGCCCGCAGCCGAAGCTCGCGAATGTCGGCCGCCCTGGCCACGTCGCCTTCGACCGAGATGCGCACCGAACGCTGGCCGGTGTCGACCGAACCTGCCGGGTCGACATTGTTCTGGCCCCTGATCGCATTCTGCAGGTCGGTCAGCGTCAGGCCGCGTTCGGCAAGCACCTTGGATGAAACGTCGATGTAGAGCTTTTCCGGCTGGTCGCCGATGATCACGGCTTTCTCGACGCCGGGCGTCGTCAGCAGCATGTCGCGTGCCTGGATGGCGAATTTCTTCAGCTCGGGATAGCCGTAGCCATCGCCGCTGATCGAATGCAGGGTGATGAATGTGTCGCCGAATTCGTCGTTGAAGTAGGGCCCGAGCAAGCCCTGCGGCAGTTCATTCGAGATATCGCCGACCTTCTTGCGCACCTGATAGAACGCATCCGCGACCTGCGCGGGACTGGTGTCGCCCTTGACCTGCAAGGTGATGATGGCGCTGCCGGCGCGGGTGTAGGAGCGGACGAAATCGAGATGCGGCGTTTCCTGCAACTTGCGCTCGATCTTGTTGACGACCTGGTCCTCCATCTCCTTGATCGAGGAGCCCGGCCAGATCGCCTGGACGACCATGACGCGGAAGGTGAAATCGGGATCTTCCTTCTGGCCCATGCGCATCAGGCCGAGCGCACCGGCGACGATGATAAGCCCGAACAGGAAGCGGGCAATGCTCGGATGGCCGATTGCCCAGCGCGAAAGATTGAAAGACCGCTTTTCAGTGGTGTCGGTGGTCATCGGCGTCAGTCCGTTTCAATTTGATCAACAGAGCACGCGCTTTCGCATGCCCAAGGAACTTCCGATGTGGGCTTCCGAGCGGCGAGGCTTTCCGAGTTGAGAGATCTACATCGCGGTGGGACACGAGGATCGATGTGGGGGTTACATCGACCTGAGATCTCGAAAATCGGGGGCGCCTGCCGCCCGGAAACCGTGAATTGCCTGGCCGTCAGCGCAAGCGCCTTGCGGCGTCATCATCGGCCGAGGCCGACTGTTGTGCTGCATCACCGGTAAGCTTGACTTTCAGATTCTCGGTCATGAACTGCGTGCCGGCAGCGACGACCACATCGCCCGGCTTCAGCCCGTCGGCGACACTGACGCCGTCAGGCGTGAAGGCGGCGACCTTGACCGGATGCGCATGAACGGTACCGCCACTGCGGTCGACGGTCCAGACGATCGATTGGCTGTCCTTTTGTGCCAATGCGCTCAGCGGGATCGACACCAGCTGCTGCCGGTTGCCCGCCGCGGCTTCGATGGAGGCCGTCATGCCAAGCAGCACGTTCGGATCGTTGGGCAGGCTGACGCGAACGGCAAAGGTGCGCGACTGCGGATCGGCGCTGCCGGCGACTTCGCGGACCTTGCCTTCGAGCGTCAGCGCCTCATCGGACCAGAAACCCGCCTTGACGGTCTTGCCCGGCTTGAACTCGGCGATATCGGTTTCGGGAACAGCGATCAGGACTTCCTTCTCGCCGTCGATGGCAACGGTCACCACCGGCGTGCCTGAGCCGACCACCTGGCCGACATCGGCGGCAACGGCGGTGACGATGCCATTCTTGTCCGCCTTGAGATCGGTATAGCGGACCTGGTTCTGTGCCTGGGCAAGCTGCGAGCGGGCGGAGTCGCGCGTGGCGACCGCCTGATTGTAACTGAGCGTCGCCTGCTCGAGCTGCGACTTCGGTGCGAAATTCTTGGCGTAGAGCTGTTCGGCGCGCTTGCGCGTAAGCTCGACTGTCTCGACCTGACGGTCGGCGGCATCGAGGCTGGCCTGGGCGCTTCTCACCGAAAGCTCGTAGTCGGTGGGATCGATGCGGGCGAGAACGTCGCCGGGCTTGACGCGGTCACCGATGTCGACAAGGCGCTCGGTGATCTTGCCGTTGATGCGAAAGCCGAGATTCATCTCGGTGCGGGCGCGCACCGATCCGGAATAGGAGAGCTGACGGGTATCGCTCGCCTTGGCGATCTCGACCACCTTGACCGGGCGGATGATCTCCTTGACCTCGGCTTTCTCCTGCGAGCAGCCGGCGAGGCCGAGAGCGGCAACGACAATCAGTGCCAGGCCGGCGGCCGGTAGCCTGTAGGTGATGGACTTGGACAAAGACACTTTTCGTACTCCCGAACTGTGGGGATGAATTGCCGACATCACCGCCCGACGGGCGGCAACGGTCATTTCTTCAAGGCTCTGATGGCAAACTCGGTAAGCTCGTCCGGCGTCGCCCGGTTCTTCTTGGCGAGGCATTGGGCCATCATCTGCGGATGACAGAGGCTGATAATAGCAGCGCCGAAACACCTGGACGCGATCACCGGATCCTGATCGACGAACTCGCCGGTGGCGATGCCCTCGCGGATCACTTCCGCGACCAATTCGTGGATGCTGTCGATGTGCTTTTCGATGACATGCCAATCGCGTTCGATGGCGACGATGACCATCTCGTGCACTTTCTCCTGGTCGATCATGGTCTCGAGCGTCCACTGATAGTGCGTATGCACATAGCGGCGGAGCTTCTCGCTGGCGGTGCCGGGACCATGGCAGGCTTCGTAGGTCAACCGGTAGCAGGTGGCGAGCATACGGCCGCAAACCGCCTGGTGAATTTCCACCTTGGAGGCGAAGAAGCGATAGATGTTGGCGGTCGACATGCCAAGTTCGCGCGCTATGTCGGCGACGTTGGTCTTGCCGTAGCCGTAGTGGCGGAACAATCGCTCCGCGCAATCCAGGATGCGCGTGACATTTTCCTGGCGGGCGGAATCGGCGGTGGTGTCTAAGGTTTCAAGCATCTCGTTGGCCAAAATTTACGACTGACGAATTTAGAATTTCGTCACTCGTAAATTGAAAACCATCACCTGTCAAGACATGATTTCGGCCAGCTGACGCCGCTGATGACAGATGGTGACATCTCTGGACGGAGTTGGCCCATGAAGCGCATGTGGTTCCCGCCGGGCGCGCCTGCAACACCGCGCGTCTTTTTGAACGCACAGGATTTTGAAATGATGCCTCCCGAAATCGGTTCCGTTTTCGGGTCAGGCGCTAAGGCTGCTTCGCCATCTCCCGCAGCCGGAACTTCTGGATCTTGCCCGTCGAAGTCTTAGGGATTTCTGCAAAGATCACCGCTTTCGGCACCTTGAAGGGGGCGAGCAGCGCGCGGCAGTGCTCAATGATTTCGGCCTCGGTCGCCGCCTTGCCCGGCTTCAACTCGACATAGGCGACCGGCACCTCGCCCCATTTGTCGTCGGATCGGGCGACAACGCCGCAAGAAGCGACGGCAGGATGCTTGTAGAGTGCCTCCTCGACCTCGATCGAGGAGATGTTTTCGCCGCCGGAGATGATGATGTCCTTGGAACGGTCCTTGAGCTGGACGTAGCCATCCGGGTGCATGACGCCGAGGTCGCCCGAATGGAACCAGCCGCCGGCAAAGGCCTCATCGCTCGCCTTGCGGTTCCTGAGATAGCCCTTCATGACGATATTGCCGCGGAACATCACCTCGCCGATCGTCTCGCCGTCGGCCGGCGTCTCTTGCATCGTCTGCGGGTCCATCACCGTCAGGCCTTCGAGCGCGGCATAGCGTACGCCTTGCCTGGCCTTCTTTGCCACCCTCGCCCCTTTCTCCAGCCGGTCCCAATCGCCATGCCATTCGTTGACGACGGCCGGGCCATAGGTTTCGGTCAGGCCGTAGAGATGGGTGACGGCAAAGCCCGCATCGGCCATGCCCGACAGCACCGCCTCGGGCGGCGGCGCCGCGGCGGTGTTGAAGGTGACGGTCTGCGGGAACTGCCGCTTGTCCTCGTCCCTGGCGTTGATCAGCACCGACATGACTATGGGTGCACCGCAGAGATGGGTGACGCCGTGATCAGCGATGGCGTCGTAGATCGGCTTCGGCCGCACCCAGCGCAGGCAGACATGGGTGCCAGCCTGCACGGCAAGCGTCCAGGGAAAGCACCAGCCGTTGCAGTGGAACATCGGCAACGTCCAGAGGTAGACCGGGTGCTTGCCCATGCCGGCATGGATGGTGTTGGCATAGGCCATCAGTGCCGCGCCGCGGTGGTGGCAGACGACGCCCTTCGGATTGCCTGTCGTGCCGGAGGTGTAGTTGAGCGATATGGCGTCCCATTCGTCGTCCGGCATCGACCAGGCGAAATCCTCGTCGCCGCCGGCGACAAACGCCTCGTAGTCGAGCGTGCCGATCCGCAGGCCCTTGGCATAGGGCGCGTCGGCGGCGTAATCGGGATCGTCGTAGTCGATCACCAGCGGCTTGACCTTGGCCAGCGTCAGCGCTTGTCGAACCACGCCGGCGAATTCGCGGTCGACGATCAGCACCTTGGTTTCGGCATGCTCGAGCTGGAAGGCAATGACCGCGGCGTCGAGGCGGGTGTTGAGCGAATGCAGCACCGCCTTGGTCATCGGCACGCCGAAATGCGCTTCCAGCATCGGCGGCGTGTTGGACAGCATGACGGTAACGGTGTCGCCCCTGCCGATGCCGCGCTTCGCCAGCGCCGAGGCAAGCCTCAGCGAGCGCTTCCAGAAATCGCGATAGGTCGTGCGCTGGCGGCCATGGATGATGGCGGTCTGGTCGGGAAAGGTTTTTGCCGCCCGTTCAAAATAGGTCAGCGGCGTCAGCGGCTGGTGGTTGGCCGGGTTCCGGTCGAGGTCCTGTTCATAGGGATTGCCCATCCCGTCCTCCGCAATGTGTTCGTCGAGAACTTTAGCTACCGGCTTCCGGCCCGTCACCACCAACGATGCCATCATAGACCGCGCTTGGCACAAGAATGGTCTAGATTCGGCGAGCGCAAGGGCATCTATGCCTTCCTCCCAATTTGACTTTTGTCGAGAGCCGTGACTAATGTCAGCGAGGAGATGGTATGGCGATCCGACCGGCAGAACAGCTTATCCACAAGGCCGCCTGGCTTTACTATGCACACGGCCTGCGCCAGGACCAGGTGGCCAGCCAACTCAAGATTTCCCGTGCCTCGGTGGCCATGTATCTGCGCAAGGCGCGCGAGACCGGCATCGTCAACATCTCCACCTCGACCCAGCTTTTCACCGACGACGTGCTGGCACGCAAGCTGGAAGACGCGCTTAAGCTCGACGCGGTCTGGATCGCGCCGGAAAACGGCTATGTCGCCGATCCGTCGACCGACATCGCGGTGCTGGCGGCAAGCGTCTTTCTTGAGTTGGTCAGGAAGGGCGACCGTATCGGCGTCGCCTGGGGGCGGACCATCTACACGATCGCCGACATCATGTCCTATGCCGACCTGCAGGACGTGACTGTGGTGCAGCTCTGCGGCAATCTGGGAGCACCCTATTCGTACCGGCCGGACCAATGCACCATGGAAATCGCGCGCCGGCTCAATGCCAAGGGGCTGAATTTTTACGCGCCGCTGGTGCTGACGACGGAAGAACTGGCACGCGGCCTGCGCGCCGAACCGGTGATCCGCGAGCAGTTGTCGGGTATCGGTGACTGCGACCTGGCGCTATACTCGGTTGGCTCGGTGGATACCGACAGCCATCTGGTCAAATGCGGCGCGCTGACGCCAAGCGAAATGGCTGCATTGCGCAAGGCGGGTGCAGCCGGCGTCATTGCCGGGCAGATCATCGATACCGAAGGCCAGGCGCTCGACTGCAGCTACAACCGCCGGCTGATTTCGGCAGAGCTGTCATCGCTGCGCCAGATCGAAAAGCGCCTTGTGGTGGTGCAGGAAGAGAGCAAGTTCGAACCGCTCGTCGCGGCGATCGCCGGCGGGCTCTGCACCCATCTCGTCGTCGGCGCGCGCATGGCGCGACGGCTGCTCGACCATGCCGGAGCAGTAGCAGAAAAGGTCGCCTGATACCTAGTTTCAGTCGCCGACGCATTGTCATCAGGGCGTCGCGGCATTCCTGTTCACAACAAAAGAGAAATCGGACGAAGCTGACATGAAGAACCTGTGGAATGACGGCGACGCGGAGAAGCTGGTCGCCGACTATGCAAAGAAGGGTGTGGCCCGCGACCTGGCGCTGCGCGTCTATACGACCAGGCTGCTGGGCGGCGAGCCGCGGCTCGTCCTGCATGGCGGCGGCAACACCTCGTGCAAGACCAAGGCCACCGATCTTGTCGGCGACGAATGGGACGTGCTCTGCGTCAAGGGCAGCGGCTGGGACATGGGCGTCATCGAGCCGCAGGGCCTGCCGGCGGTCAAGCTCGGCGCGCTGTTGAAGGCGCGGTCGCTCAAGAAGCTCTCCGACGAGGACATGGTCGCGCTGCAGCGGGCGAACCTGATCGATCCGTCCTCGCCCAACCCTTCGGTCGAGACGCTGCTGCACGCCTTCCTGCCGCACAAATTCGTTGACCACACGCATTCGACCGCAATCCTGGCCATCGTCGACCAGGAGGACAGCGAGGCGCTGAGCAGAAAAGTGTTCGGCGAGAAAATGGGGTTCGTGCCTTACATCATGCCGGGCTTCGATCTGGCGAAGGCTGCCGCCGATGTTTTCGACGCCGACCCGACGGTCGAAGGCCTGATCCTCGACAAGCACGGCATTTTCACCTTCGGCGACGATGCCAGGCAGGCCTATGACCGGATGATCCATTATGTGAACGTCGCCGAGGATTTCATCGCCAGCCACGGCAAGCCGCGCACCGAAAAAGCGGCCTTGCCGGCCAGATTGGCCAAGCCCGCGGACATTGCGCCGATGCTGCGCGGCGCGGTGGCGGTGGCACGCGGCGAAGGCCGCTTCGACCGCATGGTCAGCGATTTCCGCACCTCGGATGCGATCGTCGATTTCATCAATTCGGCTAGAATTGCCGACTATGCCGGACGCGGCGTGTCGACGCCCGACCTGTCGATCCGCATCAAGACCGGACCGATGGCACTGCCGGCGCCCGACGCGGACAATGTCGGCGACTACAAATCCGTCATCCGCCAGCATGTCGAAAAATTCGCCAAGGACTATGGCGCCTATTTCGAAACCAACGATGCGCTCGACGACGTGAAGCGCACCATGCTCGACACGATGCCACGGCTGACGCTGGTGCCCGGCCTCGGCATGTTCGGCCACGGCCGCACGCTCAAGGACGCGAAGATCGCCTCCGACGTCGGCGAAATGTGGATCGAGGCGGTACGCGGCGCCGAAGCCGTCGGCGATTTCCGCCCGCTCTCCAAAGCCGATCTGTTCCCGCTCGAATACTGGTCGCTGGAACAGGCCAAACTCGCCGCCAACAAGCCGAAGCCGCTGACCGGCCAGGTGGTACTGGTCACCGGCGGCGCCGGCGCGATCGGTGCTGCCACGGCAAAGCTATTCGCCGACAACGGTGCCCATGCGGTGGTCGTCGATGTCGACGGGTCAAGAGCTGCCGAGGCCGCCAAAAAAGCCGGTAACGGTTCGATCGGCATTGGCGCCGACATCACCGATCCGGAGCAGATGCGCGCTGCGTTCGACAAAGCCGTCGCCGTCTTCGGCGGCCTCGACATTCTCGTCTCCAATGCGGGCGCAGCCTGGGAGGGCCGGATCGGCGAGCTCGACGACGCCACTTTGCGCAAAAGTTTCGAACTCAATTTCTTCGCCCACCAGTCGGCGGCGCAGAATGCCGTGCGCATCATGCTCGAACAGGGCACCGGCGGCGTGCTGTTGTTCAATACCTCCAAGCAGGCGATCAATCCGGGACCGAAGTTCGGCGCTTACGGCATCCCGAAGGCGGCAACGCTGTTCATGTCCAGGCAATATGCGCTCGACTACGGCGCGCAAGGCATCCGCTCCAATGCCGTCAACGCCGACCGCATCCGTTCGGGGCTGTTGACCGACGCCATGATCGCCAGCCGCTCGGGCGCGCGCGGCGTATCGGAGAAGGAGTACATGTCCGGCAACCTGCTCGGGCAGGAAGTGACGGCCGAAGACGTCGCCCAGGCCTTTCTGCATCAAGCGCTGGCCGATCGGACCACAGCCGATGTGACGACGGTCGACGGCGGCAACATCGCGGCGGCGCTGCGGTAGGCGGAACCGGCCGAGACAGGCACGCAACTCGGAATTTTGCGACACGGCCATGGAAGGCATTCTCGAACTGCTACTACAGCAGGCCTCGGATGCCTTCCCAAGCCTTTCTGCCCAGCTTTGAATCGGCCTCGTCATTGCCTCCATGTGCGTGCAATGTCGAGCGTGGTGTGCTCTCGCCTGGCAACAGAATGCGGTGTCCCGCATCCGGCGACGAAATGAGATGAGTGACCTTACCTGCTTCGCCGCGCCGCCTAATAATATCTCGGGCGAACGATAGGGAAGGCCACAGCGCATCGTTGCCACCGGCGACAAGCAGAAGCTCGGCCGATATGGTCTCAACGGGGATGGTCGCCGCATTCGCTTCGCTCTTGAAGGTTTTCAAACAGCATTCGAAAAGCCCCCTGTAAGATACCAGGCCATCCACATACTCTCGTGTCCAATCTGGATCTGCCGGCACAAACGGCAGCGCGATACCGTTGAGCGACCATGAGGATCGTTCAGGCCAACTGGCACCATCCCGGCCCGCACCGATATTCCCCCAAACTACCGATGACGGGCTGATCGCGACCACCGCGTTGATTCGCTGGTCATGGACCGCGGCAAGCAATGAGGCCTCGGCACCTTTGGATGTGCCGACATAAACGATGCGACGGCACCCTGTTTCAATGAGATAGTCTGTTGCTGCAAAGAACGTTTCCAGGGGAATTTCACATATTCCCGGAATCTGGCCCTCGCCGCCAAACCACTGCAACGCCAAGGCCGACGTACCGGCATCTGTAAAAAGCCGCGCGCGCCCGACATCAACACGACCACTCGATCCACCCAACACCACAACGCCCGTGGTGGCCTGCGAGCGTCGAAAAAATGTTCCAGCGACGGCGCCGGCAAGACTTTCCTCTACTACCGCCCGCACCTCCATGTACCCGCTGAATCCTGATTTCAATCGGCATGCAAAACCGGAGACTGCGACAATTGAAATTCGGCAGCCCGGCGCCAGACATCTTCGACAAAAAAGCCACCTGCAGCAAGCTGCTGCAGGCGGCTATTGTTTTGCTCGTGTCGAAAGTTACTTCGCGTTCGGGTTCGGCATCCAGGCCGGCATGGCGACATCGGCATGGGCGAATTGCGGCAGCTTGGCCGAGAGGTCCTCCATGTTCTTGATCTCCTTGTCGAGCAGGTCCTTCTGGGTGATCAGCGTCGGTGGCACAATGACGTTATGGCCGGGGTCTTCGCCGGCCAAGAGCTGCGCCAGCGCACGCACGGAGACCTGACCGACGACGGCCGGGTTGGTGGCGGCGGTTGCCGCCCAGGCGCTGTCGGGCTCGCGCATCGCGGCGATGTCGGAGGTCGATATGTCGGCCGAATAGATCTTGATATCCTTGTTCAGCCCGGCCTCGTCGACGGCGATCTTTACACCCTTGGCGAATTCGTCATAGGGCGCGAACATCACCTTGATGTCGGGATGAGCCGACAACACCGAGCGAGCCTGGTTGGCAACCGAATTGGCGATCGGATTGTCGAGCGTGCCGAACATGGCGGCTTCGTTGATGCCCGAATATTTCTTCTTGAATTCGACCCAGGTCTCGTTGCGGCGATCGAGCGGGGCGATGCCGGCGACATAGACATAGCCGGCCTTCCAGCTCTCGCCATTGTCTTTGACCGCCTGTTCGAGCGCCAGGCGCGCGAGGTCGCGGTCGGACTGTTCGATCTGCGGGATCTTGGGGTTTTCGACATTGACGTCGAAGGCGACGACCTTGATGCCGGCATCGACGGCACGCTGGGCGGCGTCCTTCATCGATTCCGTCAATCCGTGCTGGATGATGATGCCCTGGACGCCGAGCGCGATGGCCTGGTCGACCATGTCCGCCTGAAGCGCCGCGTCCTGACGGCTGTCGAGCACGCGCAGGTCGACGCCGAGCGCCTTGGCCTGCGCCTCAACGCCGGAGAGATAGGCCTGGAAGAAGTCGCCGGTCGAGAGATAGCGGACCAGCGCGATCTTGACGGCACCCGGCTTGTCGAACGGCGCCGGCCTGTCCTGCGCAATTGCCGGCAACTGCATCAGCAATGTTGCGCCGGCAAGCCCGAGCGCTGCTTTCCCCAAAAGTCTTCTTGTGATGTTCACGTCGTTTCCTCCACTTGTTGAACCCAAAATGTGACCCGGTCGAACCCTATCTCCTGCCCCTGCCGGACAGGGCGAAGGTGAAGACAAGGGCGACCACGAGAACCACGCCCTTGACGAAATCCTGCGTGTAGTAAGGCGCGTTCATCATCGTCAGGCCCTGCAGCAGCACGCCGACAAACACCGCGCCGACGGCCGTGCCGAAGGCGTTCGGTTTGGCGGCGCCGAGAACCGCGTAACCGATGAGTGCCGCAGCCACCGCGTCGAGCAACAGATTATTACCCGAGGCGATGTCGCCGCGTCCAAGCCGGGCGGCAAGCAAAATGCCGCCGATCGAGGCAAAAACCCCAGAAATAACGTAGGCCCAGATTTTGTATGCCTTGACAGGCGCGCCGGCGAGTTCGGCAGCGCGCTCGTTGCTGCCGACGGCGTACATCATGCGGCCGAAACGGGTGTATTCGAGAAAGAACCAGATCAGCACCGCCAGCACGAGCAGGACGACGACCGACACCGGAATGAGGTTCGGGATGAAGAAATCGAAGCGATGGCGGCCAAGCGCCAGGAACGCGGCGCCGAAGCTGCCGTTGGCGACCGAGCCGTCGGGCATGGTCATGCCGGTGGCGATCGAACGGCCCTCGGTAGGGATGCGCTGCAGGCCGACGAGCAGGAACATCATGCCGAGCGTCGCCAAAAGGTCCGGCACCCGCATATAGACGATCAGCCAGCCATTGATGAGGCCGACAACGGCGCCGATCACAAGACAGGCGACGACCGCCACGACGGCATTCTGCTCCAGCACCACCATGACGTAGGCAGCCGCCATCATGGCGCTGGTGGCGACCGAGCCGATCGACAAGTCGAAGCCGCCGACGACCAGCGTGGCGGTGACGCCGAGCGCCAGAACCCCGGTGATGGCGACCGACTGGAAGATGAAGACGGCGCTTTGCGGCGACACGAAGCCATCGGCGGCAATGGCGAAATAGGCGATCAGACCGAACAACAGGACGATGAAGCCATACCGGATGGCACGGTCGCGCAGGATCATTCAGCGCTCCCGCACGCTGGCACTGTCTTTACCCAACCTGAACTCATGCCCTCTCCATTCCAATTCTCATCGTCTTCCTGCCGTCAGGCTGCGCTGTGCAACGGCCCGCCCGCCACTTCGGCCAGCAGCCGCTCGAGATCGACATCGGTGTTGCGGTGCTCGCCGACGATCGTCTGCTCCGACATCACCAGAATGCGATCGGCCGTCTCCAGGGCTTCGTCGAGTTCGGTGACGAACAGCAGCGTCGCGCGGCCGCTGGCGCTGGCCCGCAGCTTGGCGGCGATATCGCGCCTGGCCGAAATGTCGACGCCCTGAAATGGCTCGTCGAGGATGAAAAGCCTTGCGGTCTGCGATATCCAGCGGGCGACCATCACCTTCTGCTGATTGCCGCCGGAAAGCGACGACATCTCGTCCTTCTCCGAGCGGCAGACGATGCCCAACTCCTGGATCTGCTGGCGGGCAATGGCGCGTTCGATGCGGCGCTTGAGGACGCCGAGACGCGACATTCGCCTGTGGAACGGCAGGCTGATATTTTCCTGGATGTTGAAGTCGCCGACGATGCCGTTTTCGCCCCGGTCCTTGGCGACGAGAAACACGCCGGCGGCAATCGCTTCGCCCGTCGACGCCGGAGCATAGGGTTTCCCGTTCAGCACCATGGTCCCGGACAGCGGCTGGCGCAAGCCGAACAGCGTCTCGGCGAGCGCGGTCTTGCCGACGCCGACGAGGCCGGTGATGGCGACGACCTCGCCGTCGCCGAGCGTCAGCGAAATCGGCCTGGCGCCTTCGGCAATCCGCAAGCCGTCGGCAATAAAAATTGATTTGGCCGAATTCCTGGCGACGATCCGCTCGAGTTGGATCTTGCGGCCGAGCATGGCGTTGACCGCACCTTCATAGTCCAGCGGCTTCCTGTCGAAGATACCTGAGATGACCCCGTCGCGCATCGAAATGATGCGGTCGGCAAGCCGTCTGATGTCAGACATACGGTGCGAAATATAGAGAATGGCCACGCCTTGCTGGCGAAGCCGGTCGAGCAATGCGAACAGCCGGTCGGCTTCGGCACTGGACAGCGAGGAGGTCGGCTCGTCGAGGATCAGCACTTTCGGCCGGTGCGCCATGGCGCGGGCGATCGCCACCATCTGACGATCGGCCAGCGAGAGCTCCCTGATGCGGGCCTTGAGGTCGATGGCCAGCCCCATGCGGTCGGCAACCGCCTTGGCCTCACGGCGCACCCGGCCTGGATTGAACAGCGTCGGCACGCCGCTGCCGCTCAGCCTGTCGAGCGTGAGGTTGGTTGCGACGTCGAGGTCGGCGACGACGCCGTCATTGATGTTCTGGTGGACGGTGACGACGCCGGCGCAGATCGCCTCGGCCGGCGTTTTCGGCGCAAAGTCCTGACCGACAAGCGACATCGAGCCGCCGCCATGGTCGTAGACGCCGCTGATGATCTTGACGAGGGTGGATTTGCCGGCGCCGTTGGCACCCATCAGCACGGTGACTTCGCCGGCATGCAATTCGAGCGAGACGCCGCCAAGCACCTCGATATGGCCAAAGGATTTCCTCAGGCCGTCGACGCGGAACACGGCATCATTGCCCATTCGTTCCTCCCTGACCGTGACGCTATGGGCTATATCGGCAATTGTCAACACGATTGACAATTGCTAGCGGGCTTCCTAGCTTGGCCCGACCGCCATGGCTCCGCTATCATCGGAGCACATAAGCGGGAGGTGAGGATGACTGGGAAATCGCCGTTCGAAGCACTGTCGGTCGAGACACTGGCGGGCCGTCTCCGTGCCAACGGGGCTCTGTGTTCGCAGATCGGCAAGGATACGAGCCGCTGGAAGGTCCGTGAAGTCGGCGACGGCAATCTGAACCTGGTGTTCATTGTCGAGGGTGCTGAGGGTGCGGCCGTGGTCAAGCAGGCCCTGCCCTACGTCCGGCTGGTCGGCGACAGCTGGCCACTGCCGTTGAAGCGCTCCTTCTTCGAATATCATGCGCTGACGCGGCAACAGGCGCGGGCGCCGGATTCCGTGCCTGATATCTATTACTTCGACGAAGGCCAGGCGCTGATCATCATGGAATATCTGTCGCCGCACATTATCCTGCGGCGGGCGCTGATCGAGGGCCGGCAACTGCCTAACATCGCGAAAGACATCGGCCTGTTCATGGCCCGCACGCTGTTTCGCGGCTCCGACCTCAGCATGGCGACCAAGGACCGCAAGGCCGATCTGGCGCTGTTCGCCGACAATGTCGAACTCTGTGACATCACCGAGAACCTGGTTTTCTCGGACCCGTATTTCGATGCTAAGATGAACCGGCACACCAGCCCGCAGCTCGATGGCATTGTCGCCGAACTGCGCGCCGACCGCGACCTCAAGGTCGAGGCGCAGCGGATGAAGCACCTCTTCGCCGCCAATGCCGAGACGCTGCTGCATGGCGACCTGCATTCCGGCTCGATCATGGTCACCGACACCGAAACACGGATGATCGACCCCGAATTCGCCTTCTACGGCCCGATCGCCTTCGATGTTGGCATGCTGCTCGCCAATTTCTGGATGGCGTTCTTCTCGCAGCGCGGCCATGAGCAGAATGGCAAGCGCGACGCCATGCGCGCCTATCTGCTCGACGTCACGGTCGATACATGGTCGGCATTCCGCGCCGAGTTCTCGCATCTGTGGCGAACCGAGCGTGACGGCATGCTCTACCAGAAGAGCCTGTTCGAGGATCAGGGCGACAGGCTTGGCGCCGAGCAGGCGCTCGACCACATGCTGCATTCGATCTGGACCGATCTGCTCGGCTTTGCCGGCGTCGAGGTTCACCGGCGAATTCTCGGACTTGCCCACAATGCCGATTTCGAGACCATTGCCGATCAGGATCTGCGCGCCAGATGTGAGGCAAAGGCGCTGAAATTCGGCCGTCACCTCGCCGTCAACCGGCGCCAGATCCACAGCATCGACGAGGTCAACCAATTGGCCGCGCTGATCGAACGGGAGAGCAGGATTTGAACGTCGGTGACCGCCACTACCGCACGATCTGGCCGAGTGACGACGGGCGTTCGGTGGAGATCATTGACCAGCGCTGGCTGCCGCATGATTTCCGCATCGAAAAGATCGATACCGTCGCCGGCATCGCCACGGCAATCCGCGACATGTGGGTGCGCGGGGCGCCGCTGATCGGCGTCACTGCCGCCTATGGCGTCGCCATACAGATGGCCGACGATCCGTCGGATGCGGCGCTCGACGCCGTCTGGGCAACCCTGCACGAAACGCGCCCGACGGCGATCAATTTGCGGTGGGCGCTGAATGAAATGCAGCGCTTCCTGCTGGCGCTTCCCCTGGCAGAACGTGCCGCAGCCGCCTATCGGCGTGCCGGCGAGATCGCCGACGAGGATGTCGGCCTCAACCGCGCCATCGGCGCCCATGGGCTCGAAATCATCAAGACGATCGCGGCGCGCAAGCAGCCGGGCGAACCGGTCAATATCCTGACCCACTGCAACGCCGGCTGGCTGGCCACCGTCGACTACGGCACCGCCACCGCGCCGATCTATCTGGCGACGGAAGCCGGCATTCCAGTCCACGTCTATGTCGACGAAACGCGACCGCGCAACCAGGGCGCCCAATTGACCGCCTGGGAGATGGCCGGCCACGGCGTGCCGCACACGCTGATCGTCGACAATGCCGGCGGCCATCTGATGCAGCGCGGCCAGGTCGACATGGTCGTCGTCGGCACCGACAGGACCACCGCCGACGGCGATGTCTGCAACAAGATCGGTACCTATCTCAAGGCACTGGCCGCCGCGGACAACGACGTGCCGTTCTATGTCGCGCTGCCGTCGCCGACGATCGACTGGACGGTGGGCGACGGGTTGGCCGAAATCCCGATCGAGCAGCGTTCGCCCGACGAGGTCTCGCTGGTCTGGGGCAAGACCGCTTCCGGCGAGATTGCCCAGGTCCGCGTGTCGCCGGAAGCCACGCCGGCGGCCAACCCTGCCTTCGACGTGACGCCGGCGCGGCTGGTCACCGGCTTGATCACCGAACGCGGCGTCGCCACGGCCTCGCGCGAAGGCCTGAAGGCGATGTTTCCCGAGCGCGGATGATCCGCTTTGGAGTGCCAGGAGGAGCCCTGGATTTTGCCTGATCTCACGATTTCTTGAACACGGCGCGGTTAAAAACGTCCGTTGCCTGTCCCAGATGGACGGTCGTATGCGTAGCGGCGGGGCGGCGCAACGCTCAAGCCGGGGCTGACCACGGCTCGGCGAGTGAACCAGCGGGATGCCGCGATGTCATTCAGACCGCTGCTTGGTGACGGACGGGTTCGGAGCCAGGAGGAAAAGTCGGAGCCCCTGCAAACCGCGTCATGGGTCAGCTCCTCGATCGTTTTCGACAACCGGCGGTGGGCGTGCCGGGAGGCGGAGCTCCGCTGGACAGCCCCTCATCATCTGATCGTGCTGACCGAAGAAGGCGGCACGTCCCATACGTCTATCCGGCACGAGGCAAGATCCCTCTACGACGGAATGGATCGTCCCGGAGCCCTCACCTTCGTCCCGGCAGGCGCGGAGCGACAGGGCTTCTATCGCGATGTAAACCTCTCCTATTCAGCCCTGTGGATCGATCCCGATATCGGGCTTCCCGGATGCGAACGCCTGAGGAACCTGCCGATACTGGTAAACAAGAAGGACGCGGTCGTCGCCACGCTGCTGAGTTCGCTTCGCGACGAGATGGCCCTCGGTCACAAGCCGGACACTGCCTATGTCGAGCATCTGGTGGCCCTCGTCAGCCTCCGCGTGGCCAACCTGAGCCGCGAGCAACAGCCGCTCGTACGTCACGGCTGTCTCAGCCGCCGAGCACTTGGTCGAGTTCGGGATTATATCGATGCACGTATGAATTCCGACATTTCGCTAAGCGAGCTTGCAGCTGTCGCCGACTTGGCCGTCGACAGTTTTGCGCGGCGCTTCAAGGCGACGACCGGTCTTGCCCCCTATGCCTATGTAATCGAGGAACGGGTGCGGCGAGCGGAGGCACTGTTGCGCGAAACGGGTTTGTCGATCAGTACCATTGCCTTTCGGCTCGGCTTTTCAAGCCAGAGCCACTTCACCACGACGTTCCGGCGTCTCAGGGGCATGACGCCTCGTGCCTATCGGGTGAATTCTTCTCCAGAATCCTGATAGTGCCGCCGGTTTCTTGAAAGAAAGCCGCTGCGTGCGCCCCCACCTCCAGTGTCGATGACCGAACCCGAGGGTCCGCTGTCGGGGTCAAATTGCCGTCTGCGTCCTTCATTGCGACTGGGAGATCTTGCATGGCCAAAACAGACAACAGGAGGGGGCCAACGCGTCGAACCGTGTTGGAGGGCGGGGTGGCGACCGGGGTGCTCCTGGCTACCGGGATACCGGTCGGCGCCGAGCCGGCCGACACCGTCACGGCGACGGCATCTGGCACGCCGGTACCGACGATGCCGATATCGTTGCGGATCAACGCGAAGGACCTTGCCGTCGAACTCGACCCGCGGACGACGCTGCTCGATGCCCTGCGCAACCATCTCGGCCTCACCGGCTCGAAGAAGGGCTGCGATCACGGCCAGTGTGGCGCATGCACGGTGCTTGTCGATGGACGCCGGATCAATTCCTGCCTGACGCTTGCCGCAATGCATGATGGCGACGAGATCACCACGGTCGAGGGCCTTGCCGAGGGTGACCGGCTGCATCCGGTGCAGGCCGCCTTCGTCGCCCGCGACGGTTTCCAGTGCGGCTACTGTACGCCGGGCCAGATCTGCTCGGCGGTCGGTATGCTGGGCGAAGCCAAGGCCGGCTGGCCGAGCCATGCGAGCGCCGACGTGGCAGCGGCTTCCGTCGCTCTCAGCGATGCCGAGATCCGCGAGCGGATGAGCGGCAACATCTGCCGTTGTGCCGCTTATCCGAACATCGTCGCTGCAATCCGCGACGCGGCAGAGGAGGCATGAGCAATGCAGTCCTTCACTTATGAACGTGCAACGAGTGCCCAGCAGGCGGCCGCCGCGGTCGCGGCCCGGCCGGACGCCAAGTTCATCAGCGGCGGCACCAACCTGCTCGACCTGATGAAGCTCGATATCGAGCGCCCAGCGCATCTCGTCGACATCAGCCGGCTGCCGCTTGATCGGATCGAGGAGACGGCAGAAGGCGGGCTTCGGGTCGGCGCCCAGGTCCGCAACAGCGATCTTGCCGCCGACCCGCGGGTGAGGTCCCGCTATCCGATGCTCACACAAGCGCTGCTGGCGGGAGCGTCCGGCCAGATACGCAACAAGGCCTCGACCAGCGGCAATCTCCTGCAACGCACGCGCTGCCCCTACTTCTACGACCGCAACATGCCCTGCGACAAGCGCCAGCCGGGTTCGGGCTGCGCGGCGCTTCAAGGCTTCAACCGCATGCACGCTGTACTGGGCGCGAGCGAAGCCTGCATCGCGGTCCATCCTTCGGACATGGCGGTCGCCATGTCCGGGCTCGACGCCAGGATCGAGACCGTTTCGCCCGGCGGCGAGACCCGCACGATCCCGATCGGCAATTTCCATCGATTGCCCGAGACGATGCCCCATGTGGAGACCGTGCTCGGCCACGGCGAAATGGTCGTCGCGGTTACCCTGCCGCCGCCACCACCCGGCCGGCAGCTTTACCGCAAAGTGCGCGACCGAGCTTCCTACGCCTTCGCGCTGGTGTCGGTGGCAGCAATCGTCGAAAAAAGCGGCGATCGTATCCGAAGCGCTCGGATCGCCATGGGCGGCGTGGCAGCGAAACCCTGGCGCGCGACGGAGGCGGAGCGCGGGCTGGCAGGCGCAGCGGCGTCCGACGATACCTTTACCGACGCTGCCGAAGCCGCGCTCGCCGGAGCCGTTGGGCATGGCGCCAATGACTTCAAGATCCCGCTGGCGAAACGAACGGTGCGGCACACACTCGCTGCTGCCGTCGAGAGTGCGTGAGGCGACACGATGACAGAGACGACGACCCCGAACAGCGGTTCCCAGATGCAGGCGACGAGCAGGAGATCGATATGAAACTCACGCGACGCGCCGTTACCGCCGCGGGTGGCGGCCTTTTTGTTTCTGCCGCCGCAGCTTGGGGCGCCACATCCGACCCGGGAGCTCGTCACGTGCTCGAGGCCGCCGTCGACGCCTTCTTTGCCGGCTGGGCCTCCGGCGACTGGACGGCATTCCTTGATTGTTGCGATGAGACGATGACCTTCCAATTCCCTGTCGGCGAGCAACGAGGCCGACACGGACCGCCAGACGGCAAGCCGGCACTCGCAGCCTGGACCGCCGCGCATCAAGCGCAAGGAAACAGGATCACGAAATCGACCGTCGATCTCAAGCTCTTCGCCGCCGACTGGGTCATCGTCTGCGATCGCGGGAGCGGGACAATCAGCGGCGCGCCCTACACTGGCCTGCATGCGATCTTCATGCGCGCCGGCCCGACAGGGAAGCTGGTCGAGTTTCGCGAGTATTTCGGCGAGATCGCCGCGTGAGCTCCGGCCGCTGCGCGACGAACATGAAGGTGCGAGGAAAGAGGCGTCGTCGCGGCCTCGATGCTTCCGAACTCTAAATGAAAATCTTTAGGTGACTTATGAACGAGACCATACCCGGACTGCCCGGCTCCGCCACCCATTCAAGAGTGAAACCGCGTCCCGGTGCTGGCATCATCGGGAGGCCGATCGACCGCATCGACGGTCCGCTCAAAGTGACGGGCGGCGCCACATACGCTTACGAGAATGAGCTGGATGGTACAGCCTATGGCTACATTCTCGGCGCCGCCGTCGCCAAGGGCCGCATCGCCGAGATCGACACGACCGAAGCCGAACGGGCGCCGGCAGTGCTGCTCGTCATGACGCACCGCAATGCGCCGGCCCAGCCGGATTTCGGCCCGGCGGTCACGCCGACGGTGCCGGAGGTCTTCACCCGCGCCCGGCCCGCGCTCAACAGCGATCGGGTGCGGTATTGCGACGAGCCGGTCGCGCTGGTCGTTGCGGAGACATTCGAGGCGGCACGCGCTGCTGCGGGCCTCATCAGAGTGCGCTACGACGAGGAGCCGGGCCTCTACGATCTACCGGGACATATCGCCGACTCCTACGCGCCAAAGCGGACCAATGCCGGCTTCGAGACCGACAGCGTGGTCGGCGACTTCGAGCGCGCCTTTGCGACGGCGCCGATCAAGATCGATGCCACTTACCGGACCCCCTTCGAACATCACAATCCGATGGAGCCGCATGCGACGCTCGCCGCCTGGTCAGGCAACGAGCTGACGATCCGTACATCGGCGCAGACCCTCGCGAACTTCCGGGCCGGCGTCGCCAGCACGCTTCGCATTCCGCTCGAGCGGGTGCGCATCGTGAGCCCTTTCACCGGCGGGGGCTTCGGCTCCAAGCTGATTGCCCATGCCGATACGATCCTGGCCGCACTTGCAGCGCAGGTCCTGCAGCGCCCCGTGAAGATCGCGCTGACGCGGCAACAGATGTTCGCCAATGCCGGTCACCGTGCAGAGATGATCCAACAGGTACGTCTCGGCGCGGATACCGATGGGCGGCTCACCGGGATCGCGCACGATGTCTGGTCCGCGACGTCCAGCTTCGAGGAGTACTGCGAACAAACGGCAGTTTTTGCGCGCTCGCTCTATGCGGCGCCGAACCGTCTCACCCGCCATCGCCTGGTTCCGCTGGACATCAACCGCGGCGAATGGATGCGCTCGCCCGGCGAAGCGCCCGGCATGCTGGCTTTCGAATGCGCCATGGATGAACTCGCCGAGCAGGTCGGCCTGGACCCGATCGAACTCAGGATCCGCAACGAACCGGCTCAGGATCCCGAGCGCGGAGTGCCGTTCTCCACCCGCAATCTCGTCGCCTGCATGGAGGAAGGCGCCCGCCGTTTCGGTTGGAAGCGGAGAAACCCGACACCGGGCCGAACCCGGGAGGGCCGGAAGCTCATCGGCTACGGCATGGCGGCGGCGATCCGTCCGAACTACATCGGCGCGGCGACGGCGCGAGTTGCGATCGACCGGGACGGTCGGGTGACGGCGCGGCTCGACATGACCGATATTGGGACCGGCACCTATACGATCCTGACCCAGATTGCCGCCGAGAGCCTCGGCGTGCCGATCTCGTCTGTCAAGGTGGAGCTCGGCGACAGCCGTTTCCCGCGTACCGCCGGCTCCGGCGGGTCCTGGGGCGCAGCAAGCGCGGGTTCGGCCCTGTATAATGCGTGCAACGCCCTCAAGGAACGGATCCTGGACGCGGCGCAGTCGAGCGAGGCCTCGCCGTTGCGCGGCGCGAACACCACCGAGGCAAGATTTGCCGACAGCGAAGTCAGGATCGGCCAGCGGTCGGCGAGCCTGGCCGATCTCATCCGAGGGATCGCTCCCGACGGGTTCGAGGCCGAAGGCTCCGTAGCCGCAGGCGCCACCACCCAGTCATACAAGACTTACTCGCAGCATTCGTACGGAGCGCATTTCGCCGAGGTCGCTGTCGATTGCGATACCGGTGAAATCCGCATGCGCCGGATGCTGGCAGTGATCGGCGCGGGCCGTATCCTCAACGCCAAGACCGCGCGTTCGCAAATCATCGGCGGCATGACCTGGGGGATCGGTGCGGCGCTGATGGAGCAGACGGTGCTCGACCCGCGCTACGGCCACTTCGTCAATCACGATCTTGCCGAGTATCATGTGCCGGTCAATGGCGACGTCCCCGAGATGGAAGTCGTCTTCCTCGAGGAAGACGACGACAAGGCCAATCCGCTTGGCGCGAAGGGCCTCGGCGAGCTCGGCGTCTGCGGTGCGGGGGCTGCTGTCGCCAACGCCGTCTACAACGCGACCGGAGTGCGTGTGCGTGAATTTCCCATCACCTTGGACAAGGTGCTGCCTGCCTTGCCCGTGATCGCCATTTGATGCTGCAACTTATCAGCGCCTCCCTCGCCCTCAAGGGTGACCAAGTCGGACCGGATGGCCATTTCTGCGCCATCGGCGACGACGTTGGTGGTTGACAGCGCTATCCGGTCCTTCCATACAAACGCCGTCAATGTTCTCAGGGCGGGGTGAAAGTCCCCACCGGCGGTAAGGGTCTCGGCCCAAGCCCGCGAGCGCTTTCCGGTTAGCCGGAGGGGTCAGCAGATCCGGTGAGATTCCGGAGCCGACGGTCACAGTCCGGATGGAAGAGAACGAATGGAAGACGGTCCGCTTTCGCGGTTCGGACTCCGTATCGTGCGTCCTGATTCTGGTTGGAAACGGAAGGATGGACCCATGAATCAGCATTCCCAGAACGACTATGAAACGATCCGCGTTGCCGTCATTCGGGCGCGCTGGCACGCCGATATCGTCGACCAATGCGTTGAAGCATTCGAGGCGGAACTGGCGGTTGTCGGGGAGAAACGCTTTGCCGTCGATGTCTTCGATGTGCCGGGCGCCTTTGAGATTCCCCTGCATGCAAAGATGCTTGCCGAGACCGGCCGCTATGCCGCTATCCTCGGCGCCGCGTTCGTCGTCAATGGCGGCATCTACCGGCATGAGTTCGTGGCGAGTGCGGTCATCGACGGCATGATGAACGTGCAATTGTCGACTGGCGTGCCGGTGCTTTCGGCGGTGCTGACGCCGCACAACTACCATGACAGCGCTGACCATCACCGCTTCTTCTTCGAGCATTTCAGGGTCAAGGGCAAAGAGGCGGCCGGTGCCTGCGTGCAACTGCTGGCGACACGCGAACGCATCGCGGCGTGAAATCTCCGTCGCCGGGTGGAAATCCCGGTAAGGCGCTGTAGTATCTCACGAAAACTAGGGAGGATGCCGGTGCAGACCAAGAAGATCATCAATGACGGCAACCGCTCCGTCGACGAGATGCTGGAGGGCATTCTGGCCGCGCATCCGCGCCATCTCCGAAGTGCGGACGGCAGCCCCCGCTCCATCATCGCCCGCGACGGGCCGCGCCCAGGCAAGGTCGGCCTTGTCATCGGCGGCGGCTCGGGCCACGAGCCGACCTTCCTTGGCTTCGTCGGCAAGGGGCTTGCCGACGCGGCCGCGATCGGCAACGTTTTTGCCTCGCCGCCGCCGGACCCGATCCTCGAATGCGCCAAAGCGGCCAGCGGCGGTGCCGGTGTGCTGTTCATGTACGGCAACTATGCCGGCGACGTGATGAATTTCGACATGGCCGCCGAAATGGCGGCGATGGACGATATCGAGGTGCGCACCGTGCTGACCACCGACGATGTCGCCTCGGCGCCACGCGACCAGAGGCAGAAGCGGCGCGGCGTCGCCGGCAATTTCTTCATCTTCAAGGCTGTCGGTGCCGCATGCGACCGGATGCTGACATTCGATGAATGCGAGCGTATCGCCAGGAAGGCCAACGATCAGACCTTCACTATGGGCGTGGCGCTTTCGCCCTGTTCGCTGCCGCAGACCCGCCGGCCGAATTTCGAAATCGGACCGGACGAGATGGAGATCGGCATGGGCATCCATGGCGAGCCGGGCATCGCACGCGGAAAACTAAAGACGGCCGACGAGATCACCGACGAGATGCTGGACAAGATCCTCGACGAAATGGCGCCGACGCGCAGCGACAAGGTCGCCGTGCTGGTCAATTCGCTCGGTTCGACGCCGCTGATGGAGCTCTACATCATGAACCGGCGGGTCAAGCAGAGGCTCGACGACATCGGCGTTTCCGTCCACGCGACCTGGGTCGGCAATTATTGCACCTCGCTCGAAATGGCCGGCGCCTCAGTGACGCTGATGCATCTCGACGGCGAATTGCAGGAGATGCTCGACCATCCCTGCGACTGCGCCATGTTCCGCGCCGGCTGAGAAAGCATCATGACCTCGATCGACTCAGCCGGCTTGAAAAGAATGTTCGATGAGATCGCGGCGGCGATCGACGCCGACAAGGACAGGCTCTGCCAACTCGACGGCGTCATCGGCGACGCCGACCACGGCATCGCCATGGCGCTTGGCTTCGGCGCGGTACGCGAGGCGCTGGCGCAACTCGACCTCGCGGCGACCGGACCGACGGCGCTGCTCAATACCGCGGCAAAGTCGTTCCTCAACGCCGTCGGCGCGTCGTCAGGCCCACTCTATGCGACCGCCTTCATGCGCGCTGCCGCCGCCGTCAAAGGCAAGGCAATTCTGGAGGATGCTGACATCATCGCCATGCTCCGGGCGATGGCGCAAGGCATCCAGGATCGCGGCAAGGCCGAGCTCGGCGAAAAGACCATGGTCGACGCCTGGCTGCCGGCAGCACAGGCAGCGGGCGCCGCGCAGGAAGCCGGCAAGACCCTGTTGGAGAGCTTGGAAACTGCACTCGCCGCAGCCGAACGGGGCGCCGAGGCAACCAAGGATATGATCGCCGCGAAGGGCCGCTCCTCGCGGCTCGGCGAACGATCGCTCGGGCATATGGATCCCGGCGCTGCCTCGGCCGTCACGATCATCAAAGCGATACGGTACAGTCTGGCTTAACGGACCTTCGCTGCATCGAGCCTGTCGATCGCCTGGACATTGCCGGCCGACGGTCCCATCTCATCGAATTCCGAGGCAAGCCATGCATCGACGATCGACTTGGCCAATTCCGGGCCGATGACGCGCGCGCCCATGGTGATGATCTGGGCGTTGTTGGATTTTGCAGCGCGCTCGGCCGAATAGGTGTCGTGGGTGAGTGCGGCGCGAATGCCGGGAACCTTGTTGGCGGAAATGGATACGCCGATGCCGGTGCCGCAAAACAGGATGCCGCGATCGTTCTCGCCGTCCAGGATGGTCTGGGCGAGCTTCTGTGACAGGTCGGCGTAGAAGCCCGTCTGGCTGAGATCGCTGACCGTGAGGCCGGGCTTGGTGGCGAGGTGAGCGGCGATGACATCGAGCAGCGGTTTGCCGGCGCTGTCGGCTCCAATGGCTATTTTCATGTTCGGTTTCCTTCCTGTTCGATGGTTCAGATCGCCGCTGAGGCGCGTTTGAGGATGTCTATATAGCCGTCCGCCTGCCAGGCGGAACGGCCGATGAACAAGCCGTCTATATGAGACTGTCCGATCAGTTCGGCGGCATTTTGCGGATTGACGCTGCCGCCATAAAGCACCGGCGGCACGGCCGGCAGCAGGTCGCGCGCGATTTTCTTGATCAGCGCCTGCTGTCTGCCGGCATAGTCCGAGCTTGCCGGCACGCCCTTGTCGCCGATCGCCCAGACCGGCTCATAGGCAAACAGGATCGTCGCCGCCCTGGCCGCGCCTTCGAGAAACTGCAGCGCGCCGTGCACCTGCAAGGCCAGCACCGTATCCGCCTGCCCGCTGTCGCGTTGAGCCAAAGTCTCGCCGACGCAGATCAGTGGCACGAGACCGTGCTTCACCGCCGCTGCGGTCTTCAGCCCGACAGCCTTGTCGGTCTCGCCGAAATACTCGCGCCGTTCGCTGTGGCCCAACTCTACCATATCAAGTTCGCAGTCTTTCAGCATTACCGGCGAGATCTCGCCGGTCCAGGCGCCGGCGTCAGCCCAATGCATGTTCTGCGCGCCGACCTTGATGCGCGTCGGCGACAGCGCTTTCTTGACCTCGCGGACCGCCGTGAAGGGTGGGATGACGAAGGGCTGGATGCGCTCGTCGAAACCGGGGACGAACTCGGCCAATGCCCTCGTGAAAGCCATCGCCTCGGCGAGCGTCTTGTTCATTTTCCAGCTGGTGCCGACCCAGTAAACCATGCGTGCTCCTCCTACTCTGCGACCACTGTCAGCGACACGCCGTCACCATCCAGCGCCGCACGCATCTGCGGCTGCGGCTCGCGGCCGGTGAAGACGGTATCGAAAGCCTTGAGATCGGTCAGGAAATGCAAGGCTGTGCGGCCGAACTTGCCGTGATCGACCAGCAGATATTTGCGCGCCGCAGCGGCCATCATCAGCCGTTTGGTCTGGACCACTTCCTGATCCTGGTGAAAGGCGGAAGCGCCGTGGATAGCCGATGACGACAGGAAGGCGACATCGGCGCGCAATGATTTCAGTGTATCTTCGGCGAGCAGGCCGAAGAAGCCGTGAAACTTCTTGCTGTACTGGCCGCCGAGCGCAATCAGGTTGATGCCGGCAACGCCCGCCAAATCCTGGATGACAGCCAGATTGTTCGAGATCACCGTCAGCGGACGCAGATCGACGAGATGCCGAGCAACGCCGCCCGCGGTCGAGCCGTCGTCGATGATCACCGTCTGACCCGGTTCGATCATCGTCACGGCAGCGGCGGCGATGCGCTTTTTCTCGTCGCCGGCCAGTCTCTGGCGGTAGCGGAAATCGCTCTCGAAAAGGCTGCTCGGCTGAATCGAGGCGCCGCCGCGTACCTTGCGCAGGAAGCCGCCCTCCTCGAGCTCGTCGAGGTCGCGGTGGACGGTCATCTTGGAGACGCCGAAGCGCGAGGCAAGATCGTCGACACTGGCGGTGCCGGTGTCCATCAGAAAATCCATGATGCCTTGCCGACGGCCGTCGCTCTTCATTTCCGCGGCTTCCTCGTGCAATCCGAACCACGTTCCGAGATATAACAGGAAACGTCGCATAGCCACCAGTATTTTTGTGATAATGTTATATCTGCCTGGGATATCATGACGCTTCTGACGGCGTGCCGTAACAAGAATTGCTGTCGGCCGGGCGTCCAGCGGTTGCGGTGCAGCGGAAATCCGGCCAGAAGCTTTAGCGGGCTCGACAATAGCCGAACAGCCCGCAAACACTGGCTCGAAACCGGATACGGGAGACTACTGAGTGGCTCGCATCACACTGAGACAATTGCTCGATCATGCCGCCGAATACGGTTATGGCGTGCCTGCCTTCAACATGAACAATATGGAACAGGGCCTCGCCATCATGGAGGCAGCCGAGGAGACCAAATCGCCGGTCATCCTGCAGGCGAGCCGCGGCGCGCGGGCCTACGCCAACGATGTCGTGCTGGCCAAGCTGATCGACGCGCTGGTCGAAATCCATCCTGATATCCCGGTCTGCATGCATCTCGACCATGGCAACAACGAAGCGACCTGCGTTACCGCAATCCAGTACGGCTTCACCTCGGTGATGATGGACGGATCGCTGAAGGAAGACGGCAAGACGCCGGCCGACTACGGCTATAATTCCGATATCACCCGCCGCGTCGTCGATATGGCGCATTGGGGCGGCGTGTCGGTGGAGGGCGAGATCGGCGTTCTCGGATCGCTGGAGATGGGCGGCGGCGAACAGGAGGACGGCCATGGCGTCGAGGGCGTCATCAGCCACGATCAGCTGCTGACCGACCCGGTTCAGGCCGAACAGTTCGTGCGCGACACCCGTGTCGATGCGCTGGCCGTCGCCATGGGCACCAGCCACGGCGCCTACAAGTTCAGCCGCAAGCCGGACGGCGCGGTGCTTGCCATGAACGTCATCGAGGAAATCCACCGCCGCTTGCCGAACATGCACCTCGTCATGCACGGCTCGTCCTCGGTGCCGGAGGAGCTGCAGGAGATCATCAACAAATATGGCGGCCAGATGAAGCCGACATGGGGGGTGCCGGTCGAGGAAATCCAGCGCGGCATCAAGCATGGCGTGCGCAAGATCAATATCGATACCGACAACCGCATGGCGCTGACCGGCGCGATCCGCAAGGTGCTGACCGAGAACCCGAGCGAATTCGATCCGCGCAAATATCTGACGCCGGCGATGGCCGCCATGCGGAAGCTGTGCAAGGAGCGTTTCGAGCAGTTCGGCACTGCCGGCAACGCACCGAGGATCAAGCCGCTGCCGGTCTCGGAAATGGCCAAGCGCTACAAGTCGGGCAGTCTCGATCCGAAATTCGGCTGACATATTCCGGTTCTGAGCAGGAGCCGCGTCGGCACCTGCTCATCCATCATGCTTTCGGCAAAAGACCGGCCCTGCCGGCCTCGATGAAGGGCGCCCAATAGTCGACCGATTCGCGGATCATGGCGACGACCTGGTGGTCGACGGGCTCGCGTTCGCGGAACGACAATTCGAGGCAGATCTCATTGTCGACGCCGCCGCCACGGCGAACAGTGTCCAGCAGCTTTTCCGGCGTGATGCGGCCGTCCTTGTTGTAGGCGGCAATGAACGGCCAATGGCCACCCTTGTTCATTGAGGATTGCTTGACGTGGATGATCGGCGATTCCTTTGGAAAGGCTTCGGCCCAGGCATAGGGGTCGATGTCGTCCGGATTGCTCGACGTCACGTCGCCATGGTCGATATCGACCATCATCTTGAGCGGGATCGCCATGCCGGCCGCATCGATCTCGCTCTGCAGCGTCCGGCAGCTTTCGATCGTATGGCCGAACTCGCGGCCGACCGACATCGGCTCCCAGAACAGGTAGGTCAAGCCGGCCGCTTTGGCGTGCTCGGCGACCGCGCGCCAGCATTCCAGCGCGATCTCGAAAAGCCGCGCGCGACGCTCGGGATCGTCATAGTCACGATGAGTGAAGATCGCGAATTGCGTGCCCATGCCGCGGGCGCCGAGCTCGGCCGAAATTTCGGCAAAGGTCTTGAACCAGTCGACATAATAGCGCCGCACGTCGGCATCGGGATGGCCGAAATGATTGAGCCGGCCGTAGGGGCCGGTCATCGCGGAGGTCACACGCACGCCGGTGCGGTTGAGAGCGGAGCGGAACAGGCGGATGAATTTGGCGATCGTCGCCGCCGGCCAACCGGGATTGACGAATTCATGCGTGAGCTGCACGTCGCGGATGCCGATGTCGTAGGCGATCGCATCGATCAGATCGTCCGGTTCGGCGAAACGATTGACCAGCGGGTTGGTGTTGAGGGACAGCGTAAAGGCCATCAGCCTGCCTTCGCCAGCCGGCTCGAGCACCAGTCTTCGAAGGCGGTTCTTTCTGCGGCGGACAGATGCAGTCCGTGTTTGGTGCGCCGTTCGAGAATATCGGCGGCCGTCTCGGCCCATTCATGCTCGAACAGGTAATTGGCTTCGCGCTCGAACAAATCCTTGCCGAAGCGCCGCCCCAGTTCAGCGAGCGAACCGGCCGCGCCGACCAGATCACGCGTCCTTGTGCCGTAGAGCCGGCCATAATGCTTGACCAGCGAGGCCGGCATCCAGGGATATTCGTGGCCGAGGTCACCGAGGAACTGCTCGAAATCGGCATTGGCGATATCGCCGCCTGGCAGATGTCCTTTCGAGGTCCACGGCTTGCCCATCTTCGGGAAGAACGGGGCGATGCGGTCGAGCGCGTGCTCGGCCAGCTTGCGGAAGGTGGTGATCTTGCCACCGAAGACGGAAAGCAGCGGCGCCTGTCCCGCCGCCACGTCGAGCTCGAAAATATAGTCGCGGGTGACCGCGCTCGGATTGTCGGCATTGTCGTCATAAAGCGGCCTGACGCCGGAAAACGAGTAGACGACGTCGCTGCGCGCAAGCTGGCGCTTGAAGTAGCGGTTGACCACCTTAATCAGGTAGTCGACCTCGCTGGCGTCGGCGGTCACGTCTTCCGGCCGCCCGTCATAAGGAATGTCGGTGGTGCCGATCAGCGCCAGATCGTTCTGGTAGGGATTGATGAAGATCACGCGCTTGTCGCTGTTCTGGACGAGATAGGCTTGCCGGCCTTCCCAGAATTTCGGCACGACGATGTGGCTGCCCTTGACCAGGCGCACGTTGCGCCTGGAATTCTGGCCAGCGACGCGATTGATGATGTCATTGACCCAGGGGCCGGCGGCGTTGACCAGCGCCCGTGCCCGAACCGTGGTCCTGACGCCGGTTCGACCGTCGCGCATCTCCACCGACCACAGGCCGTTTTCGCGGCGGGCGGCGGTGCAGGCAGTGCGGGTGAATATCCTGGTCCCACGCTCCGCGGCGTCGAGCGCGTTGATGACGACCAGGCGGGCGTCGTCGACCCAGCAGTCGGAATATTCGAAGCCGCGTTTGAAGCTGTCCTTGATCGGCGCGCCCTCGGGTGCGGTGCGCAGGTCAAGCGTGCGAGTGGCCGGCAGCCGCTTGCGGCCGCCAAGATGGTCGTAGAGGAACAGGCCGAGCCGGACCAGCCAGGCCGGCCGATCATCCGGGCTGTGCGGCAGCACGAAGCGCATCGGCCAGATGATGTGCGGTGCGGATTCCAGCAGTACCTCGCGCTCGATCAGCGCCTCGCGCACCAGGCGGAACTCGTAATATTCGAGATAGCGCAAACCGCCATGGACGAGCTTTCCCGATCGCGAACTGGTGCCTTCGGCGAGATCGTCTTTTTCGCAGAGGATGACCGACAGCCCCCGGCCTGCTGCATCGCGCGCAATGCCGGCGCCATTGACGCCGCCGCCAATGACGAAGAGATCGACGATTTCGCTGTCACCGCTCATCTCGCTCTATGCCCTGTCGTCAGCATGGATTGACCGGCGGCAGGCCGGCGATGAAGCGGCGCACTTCCTCGGCCGCCTGCTCGGCAGCATAAGTCACCGTGCGTACCGACGCGCCGGCGATATGCGGCGTCAGCGTCACATTCGGCAGCTGCAGCAGCGGCCAGTCGGCCGGCACCGGCTCGACGGCGAACGTCTCCAGCATGGCACTGCCGATCTGCCCCGAGACGAGCCCCTCGTAGAGCGCATCGTAGTCGACCAGCGGTCCGCGCGCGGTATTGACGAAGATCACGCCGGGCTTCATCCGGGCAATGGCGTCCTTGCCGATCAGGCCGCGCGTCTCCTCGGTGACCCGGGAATGCAGCGTGACCACATCGGAGCGCGACAGGAGATCGTCCAGCGCAACCAGCTCGACGCCGGCATTGCGGTCCTCGACGCTCAATTGCACATAGGGATCGGAGACCAGGATGCGGCAGCCGAATGCGCGCAGCAGCCGAACCAGCCTGGTGCCGATATTGCCATAGCCGATGACGCCAACGGTCATTTCGTTGAGCTCGCGGCCGGTGCGGTCGGCGCGGTAGAGATCGCCGCGCCACTCGCCCTTGCGCAAGGCTTCGTGGCCGACGCGGATCAGCCGCGTCTCGGCGAGGATGGCGCCGATGGTGAACTCGGCCACCGCGCTGGCGTTGCGGCCGGGCACATTGACCACGGTGATGCCATGGGCGTTGGCGGCAGCCATGTCGATGTTGATCGGCCCGCCGCGCGACACCGCAACCAGCCTGAGCGCCGGCAAGCGCTGCATCATGGTTTCGGAAAGCGGCGCAAGCTGGGTGACGAAGATTTCGGCATCGCCGATAAAATCGACCACCTCGTCCGGATCACCGAAATATTCCTTGACCTTGTCGAGGCCGAGCGCCGCATTGCCGAATTCCATCGGCTCGTCGGGCCATGCGGTCTCAATGGTGCGGATGTCGAGATTATCGCCGCAGGCCGCTTCGATTTTCTCGCGAAACACTTCCGGAAGCATGAAGCGGTCGCCGATGATCGCAATTTTGTTGGGCATGCTCTTCTCAATTCACGTCAGTTTGTCTGGATGCGGCCAGCGAACGCCAGACCGGCCGCAGCGCCTCATGCGCCAATGTGTAGGACGGAACAATCGCCTCGTAGGCAGCGGCAAGTTTTCGGTCGCTAGGTTCGGCCGCACGGAGCAAAGGCGTGACCCATTCACTGACGCAATCGTCCATTGATGCGTACTGGCCGACGCAGACCGCAGCAATCATCGCAGCGCCCGCAGCACCGGCCTCCTCGCGCTCGCTGGTGCGAATGTCGGCGCCGACCGCAGCACCCAGGATCTTGCGCAGAGCCGGGCTCCTGGCCGCTCCACCAGTCAGGCGGATTTCCTCGGGCAGCGGCCCCATGGCGGCGTAGCAATCGCGTGCCGCGAAAGCCAGCCCTTCGAACACCGCACGAACCATGTCGGCATAGCCGTGCCTGGACGAAATGCCGACGAAACCGGCCCTGGCATTGGCATCGACGAACGGGCCGCGCTCGCCCGCCTCGGAGACATAGGGCTGGTAGAGCAGCGAGCCTGGCTCGGACGACGATATCCACTGGTCGACCAGCGCGATCATCTCGCCATTGGTCCGCGTGATACCTTGCGAGGCGAGAATGCCGGAGGCGAGGCCGAGGACCCAGTCGATGTTGAGCGTTGCCGCCATGTTCGACTGCATCTGCGCAAAGACGCCCGGTGCCGGCATGGTCATCGTGTAGCCGGTTGCAGCTTCGTTGAGCAGAACCTCGTCCGGCGTCTCGGCAAGCCGCATATGCATTCCGGTGGAGCCGATTATCGAGCATCCCGGCTTGCGCTCGCGATCGAACAGGCCGGCGCCGAGCGCCGTGCAGGCGACATCGACATAGGCCAGAACGACCGGCGTGCCGGCAAGCAGGCCGGTCGCATCGGCTGCTGTCGCCGACAGTGCGGTGCTTTGCCTGGTGCCATCGACGATGGGCGGCAGCAGATGCCTGAGATCGGTGACGCCGAGCACCTCAAGAACATCGTCGCAATAGCTGCGCGTGCGGAAGTCGCCGAAGGTGAAGGTGCCTTCGGACGGGTCGGTGGCGCGTTGGCCGGTCAACTTGAAATAAAGCCAGTCCTTGCAGTGGAACGCCGTCGCTGCATTGGCAAGCATCGCGGGCATGTGGCGCTTCATGAAGACGAATTGCGACCCCTGCTGGCAGGCAGCGAGCCCGCTGCCGGTCTTTTCGAAGCGCAGCCGGTCTTCGGGCCGCGCGCGGATCTCCTCGACGACGGCGGCAGCGCGCGCGTCGAGCCACAGCCAGCCCTTGGCCACCGGCTCGCCATCCTTGTCGATCAGCCAGGTGCCGTCGCCCTGCCCGGTCACGGCGATGGCAATGGTCCGGCTGGCGAGATCCGGCACCTTGTCGGCCAGTTGGCGCAAGGTCGTCGCGGTATCGGCCCAGGTGCGGACTAGGTCCTGCTCGGCGCCGCCACCCGGCAGTGTCTCGTATCTGTTCGGCAGCGCGGCTGCCGCGATCTGCCTGCCCGCCGTGTCGAAGGCGACGGATTTGATAACAGACGTGCCGGCGTCGATGCCGATCAGCACATCCCGCATCAGGCAAGCTCCGTGCCGTGCGAAATGGCGTCGCCGCTCGCCTGATCGAAGACGTGCAGGTTTTTTGGATCGATGCTGACCTTGATAGGCGCCCCGAGTTCCAGGCGAGTCCGGTCATGTTCGACCAGAACCAGCGAGCCGCCGGCGAAGTCGGCGGCGATATGGGTCTGGTCGCCGAGCCATTGATTGGCCGAAACCGTGGCCGGCACACCGTCCTTGGAGCGGCGGACGGCATAGGGCCTGACACCGATGACGACGCGTTGCCGGTTGAGCAATTCATCGCGAACTGGGCCGCTGAACGCGTCCTTGTCGTAGTCGAGCGAAAGCCCGTCGGGCAGCTTGAGACTGATCTTGTCGGCAGCCGTGCCGACATAGGCCTCGAAGACATTCATCGGCGGCTCGCCGACGAAGGTGCCGGTGAACAGGTTTGCCGGCCGTTCCTTGAGCCTGTCAGGCGTATCGAACTGCTGCAGCACGCCGCCCTCCATGACGGCGATGCGATCGGCCAGCGCATTGGCCTCGGTCTGGTCGTGCGTGACCAGGATCGCGGTCAGGCCACGCTCCTTGATGAAATGCTTGATGCGGCCGCGCAGCACGGCGCGAAGCTGCGGCTCGAGCTGGCCCATCGGCTCGTCCAGCAGATGCAGGTCGGCCTCGCGGATCAGCGCCCGGCCGAGGCTGGCGCGCTGCTGCTGGCCACCGGAGATCGAGCTCGGATAGCGCTCGAGAATGTCCTCGATCTCGAGCAGCTTGGCGATGTTGGCAACCTTTGCATCGACCGCACTCTTCGCCAGCCTGGCCGCCTTGAGGGCGAAGGCCATGTTCTCGCGCACGGTCAGGGGCGGATAGAGCGAATAGCCCTCGAAGGCCATTGCGACGTTGCGCCTGACCGGCGGCAACGTGTGCACCTTGCGGCCGGCAACCGCGATGGTGCCACGCGAGACCTCTTCGAAGCCTGCGATCATACGCAATGTCGAGGTCTTGCCGCAACCGGACGAGCCGAGCAGCGCCACGATCTCGCCCTTGGCGATTTCCATCGTCAGGTTCTTGACCGCATGCACACCGCGGTCGATCGGACCGTAGAACTTGTCGACGCCTGAGAGGGTGATTGCGCTTGGGCTCATGCCGCTTCTCCACTGCGCAAATTGACGACGTTTTTCGAGCCAATGCGCTCGCCGCTCGCGCGATCGAACAGCAGGGCGCTTTTGCTGTCGACGGCTATATGCGCCCTGCCCTCGGATTGGCCAGGTGTCCCGGACGGACGCGAGACCAAGATTTCACGGCCGCGCACGGTTCGCGCCAGGGTGACGATCTTCTCGTTGAGCGGCGTCTCAGCCTCGACCGTCACCGGGATGGCGCCGGGCGTGCCTTCATCAACAAACGCCAGAGCCTCCGGCCGCAGGCCGATCACGCAATCACGGCCGACCGCCGCCTCATGCGCGCCGGCAAGATGGACCTGGACGTTGGACAGGCCGACATAGATGCCCTTGGCGTCCCGCGACGGCTTGACGTCCAGAAGGTTGATGGTCGGGTCGCCGAACAGCCGGGCAATCTCGACATTGGCCGGCTCGCGATAGATCTGCTCGGGCGTGCCGAGCTGTTTGACGACGCCTTGCGACATCACCGCGATGCGGTCGCCGAGCGCCATCGCTTCCTTGTAGTCTTGGGTGACGTAGATGACGGTCGCGCCACGATCGGCGAGCAGCCTTGGCAGCTCGAGGCGCATTTCGAAGCGCAATTTGGCATCGACGTTGCGCAAGGGATCATCGAGCAGCAGCAGCGGCGGCGAGCCGACCAACGCGCGGGCAAGCGCGGTGCGTTGCTTCTGGCCGTTGGACAGCGCCCGCGGCTTGTGGCTGAGCACATGGCCGATTTTCAACAGCTTAGCGACGCTCTCGACGCCGGTCTTTATCGTGCCCTGCGATGAGTGCTTCGCCTGCAGAGGCGTGGCTATGTTGTCGAACGCCGTCATATGCGGGAACAGCGCGAAGTTCTGGAATGCCATGCCGACGCCGCGGAACTCGGCGTCGAGATCGGTCATGTCCTCGCCGCCGATGAGGATCTTTCCCTCGTCGGGGTCGATGACCCCGGCCACCAGCCGCAACAGCACCGTCTTGCCGGCGCCGGACGGTCCGAACAGGACCAGCGTTTCGCCGTCGGCGACGGTCAGCGACAGATTGTCGAGAACGGTCTGGCTTTTATAGCGCTTGACGATGTTTCGCAGTTCGAGGCTTGCCATCGGACTATCCTTTCACCGCGCCAAGCGACAGGCCTTCGACCAGATAGCGTTGCGCATAGAGCGCGAGCGCCAGGGTCGGCGTGATCGACAGCACGATCGCCGCCGAAATCTGGCCATACTGGATGCCGGAGGACGTGATGAAGGCCAGCGCGCCGACCGTCACCGGCTGCTTGTCGGCAGAGGCGAGCACCAGCGCAAAAACGAAATTGTTCCAGGCAAAGATAAAGGCGAGCAGGCCGGCAGCGGCAATGCCTGGGCCGGCGAGCGGCAGCGCGATCTTGCGGAAGGTAGCAAACCAGGAATGTCCGGCAATGCGGTAGGCGTATTCGATGTCGGCCGGTATATCCTCGAAATAGCCGCGCACGATCCACAGGATCAGCGGCAGGCAGATCAGCTGGTAGACCCAGATCAGCCCGATATAGGTATTGGCCAGCCCGAGCTTCTGGAAATAGAGGGTGAGCGGCAAAAGCACCAGCAGCGCCGGCGCGAAACGGAACGACAGCAGCGTGAAGGCAATGTCCTCCGAGCCGCGAAACTTATGCCGCGCAAACGCATAGGCGGCCGGCACGCCGAGCAGCAACGCGACGGCAACCGAGGTGACCGACAGGAAGACGGAATTCCAGAGATTGCGCATGAAGGCGATGTCGAGCGTGCCGGCCGCCGTCATCAGCTTGCCGGTGATCAAGGCGGTGTAGTTGGCGAGCGTCGGCTCGAAGACAAGCTGTGGCGGAATCCGCAGGATTGTCTCGTTGGTCTGGAATGACATCATCAGGATCCAGACGATCGGGAACATGAAGAAGATCACGACCAGCGCCAGGGCTATGCCGCGCAGGATGCGTTCGAGAAGGGAGGTATGTTCCATGCCAGCCTCCTATGCCTGGCCGCGGGCGCGTTCGCGCAGCCGCAGCCAGTTCTTGATGAAGATGTTCGAGAGGAAATAGGTGATCGCCCACAGGATGATCATCAGCGCCGCCGAGCGGCCGACATTGGTCGACTGGAAGAAGTTGAGATAGGCCTCGACCTGGAACACGGTCAGCGTGTCGCCCGGACCACCCTGGGTCATGGCGTAGATGATGTCGAACTGCTGGATGGAATCGAGCAGGCGGAACAATGTCGCCGTCAGGATATAGGGGGTTAGCATCGGCAGGGTGATGCGGAAGAACACGAAGCTGCGCGGCACGCCGTCAAGTGCTGCCGCCTCGAAGGGCTGCGTCGGCAGGCTGCGCAGACCGGCAAGCAGCAGGATCATGATGAAGGGCGTGTAGACCCAGATGTCGACAAGCACGACGGTGAGCAGTGCCGTCGAGGGCGACGAGGCCCAGCGGAAATCCTGCAGCCCGATCAGGCTGGCGAGATAGCTGAGCACGCCAAAGCCGGGATTGGTCATCAGCTTCCACATCAGCGCGGCGAGCGCTGGCGCCGTCATCAGCGGCATCAACAGCATGATCGAGATGAAGTTGTTCAGCGTCGAGCGCTTTTGCAGCAGCATGGCGATGCCGAGACCGAGAAGCAACTCGAGCACGACGGTGATGCCGGCGTAGAGCAGCGACACCTGCAGCGTGTTCCAGAACTTCGGGTCGGTGAAGAACGAGATATAGTTGTCGCCCCAGTTGAATTGCCGCGCCCAAGGCTGGCTCAATCGGTAGCGCTGGAAAGAATAGACCACCGATGTGAAGAACGGGATCAGGATGCCGATGCAGACCAGCAAGGCCGGCAAGCTAAGGAGATAGGGCAGCACCCGCTTGCTGATCCTGAAGCCCGACGGCCTGTTTCTTTGTATTGTCGCCGCAGTCATCTGCTGCTCCGTCATTCTGTTGCTTCGCCGTCCCGGCCGCCCAAGGGAGCAAGGCGGCCGGTCGGGCGAGCAGGCGGTACCGCTCGGCACCGCGTCGCAAACGTATCACATCTCAAAGGCTGACCCGCGGACGGGCCAGCCTTGGCCGCGGCTTTAGCCGAGCCCGGCTTCCTTGAGCTGGCTGTTGATGCTCTCGGCCAACTTGTCGAGGCCTTCGTCGACCGGCACTTCCTTGGCCACCATCTTCTGCAGCGTCGCCGCCCATTCGGTGGTGAGATCGAAGAACAGCGGCTGCGGTGTGAACTTGATGCTGGCGCCCGGCGCCGAGACGTCGAACATCTCGACGTAGCCCGGATAGCTCTTGTTCAGCTTCTCGCGGAACATCTCGTCGTTCCAGACCGACTGACGAACCGGATTGACGAAGTCCATCTTGGTCGCACCGAACAATGCATGCTCGGGTCCGGATGCCCATTGCATGAAGTACCAGGTGGCGTCCTTGTCCTTCGAGAAGTTGGACATCGACAGCGACCAGATCCAGATATTGGGCGTCGGCGCCTTGGCGGCCGGGTTGGCCTTGAACGCCGAAAAGGCGAGCTTGCCGGCCATCTTGTTGTCGCCGCCATTCATGAAATAGCCGAGGATATCGGCGTCGAAAATCATCGCCGACGCACCTGCACCGAGATCGGTGCCGACCTGATACCAGGTGTAGGTCGACCAGTCCTTGGGGCCGCTCTCCTGGATCATCTGCACCCACTGCTTGTGGAAAGCCTTGGATTCGGCGGTGCTCATCGCGGCCGACAGCTTGCCGTCAGCCGAGACGTTCAGGTCCTTCTGGTCGAAATTAGCGTAAGCCGACAGGAAGCCCGGGTGGATCGTTGCCCAGGAGCGCGAGCCGCGCACGCCGATGCCGTAGACGCCGCCACCAACATCCTTGGTAAGCTTCGCCGCCGTAGCGACCATTTCATCCATATTGCCGGGAACGCTGACGCCGACCTTGTCGAACATGCCCTTGTTGTAGGTGATGTTGTTCTGCTCGAAGCCCCACGGAATGCACCATTGCTTGGCGTCTTCCGAACCGAGCGCGCCGCCCGGCTGGCCGTTCCAGGCGCAAGAATTCTTGACGCCGGGCAGGAAGTCGTCCCAGGCATATTTCGGGTTGGTCTTGGCCGGATCCTTGATCCATTCGTTGAGATCGGTGATCCAGCCGGCCGGGCCGTAGGTCCAAGTCATGTAGGCGCCGGTCATGAAGGCATCGTATTCGGGCGAGCTGGCCGACAGCGCGGCGGTAACCTTGTCGAAATAGACGTCTTCGGGGAACACGTCATAGACGACTTCCATGCCGGTCAGCTTCTTGAAGTTGTCGAGGTTGGCAATCATCGCATCGGCGTACGGATGCTTGTTGAGCAGCAGCTTGATGGTCTTGCCCTTATGCGCCTGCCAGTCGAAATCAGCTGCCAGGGCGCGGGTCTGCCCGAAATTGAGCAGTGTACCGGCGGTGCTGGCGGCAAGGCCCATTGCACCGAGGCCCTTGATCAGCCCACGGCGGCCGACTTGTCCACGCAGGAACGCGTCGATGAGGTCTTTCTCTTTCTCATGCATTTCTCTTCTCCTCCACAGGGTAGTTTCAACGAAATGGTTGCCGGCTACCCGACCGGCGTCTGTTCCACGAGCGATCGCGCCGTCCGCTCGTCGGTTATCAGGCCTTTGAGATAGCGGCCCTCCAGCACTGACTTGATGGCGCGAACCTTCACCTTGCCGCCGGCGACGGCGACAATCCTGCGGTTGCTGATGTCTTCGCGCGCCAGTGCCAGCGCCCGGTCGGAAAGCGTCGTCGCGACGGCCTTTCCAGCATCGTCGAAGAAATGGCCGAGCAGTTCGCCGACGCCGCCGTTGCGGCGGATCTCCTCCATCTCGCCCTTTTCGATCATGCCGGTGGCGACAAGCGAGGCCTCACGCTCGGCGGTGCCAATGCCGGCAATGAGCAAGTCGGCGGTCTTGGCGAGGTCGAAGACATCGCTGACGCCCTTCTGCCCGAGCAGCACCGTTCGATCCTCGACCGTGTTGGCGAACATCGGCACCGGCATCACATAGGCCTCCGCGCCGGTCCGTTCGGCGACGCGGTGGATGACGTCATGTGGATTGGCGGAGAACTTGCGCGTCAGGCCGCCAAGCAGCGAAACGAAACGGATCCTGCCGGCCGATATGCGCGGCAGATATTCGACGCAGGCGGCAAGCGTGCGGCCGTGGCCGACGCCTATCAGCGCCTCCTCGCCGCGTTCGATCTCGCGCTTGAGAAACTGCGCGCCGGCAATGCCGAGCGCCTTGAGCGGCAGGTCTTCGGCATCGAAGTCCGGGACCACCTCGCAATAGTCAAGGCCGTAACGGCCGGATAACTCGTCCTCGAGTTCCACGCATTCTGAGACTTCGCCATCGATATAGACTTTGACCAGGCCCTCCTGATTGGCCTTGGTGATGAGGCGGTGCGCCTTGAGGCTGGTCAGGCCGAGCCGCTTGGCGACTTCCGACTGGGTCAGGCCGCCGGCATAGTGAAGCCAGGCAGCGCGGGCTGCCATCCCGGTCTCGTCGTCGCGCAGCAGGCCGTTGCCAAAACCAACCATTTCCGCCCTTTGATATTTTTATCAGTTGCTGTAAAATTTTTCACAAGGCGCCGTCCGAGTCAAGCAACCGCTGCGTTTAAATCTCCGTCCGGAAGCTTGCCGGCCCGGGGCCGAACAGGGCCGCGCGAACCAACGGGCAAGAAGCAACACCGATCGCGCGCATTTAAAACGTTTGCAATTTCGCTTGGACTGATTACAAACGTTTCAAACTTCGTTCGAGAGGAACGATGCCGGGCCGCGTTACCACCCTCAAGGAACTAGCCGCACAGCTCGGCCTGTCGATCACCACCGTTTCGCGCGCCCTTGCCGGCCACGAGCAGATCGCATTGAAAACGCGCCAACGTGTCACCGAGGCCGCGCGCCGGGCCGGCTATGTGCCGAACACGGCAGCCCGCACGCTAGTCTCCGGCCGCAGCGGTTTTGTCGGCATGGTGCTGCCGATCCGCGGCCCCAATCTGGTCGATTCCTTCCTCGGCGAATTCGTCACCGGGCTCGGCGAAGGGTTGGTTTCGCACGGTTCCGACCTGATCCTGGCCGCAGCGGCGCAGGGCCAGTCGGAACTTTCCGTGCTTCGCCATGTTGTCGAATCCGGACGCGCCGATGGGGTCGTCGTCACCCGCATCGCCGAGGTCGACGAGCGGCTTACCTATCTGCGTCAACGCAATTTTCCGTTCGTCGCGCATGGCCGGCTGCTCGACGGTGACTTTGCCTATCATTGGCTCGATACCGATGGCGCGCACGCATTCGGCGAGGCCTTCGACATGCTCTACGATCTCGGACACCGCCATTTCGGCCTGGTGACGATTTCCGAGCCGATGACGTTTCGCCATCTCAGGCAGGATGGGCTCGCTGCCGCGATCGCCCGCCGAGGCGATCCGACGGTCAGGCTCGATGTGGCGACGGCACCGCGGTTCGATCGCGGTGCCCGCATCCATGCAATCAACCGGCTACTGCACGCCACCGAGCGGCCGACGGCCATTGTCGCGCTGTTCGACGAGCTGGCGCTGACGGTGATGGAAGAGGCTGCCCGAGCCGGCCTTGCCATTCCTCGCGACCTTTCGGTGATCGGCTTCGACAACATAGCCGCCTCAGCCTATGCGCCGCCGGGGCTAACCACTTTCGACGCCTCGATCCGCCAGTGCGCGCGCGAGATCGGCGAGATGCTGCTGACCGTCATCGGCAACAGGCCGGACGCGCCACTGACGCGGCTGGTCCGGCCGACACTTGTCTCGCGGGCAAGCCATGGCCCGGCACCCACAAGACAGAACTGACGCCCGCTTCGCGGCGCAACCCAGGGAGGAAGATGACGATGAATGCTTTGCGGATATTGGCCGGCGCCGTGCTGGCGCTGTCGCTCGCTGCCGGCGCAGCGCAAGCCCAGCAGGTGTTGTTCTGGTCGACACAGGCGCGACCAGTGGAAGAGACACAGAAGATGCGCAGCGAGGTGCTGAAGGGGTTTGATGGCCAGGTCGACTATCAGGTCGCCGAGGACGGGCCTTGGCTCACCCGCCTTCAGGCCGAACTGCAGGCCGGCTCCGGCACCATAGGCGTGCTCGGCGGCCTGCACGGAGACTTCTCCACCGTCGGCGCGGACCTTGTCGATCTCTCTGGCGTCGATCTCGGTGGCGTCAAGGTCAACGAGACCTACAAGAAGCTCGGCATGCTCGGCACCGGCGAGCAGAAGTACCTGCCATGGATGCAGGCCACCTTTCTGATGGCGGCCAGCAAGCAGGCGCTGCAATATCTGCCGGCCGGCACCGATCTCAACACCATCACTTATGACCAACTGATCGAGTGGGCGAAAAACATCGCTGAAAAGACCGGTTCGCCCAAATTCGGTTTTCCGGCCGGCCCGAAAGGGCTGAAGCACCGTTTCTTCGAGGGTTTTCTCCTTCCATCGTATACCGGCTCGATGGTGACCAAGTTTCGCTCGGCGGAGGCCGAGACGGCGTGGAACAAGTTCAAGGAATTGTGGCAATACACCAACCCGAATTCGACCAACTATGCCTTCATGCAGGAGCCGCTGTTGACCGGCGAAGTCTGGGTGGCATTCGATCACGTGGCGCGCCTCGCCGACGCCTTCAACCAGAAACCCGATGACTTCGTCGCCTTCCCGGCGCCGGCCGGCCCGGCAGGCCGCGGCTACATGCCGGTGGTCGCCGGCGTCGCTATCCCGAAGACCTCGCCCGACATGGACAAGGCCAAGGCACTGGTCGCCTATATGCTGAAACCGGAAACCCAGATCGCGACGCTCAAGGCGACAAACTTCTTCCCCATCGTCGACGTCAAGCTGCCCGACGACATGCCGGCCTCGGTGAAGGCCTTCAGCCCAGTGATCGCCACCATGACCGGAGCCCCGGATGCGCTGCCGGCGCTGCTGCCGATGGGACTTGGCGGCCTCGGCGGCAAGTTCAATCAGATCTACACCGACAGCTTCGAGCGCATCGTGCTCGGCGGCGAGGATGTGCACGGCGTGCTCGACGAACAGGCGACGGCGCTGAAGGCGATCATCGACCAGGCGAAAGCGCCGTGCTGGGCGCCCGACAAACCATCGCAAGGCGCCTGTCCCGTCGATTAAGAATCCTCCCCGGGCGTCCGGATTTCCAGCGCGCCGGGCGCCCACCCCTTTTGAAGCTTCGAATAGAGAGAGCTCCATGCACGGCAAGGCCCTGCCCTATCTGCTGCTGACGCCGGCGACGCTGTTCCTTTGCGTCTTCTTCCTCTATCCGTTTGCGCTGGTCGCCTTCGAGGCGTTCACCCGCGACGGCGGCTTTACGCTCGACAATTTCCGCACCATGACCAGCAGCTGGAAATTTCCGGTCACGGTTCGCAACACGCTGCTTCTCAGCGCCGTCGTCGTGCCCATCCAGCTGGTCATGGCGCTGCTGATGGCAACGATGGTGTCGCGACTTGCGGCCGGGCGCAGCGCCGCGCTTTATATCTTCGCTATTCCGCTCGGCATCTCCGATCTCGCCGCTGGGCTGATCTGGCTCGCCATCTTCGACCAGTCCGGCTTCCTCAACACCTTGCTCTCCAATCTCGGCGTCATCGACAGGCCGGTCATGTTCCTCGGCTACCAGAGCAAGCTGACGATCTTCATCGCCGTGGCGCTGGCCGAGATCTGGCGTGCGACCGCCATCATGATGGTCATTCTGGTCGCCGGCATGGGGCTCATCCCCCGGGAATATTACGAGGCGGCGGAGGTTTTTGGCGCTAGTCCGTGGAAGCGCTTCATCAAGATCACGCTGCCTCTGCTGCGCCCCAGCCTGCAGACGGCGATCATCCTGCGCGTCATCCTTGCCTTTGAGGTCTTTGCGGTGGTTGCAGCACTCGGCGGCACCAATCTGCCGGTGCTGATGGGCGAGACCTACAATTGGCAGTTCACGCTGCAGGACCGCAATGTCGCCGCCGCCATGGCGCTGTTCATCCTCGCCATATCGATCGGTTTCACGCTGTTCTTCCTGCGGGTGCTGCGTGTGCCGAAGGAGGCGCGGATATGAGCACGGTGGAGCTGTCGATCGCCGCGCCTGAGGCCCGCAAAGCCGGCAACTGGTTGCTGGTCGCCACCGTCATCCTGCTTTGCATCTGGGTGCTGCTGCCGATCTATCTGTTGATCGTCAACGCGCTGTCGTCGCCGGAAGAGGTGACCGCCTTTCCCAAGCGCTTCTTCCCGTCATTCGATTTCGGCAGCCTTTCTTTCTTCATCAATTTCGCCGGCGTCGCCAGGGCGCTGTGGAACTCCGTTCTCGTCGCCACGCTGACGATGCTCCTCTCGATCGGCTTCGGCGCACCCGCGGGCTACGCGCTGTCGCGCTTCGAATTCCCGGGCAAGGAAACGTTCCGTTTCCTCGTGCTGATGACCCGCGCCTTCCCACTGCCGCTGCTGGCGCTACCGCTGGCGGTGATGTTCATCCGCACCGGCCTCGACGACACCGCGATCGGGCTGGCGCTGGTCCACACCACGCTGGCGCTGCCATTCGCGGTGCTGATCACGTTCTCGCTCTTCTCCGGCATTCCAGTCGAGCTGGAGGAAGCGGCCTGGACGCTCGGCTGCACGAGATTGCAGGCATTCCGAAAAATCATTCTACCGCTGGCGCTGCCGGGCATCGCGGCGTCGGCGGTATTTGCCTTCACCATCTCCTGGAACGAAGTGTTTGCCGCCGCCGTGCTCACCATCGAGAACCGGACGCTGACCGCCTTCCTGCTGCAGAGCCTCGGCGAATCGCCGCTCTACCTCAAATTCGCCGGTGGCGCGGCACTGGTCATCCCGGCGCTGATCTTCATCTTCGCCGTTCGCAAATATCTGTTCGCCATGTGGGGGATCGCCAACCGATGACGCGCACAAAAGAGAACGCCGATGGCTGAGATCGCCATCAAGCAGGTCGCAAAACGTTTCGGTGGCTTCACCGCGCTGCATTCGATCGACCTGACCATCGCCGACCAGGAATTCATGGTGCTGCTTGGCGCCTCGGGTTGCGGCAAGACCACGCTGCTGAGGATCGTCGCCGGGCTGGAAACGCCAAGCCAGGGCGAGGTCTGGATCGGCGGCCGTCGCGTCGACCATCTGCCGCCGCGCGAACGCGGCATCGCCATGGTGTTCCAGAATTACGCCGTGTTTCCGCACCTGACCGTGTTCGAGAACATCGCCTTCGGCCTGCGCATGAAGAAGCTGCCGCAGCAGGAGGTCGAGGGGCGCGTCAACCGCACCGCGGAGCTCATGCACATCGAGCAGCTTTTGAAGCGCTATTCGGGCCAGCTTTCCGGCGGCCAGCGCCAGCGCGTGGCAGTCGCTCGGGCACTTGCGATGGAGCCGGACGTGATCCTGATGGACGAGCCGCTGTCGAACCTCGATGCGCTGCTGCGGCTCGAAATGCGCGCCGAGCTCAAGGGCGTGCTCGCCGCGTCCAAGACCACCACCATCTATGTCACTCACGATCAGGTCGAGGCGATGAGCCTCGCCGACCGCATCGCCGTCATGCATCAGGGCCATATCGTCCAGGCCGCCTCGCCGGTAGAGGTCTATCGCAATCCGGCCGCACGCTTCGTCGGCTCCTTCATCGGCAACCCGCCGATGAATTTCATCCTGGCGACGAAGGCGGCAGACGGCAGCTGGACCGTCGCCGGGCTGACGCTGCCCGGCCCCAAATCGGACAAGCAGACGATAGAATTCGCCATTCGCCCCGAGGATGTCGACACCGGCACCGAAGGGCTGCACGCCACCGTGCGCGTTGTCGAGCCGCTCGGACCGCACACGCTGGTCACCTGCGATGTCGAGGGCGGCCTGTTCCGCGCCATCCTCGAATCGAATGCCACGGTCGCCGTCGGCGATCACCTGCGGCTCTTGCCCAAACCCGACCGCATCCGCTGGTTCGACCCCGAAACCACCAACGCGCTTTGATCCAAACGCCCTTCGATCCTGAAAGTACGACCGCCCCCATGATATCTCTTGCTGTCGACGAAACCATCGCCCGCGCCGTAGAGGTGCTCAGGGAAAACGACCAAGGCACCTACACCATACCGACCAAGGGCCTCTACCCGTTCCAGTGGAACTGGGATTCCTGCCTGACCGCGCTCGGTCTTGCCCACTACGATGAGGCTCGAGCCTGGACCGAGATCGACACGCTGTTCGCCCACCAGTGGCCGGACGGCATGGTACCGCACATCGTCTTCCATGTCTGGAGCGACGGCTATTTCCCGGGACCGGAGGTCTGGCGGACGGACCGCCCGACCGCCACCTCGGGCATCACCCAGCCGGCGGTCGCCGGCTTTGCCGTGCGCCGCTTGTTTGACCAGGCCAAGGACAAGACGCTGGCGGCCGAGCGTGCCCGGGTGTTGCTGCCGAAAATCGATGCCTGGCACCGCTGGTTCTACGAAAACCGCGACCCGAACGGCGAAGGGCTGGTCGCCATAATCCACCCATGGGAGTCCGGTCGCGACAACTCGATCGACTGGGACGAGGCGTTTGAGCACGTGCCGACCGAAGGCGTCGAGCCCTACACCCGCCGCGACATCCTGCACGCCGATCCGGCGCATCGTCCAACCAAGGCACAGTATGACCGCTATGTCTGGCTGCTGCAGCATTTCCGCGGGCTTGGCTGGGATAATGCCAGGCTGCACGATGCCTCGCCGTTCCAGGTCGTCGATCCCGGCTTCAATGCCATTCTGATCCGTTCCGCCGCCGATCTTGCCGATCTCGCCGAGGCACTTGGCGAAACCGAAATCGCAAAAGCCAACCGCGCCCGTGCCGAAAACGGGCTTTCGACGATGGAACGGCTGTGGAGCGACACACATAGCCAGTACATTTGTTTCGACCGAGTGGCCGGAAAGCACGTTGACAGCGCGTCGGTCGGCGGCATTCTGCCGGTGTTTTCGGCTATTCCGGAAAGCCGGGCAGCGGCCATCGCCGCAACGATCGAGCGCATCGCCGGCAAAGCGCGTTACATCGTCCCCTCGCACGATCCTGGCGATGCGCGCTTCGACGCCAAGCGCTACTGGCGCGGCCCGGTCTGGCTGGTGGTCAACTACATGATCGCTAATGGCCTTGCCGCCGCCGGCCACAGCCAAATCGCACAACGGATCACCCAGTCCAGTCTCGACCTGATCGCCGAGAGCGGCTTTGCCGAATATTACGATCCCCTCAGCGGCGAGCCGCTCGGCGGTAACCGTTTCACCTGGACCGCGGCAATGGTGATCGAGTTTTTGAAGGGTCGAGGCTGAAGGCCGGCCACGACTGGCAGTCCCGCGTGGGTTTGACAAACAGCAGTCCGTGTCTATCGTCCTGCCTGTTACAGGAGCGGCGCATGACGACACCATCCGTGAGCGCTCTGTCCCCACTGACCGGCGAACTCCTGTCGCGGCTGGAGAAGCGGCTGGACCGGTCGGCGATCGTTTCGGCCGATGAGGCCGGGCCGCGTTACAGGGAAGACCCCGACGGCAAAGCCGGCGTATCGCCGGAGTTCGTGCTGCGTCCACGTACGGCCGGCGAGGTGTCGGACATACTTCGCCTGTGCAACGAGGCCGGACAGAGGCTTGTCATCCAGGGTGGCCGGACCGGGCTCGCCGGCGGCGCTCGCGTCCAACCCGGCGAAGCGGTGCTGTCGCTGGAGTGTATGACTTCCGTTGAAGCCCTCGACCGTGAAGCGACAACCATCATCGCCGAGGCCGGCGCGCCGCTGCAAACGGTGCAGGAAGCCGCCGATGCGGCCGGCTTACTGTTCGGCGTCGACATCGGAGCGCGCGGCGCGGCGACCGTCGGCGGTAATGTCGCCACCAATGCCGGCGGCATCCGCGTGCTGCGCTACGGCATGTACCGGGCGCAGGTGCTTGGCCTGGAAGCGGTGCTTGCCGACGGCGGCATCCTGACCTCGCTCAAGGGTTTGGCGAAGGACAATTCCGGCTATGACCTCAGCCAATTGTTCATCGGCAGTGAGGGCACGCTCGGCGTGGTCACCCGCGCATGCCTGCGGCTGCACCCGAAGCCGGCCACCGAGATCAACGCCTTCTGCGCGCTTGCTTCGCTCGACGCTGCAATCGCGCTGCTGGCGCTGCTCAGGCAGAAACTCGGGCCCTCGCTCTCGGCCTATGAGGTGAATTTCGCCCCGCTCTATGGCGCCATGATCGCCGGCATGGACGCGCCGGCGCCGCTGCCCGCGGGCTCGCCCGTCTATGTGCTTGCCGAGATACAGGGCAGCGAGCCCGACCGCGACGGCGAACGCTTTGCCGCGACGCTGATGCAGGCGGTCGAGGAGGGCGTGATCGACGACGTGGTCGTCTCGCAATCGCCGCGCGAATTCCGGGCGCTCTGGGCGGTGCGGGAGGAGGCCAACCGTTTCCTGTTTTCGATGGCAGGCCTGATTGGCGTCGATATCAGCATCCCACTGGCGAGAATGGCGACTTTCCTGGACGAAACAGAAGCCGCCATCAAGGCCGTCGACCCCGGCGCCGACATCTACGTCTTCGGCCATCTCGGCGATGGCAATCTGCATTACCAGATCCGCACGGTGGATCCGGCAGCCGCATACGGCACCGTCTACCGCGGTGTGGCCGCCGCCGGCGGCGGCGTTTCGGCCGAACATGGCATCGGCCTTGACAAGAAGGAGTGGCTGCATCTGGTGCGCAGCGATGCAGAGATTGCGGCCATGCGGCGCCTGAAAGCAGCCTTCGACCCGAACAACATCCTCAATGCCGGGCGCATCTTCGACCTTGCGACGGGCTGAAATCGAAGGCCGGTAGCGCTGGCCGGGTGCTGCCTCTATCTGGTCACGCCTTTCAATTTCGCATGCACCACCGCGATGCGGGCGGCGAGCGCGGCGTTGTTGCGGACCAGCGCGATGTTGGCCTTCAGGCTGCGGCCTTGCGAAAGCTCGTTGATGCGGGCGAGCAGAAACGGCGTCAGTTCCTTGCGCCCGATGCCGCGCTGCTCCGCTTCGGCTACCGCCGCTGCGATCGTGCCGTCGATGAATGCCGGATCGAGCGCGTCCGCTTCGGGGATAGGGTTGGCGACGAGAATGCCGGTGCCGGATTCCATCTCGTCATGCAGCAGCATGGCTCGCGCGATCTCGTCGGGGGTATCGAGGCGATGATCGGCCTTGAGCCCGCTGGAGCGGGTGTAGAAAGCCGGAAAATCATCACTCCCATAGGCGATCACCGGCACACGCTGGGTTTCCAGATATTCCAGCGTCTTCGCAATATCGAGGATCGACTTGACTCCGGCGCAGACGACAGTCGTGCCGGTTTGGCCGAGTTCGGTCAGGTCGGCCGAGATGTCGAAAGTCGCTTCGGCGCCGCGATGCACGCCGCCGACGCCGCCGGTCGCAAAAATGCCGATGCCGGCGAGTGCCGCGATCCGCATCGTCGCCGAGACGGTGGTTCCGGCCGAGCCGCCGTGCACCATGATGGCGGCGAGATCACGCCCGGAAGCCTTGACCACGCCCTTTGCCGCTGCCAGCTCTTCCAGTTCACGGTCGTCGAGGCCAACCTTGATCTTGCCGGCGACCACTGCGATCGTGGCGGGCACGGCGCCGTTCTCGCGTACCACGGTTTCGACGTCGCGGGCCGTCTCCAGATTGGCCGGATAGGGCATGCCGTGGGTGATGATCGTCGATTCCAGTGCCACCACCGCGCGGCCTTCATCAAGCGCGGCAGCGACTTCATCGTTCAGGTGGACAAGGGAAGGTTTCATCATCTCGCTTTCAGGCAGGAATGCGGTACATGCCGGCGGCAAGGAAGCGCGGCGATAGATCGGGGTGGACGCTGGATTCGCTCTCCGTGGTCAGCGTGGCGAGCAGTGCGCCGGTGCGGACGGCATGAGCTACCGGATCATCCGAAAGCACCTTGTACAAAGTGCCAGCGATCATCGCGTCACCGGCGCCGGTGATGTCGACGGCCTGCGCCGGGACGGAGCGCATCGTCGTAACACCGCTCTCGGTCGCAACGGCAAATCCATGCGCGCCTGCGGTTACGATCACCGTGCTGGCGCCGGCCGCGCGCAGCGCTGCTGCCGCTTCCTTCGGCGTTAGCCGCTTGTCGGCATCCGTCATGCCGAGCATCGTATTGGCCTCGTCATGGTTGGTGAACAGAAGGTCGATGCCGGTCAGATCCTTAGGCAGGCGCGCTGATTTCGGCGACGAGACTGTGTCGACGGCGAGCTTGAAGCGCGCGCCCTGCTTGCGCGAGATCAGTGCTGCGATGGTCGAAGCCGGCAGATTGCAGTCGATGAACACCCATGTCGCCGAAGCCAGATGCGGCCAGAAGCGGTCGAGATAGGACGACGAAAACAGATCGAAGATCTCCATGTCGGCAATGCCGAGCACCAGATCATTGTTGCGGTCGAGGATGGCGGCATATTCCGCCGTCGGCCGTTCCGTGGTGGTGATGACCTGGCTGACATCGGCGCCAAGATCGCGCAGGTGCCGCACCAGCGAGCGGCCGGTTTCATCGTCGCCGACGATTGAGACGAAGCTTATGTCGACGCCGAGGCGGGCAAGGTTTTCGGCTACGTTGCGGGCGACCCCTCCGAAGCTGCGATAACCGTCGACCGGGTTCGACGTCTCGAAAATCAGATCCTTCTTGGCGTGGTATTTGCGGTCGAGCACCGCGCCGCCGACGCAGACCATGCGCTTGGACGTCGGCAAGACGTAACCACGGCCGAGAATATAGCCCTTGTTGACGAGTTGCACGATGTGGGCCGCGACCGTCGAGCGGGCGATGCCGAGCGCCGTTGCTATGTCCTGCTGGCCGGCGAACGGGTTCGCCGCAATGAGGTCGAGAACCGCTTGTTCCTGTGCTCCAAGGTCGTCCATTGTCCCGCCCGGCCGTCAAATTCGAGGCTGAACGCTTTCGCAACAACAGATGACATTGTCAACATCTGTTTCGACGAGTGTCGGCTATGGCACCAGCACCAATGCGCCTATTGTCCGCCTGGCCTCAAGGTCGCGGTGAGCATCGCCGGCGTCGGATAGGTTATAGCGCTTGGGCGGTTCGATCCTGACGACGCGCTGTCGCAGCGCGGCAAAGAAACGCTCGACGTGCGGGGCTAGTTTTTCCGGCGTGTCGGTGTAATGCGCATAGTTGGGACGCGATACGGTGATCGACTTCGATGCAAAGCGGCCGATGTCCCAATTGCCGATCGGCCCTGACGCCTGACCGAAACTGACGAGGTGACCGCGAATGCGGAGCGCCGCCAGCGAGCCGCCGAACGTATCCTGGCCGACCGCATCGTAGACCACATCGGCGCCGACGCCTCCCGTCAGCCGCATGACGGCCTCAGTGAAATTCTCACGCGAGTAGACGATGACATGATGGGCACCGAGGCGTTCGACGATGCGCGCCTTGTCGTCGCTCGACACCGTTGCAATGACCGTTGCGCCGAGATGGCGTGCCCATTGCACCAGAAGCTGGCCGATGCCGCCGGCGCCGGCATGGACGAGAACGACGGAGCCCGGCTGCACCGCATGGACATCATGCAGCAAAAAACTCGCACTGACGCCCTTGAGCAGACCCGCGGCCGCAATCTCGTCGGGAATATCGTCGGACAGGCGAACCAGCAGATCGGGCGCCACGTTGCGCCGCTCGGTATAAGCGCCGACCGGCGGGCAGGCATAGGCGATGCGGTCGCCGACCGAGAAACCGGCAATCTCCAAACCGACCGCTTCGACGACGCCGGTTGCCTCCATGCCAGGCACGCCCGGTGGTTGCAAAAGGTCGAAATAGCCGGTGCGGCAATAGACGTCGATGAAGTTGACGCCGATCACAGTATGGCGGATCCGCACCTCGTTCGGCGCCGGCGGCGGCAAGCCGATCTCCTTGAGTTGCAGCACCTCCGGACCGCCATAGCGCTCGACCACAATAGCCCTGGTTGTTGCTGACTGGCCGAACGATGTTGTTGCGGAAGAGACCGGCGAAGCGATCAGCGGCGGGGCTGACGGAGGTGCCGGCGTTGGCGCTCTTGCCTTGGCAGTCAGAACCCTTCCTCGCAAAAGGCTACGGATCGCCGCGAAGCCGGCCTGATAAATGCCTTCGGAGACGAGCTTGACCAGTTCGTCGCGGCGGTGCGTAGGTGGATGGAATTCGGAACGCCATTCCCAGAAGGTCGCGTTGCCGTCGGTCACCGGCTTCAGCTGGATCGATGCGACATAACCCATCAGCGGCAGCGGCGCTTCGAGCAGGCAATAGGCGAGCCGAAAGTCCTTGTCGGACAGCGCCAGCAGCTGTTCGCGCAACTCGCCGCCATCGGCCAGGCGGAAACGACGAACCGAACCGACCGCGTCGACCGGGTCGCCACCTTCGATTTCGCTGAACGAGATCGCCGGGTGCCAGCGTTCATGGCCGTTGAAATCGCGCAGAATCGACCAGACATCATCGATCGGCGCATCGATGATGGTGCTCTGGCGGACTTGAACCATCGCGGGAATGTCAGCGCCCGAAGCGCTGCTTGAGTGCGCTCAACGCCGCCTGGAAGACGCCGGTGCCGATCTGATGCATAAGTGCTGCTTCGCGCTCAGGCGCACAGTCGAACTCCGCCTCCCATTCGGCCAGAGTGAGATTGCCGTCGGTGATCGGCGTCAGCGACAGCGTGGCGATATAATTCTCCACCGCCATCGGGCTTTCCAGGATAGCGTAACTGCACGACAGATCGTAGTCGGACAGTGCCAGCAATTTTTCGCGAATCCGCCCGCCATCCCTGAGCACAAAGTTGCGGATGCAGCCGATCTGGTCGGCCGGTGCGTTCTGTTCGACGCGGCTCTCCGCAACGAATGGCGCCCAGGCGGGAAGGCCGTTGAAGTTGCGCACGAGCTTCCAGACTTCCGCAGCCGGCGCAGGGATGACCGAGGACACATAGACCTTGGTCATGCCCCACCGCCCGCATCGAACGAGCGGCCGGTGCCGAGGCATCGCCACTCATTCGCACAGCACACCGCCCACCGGACCTGGTCAGCGGTCGCGGTCGTCATCGTCGTCCTTGCTGACCTTGCCTTTGCCTTTCTTGTCGCGGGTCAGGCTCGATATGTCCTTGGCATCGCGCAGCACGTCGGTCATGCGGCCGAGCGAGCCGCCCTCGATGCCGATCTCCTTCATCAGATTATCGATCATCGGCGCCTGGACCCGGTAGCGCAGCGCCGAATCGATCACCTCGTCGGTGACGTTGCGGTTGCCGCCCTGCCCGCCATTGATGCCGTCGACGTGCAGGATCTTGATGCCGTCGATTTTCTCCATCGGCTTGACGCTTTCGCGGATGATGCCTTCCATGTGGTCGAGCAACTTGCCGCGCAGGCGACCGGCACGAGCCTCGTTGGAGAGCAGATTGTCGGCCTCGTTGAGCTGACGATGGCCGGCGGCATCAACCTCGTAGCGCTGGGCCGCCGCAAGGGCGTGGATCTTCTCCGCCTCGGCCGCGGCAACAGCGGCGATCTTCTGCGCTTCGGCCAGGCTCTTGGCCGCCTTCATCTCGGCATCTGCGGCCGCGGTTATGCGCAAGGCCTCGCGCTCGGCCTCGCGAGCCGCACCGATCAAGTCGGTCAGCTTGCGGCGCTCGGCGATCTCGCGCTCGCGCGCCGTGAAGGCCTGCTCCTCAGCCTGGATGGCCTTGGCGCGCACCGCCTCGGATGCCGCGATAGCGGAGGAACGCTCCTGCGTCTTTTTGGCGATGTCGATGGCCTTCTGGATTTCGGCTATCTCGATCTTCTGGTCGCGCTCGACGCCGAGCTGGCGGATGTCGCGGTCCTTGATCAGCCGCGCCTCCTCGATGCCGCGCTCGATGGTGATGCGAGCGCGCTCGACCTCTTCGCCGGCCGATATTTCGGCTTCCTCGAAAGCCTGGCGCTTGGCGATCTGCAGCGCCTCGAGGTGACGCTCGCGTGCAATCCTGACCTCGTCGATGGCACGCTCCTGCCCGATCCGCGCTGTTTCGGTCGCCTGGTTCTCGACAATTTCGGCGCGGCGCTTTTCCGCCTCGGCCCTGGTAACCTCCAATGCCTTTTCCGCCAGCGCGATCTGGCGTTCGAGCTCGGCGATTTCGAGGGCTTTCCTGCGCTCGATCTCGAGCTCGCTCTGCGTGCCTTCGCGTTCGATCCTGGCCTTTTCCAGGGCGAGCTCTAGCGCGATCTGCTCGCGCTCGGTCAGTTCGCGCATTTTCATTTCCGTCTCATCGAGGGCGCGGCGGCGCGCAATCTCGCGGCGCTGCGTGTCTTCCTCGCTCTTGATGCGCTCCTCGGTAATGTTGCGCTCCTGGTTGAGGCGCGATTTCTCGACGGCCTCGCGCGCCGACAGTTGCGCCTGCTCGGCCTCCTGGTCGCGGATCGCCCGCTCCCTGGCGAGTTCGGAGCGCTGCGAGGCGCGACGTATCTCGACCTCGCGCTCCTGCTCGAGGCGGGCGTATTCGGTGTCGCGGTCGATCTCCAGCACCTTGCGCTGGGTGTCGAGGTTCTGGTTGCGGATGTCGACCAGCGTGCGCTGCTCGATCTCGTTGCGCATCCTGCGGCGCGTCTCGATCGATTCCGTCAGTTGGGTGAGGCCTTCGGCGTCGAAGGCATTGGACGGATCGAAATATTCGAGGCTGGTCTGGTCGAGGTCGACGATGGCGACGCTTTCCAGCTCCAGCCCGTTGGCGGCGAGCGATTCCGAGGCAAGCTGCCGGACCCTGGCCGCATAGTCGCCGCGCAGCTCGTGCATCTCTTCCAGCGTCATCTGGGCGGCAACGGTGCGCATGGCACCGGCGAACTTGCCCTCCAGCAATTCGCGCAGGCTGTCGGGCTGCAGCGTGCGGCGCCCGAGCGTCTGGGCTGCGGCGGCGACCAGATCGCGGCCGGCGCCGACACGGACGAAGAACTCTGCGACCAGATCAACGCGCATGCGGTTCTTGGTGATCAGCGCAAAGGCATCCTCGCGGCGCACTTCGATGCGCAGGACGTTCATGTTGACCGGCGTGATCTCGTGCAGCACCGGAATGACGAAAGCGCCACCGTTTACCACCACCTTCTCGCCCATGAAGCCGGTGCGCACAAACGCCGTCTCCTTGGTCGACCGGCGATAAAGCCATCGCAGTATGTAGACGGCGATCACCACCACGATCGCGGCAATGATCAGCCACAAAAGGAAAGCGCCCAAGGTCTGCGCGGCCATCTTTTCTACCCTCCCAAATAGAATGCGGTCAGCCACGGGCTACCGGCACCGATTTTACAATTGCGCCTGCTCGAAGCCATTATGCTCGCCTCTGCAGTTTTGGCGTGATCGCGCGGAACGCATTGACCGCCGCATCGACGAAGAGCGCGTCATTGATGTTCGCACCCACACGCTCGAGATGGCGCTGCGGCGTCTGGCGAACGGTCTTCTCGATCGCCTCGAACAGGGCGTTGTCGGCCTCCGGATCGTGAAACGGCTGGCCTGCTGCATCGAGCATCGAGACACCGCCCTCCGGCAACAGGAACCGCACCGGGCCATTCATGGCATTGAGCCGCGCACCGATCCATTCGCCAAAGGCGCGGTTCTCGTCGCGGGTTGTCCGCATCAGCGTGACGTTCGGATTGTGGATGACGAATTTGCGGCTTCGAAATTTCTCCGGCACGCTGTCGCGCGGGCCGAAATTGACCATGTCCAGCGCGCCGGTTGAGCCGACATAGGGCAAGCCGGTACGGATTGCGGCGCCAAAGCGGTCTTCAGTCGCCGGGAACACACCGCCGACGATCATGTCGGCCACCTCCGTGGTAGTCAGATCAAGGAAAGCCGAGAGCAGCCGCGAATCGCCGAGGTTCTCCATTGCCCGTCCGCCGATGCCGGTCGCGTGGAACACGAGACAGTCGTAGTCGGCTTCGAGCCGCCTGGTTACCGCCTGCACCGCCGGCGTCGTGACACCGAACATGGTGATGCCGACAGCCGGGCGCGCCAGCTTGCGCCTGGCTTCCCAGGCTTCGGCATTGGGCAGCTGCGCGACCATGCCCGCCATCGCATGCGCCGCATTTGACAGCACCTGTTCGGTGATCGAGTTCAGCCCCTGAACGTCGGCAACCGAATGGAACATCATGATGTCCGCGCCGCCGACATATTTGGCGACATCGCCGGCTGCCACGGTCGACACCATCAGTTTGGGGATACCGACGGGCAGCACGCGCATGCCTGCTGTTGCCAGCGTGGTGCCGCCGGAGCCGCCGGCCGAGATGACGCCGCCAATGCGCGGCTCGCGCTCGATCCAGCGCGCGAAGGCTTCCGCCATAGCGCTCACCGAGCCGCCGCGATCATTGGTGAAAACGGCCGCCGATCCCCGCATATGCATTCCGGCCACCTGCATGGCGGGAACGTCGGCGCTCGACGGTTTTCCGGAGGTGGAGAGGTCGACGGTGCGAACCGGAATGCCGAGGGACTTCAGCCGGTCGGCGACGAACCGCAACTCCTTGCCCTTGGTATCGAAAGTGCCCGCGACTAGCACTGTTCTTCCAATGCGTTCGGCGAAAGGAATTGCAAAGACCTTCTTCAAATCGTCCTGTGGCGCGGCCTTCTCGATAGCCGCTTGCCGCATGGCCGTGACCGGCACGTTCCAGCGGTTGGGCAGTTCGGTGACCGGAAGGTAGGTTCCATTCTGGGTCATCGGTTCGGAACCGGTAGCTGTCCGGTCGATGCGGTAGACTTCAGCCAACTGGTCCTTCGCCTGTGCCGCGGCTGCCGGCGTGACGGACGTCTCGTCGGCATGGCGTCCGACACCAAGCAGCCGTTGCTGCAATTCCCGGTCTGCCGCGAGCGCTGCCGCGTCCATCAGCCGATTGATGCGGCCGTTGACCATGATGGCGACCTGGTTGGAAACAGCGGTCGCCACGCCGATATTCTGCTCGATGACGAGGATCGCCATCTCACCTTCCTCGGCCAGGGTGACGAGCATCCGCTCAACCTGGTCGACAATGATCGGCGCAAGGCCTTCGGTCGGCTCGTCCATGACCAGCAGCTTCGGGTCGCTGAGCAGGGCACGCGAGATAGCAAGCATCTGCTGTTCGCCGCCGGAGAGCTGCGAGCCGCCATTGGTGCGGCGCTCGGCGAGGCGCGGAAATGTCTGGTAGATGCGTTCGACGGTCCAACTCGCATCGCGCCGATTGCCGGCAGCGAGACGGAGATGCTCATCAACGCTCAGGCTTGGCCAGACGCGCCGCCCTTGCGGCACATAACCGACGCCGAGGCGATGGATCTCGTGCGGTTCGAGCGCAGTGATCTCGCGGCCGTCGACGCGGATCGAGCCGGAGCGCGCGCGCTTCAGGCCGACGATGGTGTTGCAGAGCGTCGACTTGCCCATGCCGTTGCGGCCGACCACCGACAGCACGCCGCTTTCCAGCGCCAGCGAGACGCCCTGAAGGGCATGGCTTTCGCCGTAATAGACCTGCAGATCCTCTATTTTGAGGATCGCCTTGCCTATTTTGCCGGAAGAGGCTGGGCCAGAAGGGAGCGTTCGGCCGAGGGGAACGGGGCGCTCAGCCATGCTTGCCCCCGAGATAGATCTCCTGGACCTCCGGGTCGGCCTCGATCTCTTGCGGCGTGCCTTCCTTGAACAGACGGCCGTTGTGCATCATCGACACATATTCCGAAACGCGCAGCGCGACATCCAGATCGTGCTCGATGATAATATAGCCGATATGCTTGGGCAGCGCATTGAGGATCGCCACCAAGTCGCGGCGCTCGGTCGGCGACAGGCCGGCCGCCGGCTCGTCGAACAGGATGAAGCGTGGCGCGCCGGCCAGCGCCAGCGCGATCTCCAACTGCCGCTGCTGGCCATGGCTGAGTGTCGCCACCAGCAGGTCGCGATAGGCCTCGAGATGCACGGCATTGAGGATCGATTCCGCCTGCACCATGTTGACGTCGGTGGCCTTTGGGCGGAGCAGCGAGAACCGTCGGCGTGAGACGCCGCGGCAAGCGAGAAAGATCGAGTCGAGAACCGACAAGCCTTTGAACAGCTGCGAGATCTGGTAGGTCCGCCGCAAGCCCCGCCGGATGCGTTCATGCGGCGGCAAGTCGGTGATGTCCTCACCGAAGAAGCGGATGCGGCCAGCCGTCGGCAGGAAATCGCCGGTCACTGCATTGAACAGCGTGGTCTTGCCGGCGCCGTTAGAGCCGAGAACCGCGCGCCGCTCGCCAGCCGCGATCCTCATATCAATGCCGGAGAGCGCCACCAAAGCGCCGAAATGCCGCGCAACGCCATCGAGTTCCAGCGCAAAGGCGCCGGAGCTTTGGAGACGGTTCGCGGCAAGAGTTTCGGTCACGGGCGGATATACTCGCAAGCCACGCGGTTACGGGCAGCTCGGATTGTCGCGGCTGACAGCCCCAAGCTTGGTGAACTCGTCTTCGGGAATGCCCAGCGTCTGGTTGACCTGCGACACGACTTTGACGAGCTTGTTCAAAAGATTGCCGTCCGGCCCCTCGGTCACCTCGGTCAGGTAGATGTCGGCAATCGCGTTGCGGTTCTTGTCCAGTGACACCTTGCCGGTCGGCGTGTCGAAAGACAGTTTCGAGAGTGCGTCACGCAGTTTGGCGCCGCCATCGGAGACATCGCCGCCGACCTGTTCGAGACCGAGCAATGTCGCCTTCATGTTGACGTAATAGCCGTGGGCGAAGAGCGACGGCGAGGGAAAGGCACCTGGCTGCTTCTTGTAGGCTTCGACGAAAGTTTTCCAACTAGGCGCGTCGTTGGTGTCGGCGGTTGGTCCGGCGGAAGGCGTGCCGACCAGCACGTCGCGCAGCTTGCCCTTCGAGGTCAGCACCGTCTGGTCGACGGTGATCGAGCCACCAATCAAGGGGGCCGCGCCGCCGCCCTGCTGATACTGGGTCAGGAAGTTCACGGCGTCGGCGCCGCCAAGCGCGACGTAGATTGCATCGACGTCATCGGGAATGGCCGCGATAACCGACGAAAAATCCTTGTTGCCGATCGGCACCCAGGATTTGGACGGCACCTTGCCGCCTGCCTTGCAGAACTCGGCCATGAAGCCGAAGACCTGCGTATACGGGAAAGAATAGTCCTCGGCGACCGTAGCGACCCGCTTGTAGCCTTTGTCGTTAAAGGCATAGGTGCCGAGACCCGCCATCCACTGCGCGCCGTCGGTCGAGAAGCGGAAGAAGTTTTCCGCCGGATTGCGCAGCGTCGTGTCCTGCGCCGCCGAGGTGCCATTGATGAAGGTCACGGTCGGCTGGGTCTTGGCATAGTCCTTGACGGCGAGGCCCTCATCGCCCGAAAGCGGGCCGACCAAAACCTTGACACCATCCTGCTCGACCAGCTTGCGCGCAGCGCGCACGGCGCTATCAGGTGAAGCGTCGGACGAGCCTTTGACGATTTCGATCTTCTTGCCGGCAACCATGCCGCTGACCTCGTCGAGCGCCGTCTTCGCGCCGCGCTCGCCGTCTTCGCCGAGCACCGTGAACGGTCCCTCGAAAGTGGCGAGCAGGCCGATCTTGATCGTGTCGTCGGCGGCTAGCGCCAGAGACGGAGCTGTCAGCCCGGTGGCAAGCGCCAGCGCAAGCAGTGTGCGTCGATGTATTCTCATTTTTTCCTCCCTTTGATTGATTGATGCAGTTCATTCCGCTCCGGCGTCACGGACCGGAACGCAAGGACTCCTGAGCTAGCTGCGGTCTGATCCTCCCCCACAACCCAAGAATTCCATCCGGCGAGATGAAGACGATCACCAGGAACATCAGCCCGATCAGCGTGTTGAAACGCTCGGCTCCGACAAGGTCGATGGCAAAGGTCTGCATCAGGACAACGACGAGCGCGCCGAGAAAAGGCCCGATCGGGTGGCGCAAACCGCCGATGACGGCGATGATCAGCACGTCGATGGCTGCATCGACGCCGATCGTGCCGGGTGAAACGCGCCCATTGAACCAGACCAAAAGCACGCCTGCGACACCGGCAATGATTCCAGCCAGGAACCATGCGAAGACCTTGTGTGCGGTGACGTGATAGCCGAGCGCGCGCATGCGACGCGGATTGTCGCGGATTGCCTGCACGGTCATGCCGAAGGTCGAGCGGGCGCCGTAGAGTATCCCCGCGTAGGACAGCACCGCCGAACCCAGGCAGAGATAATAGAAGGCCTTCGGGTCGCGCCAGTTGACGCCCCAGAACACCGGCGCGCGAATGCCGGCATAGCCGGAATGGCCGTTGAAGATCGCGTAGTTTTGCTGGGCGAAATAGAAGGTCGCGGTGGCGATCGCCAACGTGATCATGATGGTATAGATGCCTTCGGTGCGCACCGAGATCCAGCCGATCAGCGCCGATGCCACCGCAGCTGCCAGAATGGCGAAGGGTGCTGCGATCCACCACGGCCAGCCGAGGCCGAGCACGTTCGAATTGTTCTCGCCGAGGATGGCGATGGCATAGGCGGCGATGCCGGCGACAGTGATCTGGGCAAGGCTGACCATACCGCCATAGCCGGCCAGCATCATCAGCGACAGTGCGAGCATGCCGAAGATCAGCGAATAACCGCCGATCTGCGTCAGGAAGAAATCGGATGCCACCAGCGGGTAGAGAACCAATGCTACGGCAAGGATGATGTGACCGGCGCCGAGCTTCTCCAGCCAGTTCTGTCGAGGCGCGGCGCCTACGGCGACGGTCAGGCTCATCGCGCTTTCCCCATGATGCCTTGCGGCCGCACCGACAGCACTACCACCATGATGACGAAGGTGAGCACGATGCCGTAGGTCGGGAAATAGACGAGGCCGATCTGTTCGGCGAGGCCGATCAGCAGCGCGCCGATTGCAGCACCGGTAATCGAACCCATGCCGCCGACGATGACGACGACGAGCGAGGCCAGGAGATAGCGGACGTCCTCGCCGGGCGCAACCGACAATGCCGAGCCGCCGACGACGCCGGCAAAGCCGGCAAGCCCGGCGCCGACGGCAAAGACGATAGCAAAGACCGCGTGTACGTTGACGCCCGAGGCCGACAGCATGGCGCGGTCGTCGACGCCGGCGCGGACCATCATGCCGACGCGCGTCTTGTGCAGCATCAGCCAAAGGCCGATGCCGATAACGATCGCAGCCGCCAGCACGACGACGCGATAAAGCGGGTAGGTGAGAAACACCGAGACGCCGTTAGACCGCACGGCCGTGACCACCGGTAAGGTCAGTGCACCGTCGAGCCATTCCGGCACCGGGATCTGATAGGTGCCGCCGGCCCAGACCGCCAGCATCAGGTCGGCGGCGACGATCGAGATACCGATGCTGACCAGGGTCTGGCGAAGGTCGTCGCCTTCCAGTCGCCGGAAGACGAAGATCTGCATGACGACGCCGACAAGGGCCAGAACGATGAAGCCCGCGGCGACACCCAGCAGCCAGTAGCCGGTGCGGTTCGCCACCTCATAGCCGATATAGGCGCCAAGCAGATAGAGCGAGCCATGCGCCAGGTTGACGTTGCGCATCAGGCCGAAGATCAGGGTAAAGCCGCTGGCGACCAGGAAATAAAGGCCAGCCAGGGTGATGCCGTTGAGGATGGCGCTGACGAATGCCTTCTTGGAAATCAGGATGGCGTTCAGCCAGTCCGGCCAGACGGCAAAGACCAGCCATGCAATGACGGCAGCTGCGAGGAGCCAGAAAAGACCCCACGCCTGTCTGCGCGTCATGCCGCCGCCAGAAATCTCGAGCCCCGAAGTCTTAGGCCGCGAAATGTCGGGCGAAGATGGCCGGTCCAGAATGCTCATGCGGTCAGCCGGCGGCGCTGCTCATTCAAGCGCGGCGCCTTGTGGAACTTGCCGTCCTTCATGATGGCGAGGATGCGGTTCTTGTCCTGCAGGATGCGCACGTCCGACATCGGGTCGCCGTCGATCAACAGCAGATCGGCGAGATAACCTTCCTTGATCATGCCGAGCTCGTCGCCCATCCCCATGATCTGTCCGCCATATTTGGTCCCGGCCTGGATTGCCTCCATCGGCGAGAAGCCAAGCATCTCGACGAAGGTCTGGATGTCCTTGGCGTTGGTGCCTTGCGGCGTCCAGGCAAAACCGTAGTCGCCACCGATGCAGACGCGGATGCCGCGTCGATGCATCTTCTTCATCGTCTCGATGCACATTTCGAGCTCACGCTCATATTCGAGCGAAAGCGGCGAACCAGGCTTGATGCCCCATTGCTCGGCATGGCGCGCGGTGTTGATCAGCCAGGCGATGCCGGGGGCCACGAAATGCTTGTCCTTGGCCGCCTCGAGCATGTCCAGAGCTTCCTCGTCGGCAAACGAAGCGTGGTAGATGTTCTGGATGCCATGACGGACGCACTGCTTGACCGAGCCGGATGAGCGCGCATGTGCCGACAGCACCTTGTTGCGGCAGCGCGCCTCGGAGGCGGCCATGGCGACCTCTTCCTCCGACATTGGCGTTTCTTCGGCGCCCATGCCGGTGATGCTTTCGCCTGACAGATTGAGCTTGATGGAATCGACACCGTATTTGATCAGCTGGCGCACCGTGCGGCGGATTTCCTCGGGACCTGAGACGACGATGCCGAGATTGAGGCCTTCATGCGGAATGTGCGAAGGCGCGGAATCGCCGAGGCCGCCGACCGTCGTGATCTCGGGACCGGCGGCGAGGTAACGCGGCCCGGGAAAACGCCCCTGATTGATGAATTTCTTGCACACCACGTCGAGCCGCGGCTTGGCGGCTGCGGCGCCGCGGCCGGCAGTGAAGCCGGCGTCGAGTACCAGCTTGGCCATCTCCATGGTGACCAGCATGTGCTCTTCCACCTCCATCATCTGGATCGGGTCGATGCCGGGCGCGTTGTTCCAGGAGAGATGCAGATGCGCGTCGATCATGCCCGGCATCAGCGTCGCGCCCATGCCGTCGATCGTTGTGACACCGCCTGACAAGCCGCTGTAGGAGGACGACACAGCCGGCGAGCCGAAACGCGACGAGCCCTTGGTGATCTGCTTGATACGGTTGCCCTGAACCAGCACTTCGCCGGTGTAGGGGTATTCGCCGGTCGCATCGAGCACGCGCACATTGGTAAAGAGCGTGCTGCCCGGACCGTTTCCGTTCCAGCCGTCGTCTGCCATCAGAAAACCTCCCAAACTGTCGGGCGCACTGTTTTTACGCCCGAATTCCGATCCTCACCTATCAACGCGTCTCAAAAAATCGGCGAGCCTTTGGCTGCTTTCGCGGGGGCACTCCACCGTGGCCCAATGTCCGCACCGATCGAGAGACAAGAATATCGCTCCCTTTATCCTGTCGGCAAGCGCCTGGCCGACGCTCATCGGATTGACCGTATCGGCGTCGCCGGTAACCAAAAGGGTCGGCGCTGAAATCCGGCGCGTATCCACAGCCGTCGCCTTGGCCAGAGCTTCGCAGCTGCGGGCATAGGCTTCCGGGTCCTGCCTGGTGATGGATTCGCGCACGAAGGCGACGGCGGCCAGCGAGGTTTCCCTGGTATGTGCCGACAGCGCATTGGTGACGATCTGGTCGGCGATGTCGGCGATACCGCCCGATCGCGCCAATCGCGCCCGGTTGGCAAGGCCTTGCCGCGTCGCTTCGGCCGGCTCGGCGAGAGCACCGAACAAAACCAGCGACCTGACCAGCGACGGCTGCATCGCTGCGACCAACTGACAGACGATCGTGCCCATGGAGTGGCCGACGAAATGCGCCCGGATGACGCCCATGCCCGCCATGGCGCGGATGACGGCGTCGCTCATTAGCTCGATCGTCAATGGATCGAGCGGCCGCGGCGAGCGGCCGGATCCAGGCAGGTCGAGGCGGATGACCCGGTAGGCCGAGAGCGCCTCCAGCTGCGGCTGGAACATGTTCGAGGTTCCGCCGAGACCGTGGATCATCACCACCGGCTCGCCCTCGCCGGCGACTTCCGCGACAATCGGACCGACGGTGACAGTTGTCATTGCACCCGCTCCACGATCCGGTTCTCCAGCGTCCCGATGCCGTCGATCTCGACCCGCACAATGTCGCCGGCTTTGAGATATTTCGGCGGATCAAAGCCGATGCCGACACCGACCGGCGTGCCGGTGGCGATGATGTCGCCCGGCTTCAAGGTGATGCCTTGCGAAAGCGTCGATATGATCGTCGGAATATCGAAGATGAGCAGCGATATTTTGGAATTCTGGCGGAGGTCGTCATTGACGAAACAACGTACCGAAGCGTTTTCCAGGTCGAGCTCATCCTTGGTGATCGCCCATGGCCCCATCGGGCAAAACGTATCCTGCGACTTACCGATTAGCCATTGGCTATATTTTCCCTGCAGGTCGCGGGCAGTGACGTCGTTGACAATCGTATAACCCCAGACGTGATCGTAAGCCTCGGCTTTCGAAATGCCGCGTCCGCCCTTGCCGATAATGACCGCCAGTTCCGCCTCATAATCGATCGCAATCGATATGGAAGGGTCGATCAGCACGTTCGAATGTGTTGCAACGACCGATTCGGGGACCTTCGAGAAAATGATCGGATGTTGCGGAATGGCGCCGGCACCGGCGCTCGAATCGAAGCCGCTGCGGGCAAACTCGTGGGCGTGTTCATAATAATTCTTGCCGACGCAAAAGATGTTGCGGGCAGGCAAAGGTATCGGCGCCTCGAGCTCGACCTGCGCCAGCGGAACCGGCGACAGCGTGCGCGGCATCCCGGCGCCGTTGCGCCGCAACAGCGCCAGCACGCCAGACAGCGCCTGGTCAACAGGGATATCGAAGGGGGCGACCGACTGATTGTCGACATCGACAACGCCGACGCGACGTTCGCCTGCAATCGAAAACGTCGCGACCTTCATTCGTTCCTCCCTGAACCTTTTATGAGCCAATATAAGCTCTTTCGTTACACGCTATCGCCGATTGGTTTAGGCTGCAAGAGGGTTTTCGTCACTTGTCGCGGTAAATCGGGCCTTGACCTCATCAGGTACTGGACCGGCAGGGCGCCGGCTGATAGTATTGGTTCAACATTGGATCAGATTAAAAGCTCTCAACAAATGCCCAAGCTCGTCGCCAACGACATCGCCACTGTGCTGAAAAAACGGATTTCGGCCGGCGAGTGGCTTCAGGACGGGCGGATGCCGCCCGAGCGCGACCTTGCGGCCGAGTTCGGCGTGGCGCGCAATACGGTGCGTCGTGCCGTCGGCTTCCTGGAGGAGGACGGAACGGTTGTCCGGCATGTCGGGCGCGGCACTTTTCTGACTGCGACCAATCCCGATTCCATCGCGGCGACGGTCACGCGGATGGAAGGCACCAGCCCCGCCGACATGATGGAGATCAGGCAGTTGCTGGAGCCAGCGGCGGCGGCCTTCGCCGCCACAAATGCCAGCATGGCGGAACTAAACGCGGTTCGCGAAGCGCATCAGACCGCATGCGCTGCCGAGGACATGCCGGACTTCGAGCATTGGGACGCCGAGTTCCATCACTGCGTCTTCGCCTGCTGCCGCAATGACTTCCTGAAAGAGATTCACAATCTCATGCGCACGATCCGCAACCAATCGCCGTGGTTCGAAATGAAAAAGCGCTCATTCTCGGAGGAGCGCAGGCGCGTTTATTGCGACGAGCATCAGACAATATTGGACGCATTGCTGCGCCGCGACCCGGAAAGCGCCAACCAGGCGATGCTCGCCCATCTCAAGACAGTCGAGCGCAACCTTCTGGGCCGCTAATAGACGCGCGGCTCAAGGAGAGCGGGTGAGATGCGTCCAACGACTAAGCCTTCAGTACCGAGACGGCCAGTTCGCTGTTGTGGACGTATTCGTTGGCGTCAGGCTGCTTCTGCACGAGCAGGATGAACAGCAGGTCGGTGAGCGTCAGTTGTGCGTCGCGCGCGGTTATCGACGAAGAGCGCGCGCGCTCTTCATCGGCGATCGTGTGGAGGCGAATGTCGGCAACGCGGCTCAGCGGATTGTCGCGAAGTCCAGTGACGGCGATCACGGTGGTGCCACGTTTGCGAGCCAGTTCGGCTATCCGCAGGGTTTCGATGCTCGCCCCGGAATAGGAGAGCGCGAACAGCACGTCGCCTCGTCCAAGCGTCGAGACATTGGCCATTTGCACATGGCTGTCGCTGTCGTGCAGCACGTTGCGGCCGAGCTTCATCAGCTTGTAGGAGAAATCGCGCGCCACGAGCGAGGATGCGCCGACGCCGGCCAGATGAATGCGGCGCGCCCCGTTCAACGCTTCGAGGGCTTTGCCGATTTCCTGCTCGGTGTTGGCTGCGACGGTCTGTTGCATCGACAAGAGCTTGCTGCCGATCAGCTTGCGCAAGATGACCAGATAGCTGTCGCCGACCTCGATCGAACCGTGGATCATGCCGGCCGGCACGTGCCATTCCTGCGACTTGGCCTCGCTGACGGCGAGCTTGAGCTCCTGATAGCTGGCATAGCCGAGCTTCTGGCTGAACTTGACGACGCTCGACTGACTGCGGCCGATTTCGGCGGCGAGCGCCGCCGTCGACAGGCGCAGCATCTGGTCGGGATTGTCGACGATGTACCGCCCGATCTCGCGATCGCCGGGCGCCATGATCTCGAGCTTGGCCTCGATCTTCTTCAGGACGGACATGCGTTCCCCTGTTGCCAGTCATCGACAATGCCAAGCCAAGGAATAAATTATTCCGTTCCTGATTGACAGCCAAGAATGATCTATCAAATCTCGACCCGTGCGGTTTCGGCCTGGCCTTTCGCCCACACCAACGATTCGGACATGTACGGGAATTCGGACATGAAAGATCGCCTGCAAGCGCGTAGACTCGCCGACACCTTGGATTAGGGCAGAGCCATGGATAGATTGCGGATCGTCGGCGGGCACAGGCTTGAGGGCGCGGTGACGATCTCCGGCGCCAAGAACGCGGCCTTGCCGCAAATAGCGGCAGCTTTGCTCAGCCCCCACCCGCTGCAGCTGACCAACCTGCCTGAGGTGACCGATGTCGACAACATGCTTGGCGTCGTCGGCCTTCATGGGGCTGAAGTCACCAGATCGGCGCATGCCGCCACAATCGATGCCAGTGCTGCCGTCTCTAGGGAGACAAGCTACGACACAGTCAGGCGCATGCGCGCGACGGTGCTGGTTCTCGGTCCGCTGCTTGCCCGCTTCGGCCATGCCCGGGTCTCGCTGCCTGGCGGATGCGCGATCGGCGCACGGCCGGTCGACATGCATGTCGCCGCGCTTGCGGCACTTGGCGCCGACATTGCCATCGAAAACGGGCTGATCGTCGCGTCTGCGCCGGGCGGACTGAAAGGCGCGCGCATCGTTTTGAGCTCGCCGTCGGTCGGCGCGACCGAAACTGCGATGATGGCGGCGACGACTGCACACGGCGAGACCGAGATCCTCAACGCGGCCCGCGAGCCGGAGGTGGCCGATCTTGCCGCCTGCCTGAACGCCATGGGCGCGCGGATCGAGGGCGCCGGCACGCACCGCATCCTGATCGCGGGCCGCACAGACTGGCGCGCCGCCACGCACGACATCATCCCGGACCGGATAGAGGCCGGCACCTATGCCGTCGCAGCGGCTATCACCGGCGGTCAGCTCGAGCTGACCCACGCGCGGCTCGAGCACATGGCATCCGTCGTCCAGCTGCTCGAAGCAGCCGGTGTGAAAATATGGCCGGGCGACCGCGGGCTGATCGTGTCGAGAGACGGGCCACTCGAGGCGGTCGACGTGACGACGGAGCCCTATCCGGGCTTTCCGACCGATCTTCAGGCGCAGTTCATGGCGTTGATGTGCTGTGCCGAGGGCGCTTCGCTGTTGCGCGAGACGATCTTCGAGAACCGTTTCATGCATGTGCCCGAACTGATGCGGCTCGGCGCCAATATCAAGCTGCAAGGCACCATGGCGCTGGTGCGCGGAGGCGAGAAGCTGAAGGGCGCGCAAGTGATGGCGACCGACCTGCGCGCCTCCGTCTCGCTGGTGCTGGCGGCGCTGGTGTCCGAAGGCGAGACAACGATCAACCGGGTGTACCACCTCGACCGTGGCTATGAGCAGCTGGACCGCAAGCTCCGCCTGTGTGACGCCCAGATCGAGCGGATAAGTGGATGAGTGCCGGCGCGGTGTCTCCGCATTATTTCCTGGGCGTCGATGGCGGCGGAACCGGCTGCCGGGCGCGTATCGAAGACGAGGCAGGAACTGTGCTCGGGCAAGGCCTGTCGGGCCCGGCGACAACGCGGCTCGGTATAGAGGCGGCCTGGGCCTCGATTGCCAAAGCCTTTGGCGCGGCGATCGAAGAGACAGGGTTCGCGGCGGTGGAAATCGCCAGGATCCGCGCCGGCATCGGTCTTGCCGGCATCGGCCGCAAGGGTGCGCTCGAGGCGTTTCGTGGCATCGAACATCGCTTTGCGAGCATCGACTTCGTCAGCGACGGCGTCGCGGCTTGCCTTGGCGCTCATTCGGGTCAAGACGGCGCCATCGTCATAGCCGGGACCGGTTCGATCGGGCTCGGCTTTGTCGAAGGGCGCGACCTGCGCGTCGGCGGCTACGGTTTTCCGATTTCCGACGAGGGCAGCGGCGCCGATCTCGGACTAAAGGCAGTGCAGCTTGCCTTGCGTGCCCATGACGGCCGGCATGAGCGGACGGCGCTGCTGACCGAGGTGATGCAGCGCTTCAGGGACGATCCGTTCGAGGCGGTGGCCTGGATGGACCGCGCCAGCGCGACCGACTATGCCGCCTTGGCGCCGATGGTGATCCGCCACGCCGACCAGGGCGATCCGGCCGGACGGCGCATCGTGCAAGGTGCTGCCGAGCAGGTCGACACGTTCGTGCGGGTGCTGTTCGAAAAGGGCGCGCCGCGGGTTACGCTGCTCGGCGGTCTGTCCAGCCCGCTAGAGCCATGGCTCGCTCCCGACGTCCGCCGACGTCTGAAGCCGGCCGATGGCGATGCGGTTTCGGGAGCCATAATCCTGGCTAGGAAATCCCTGTGTCAGCGATAGTGCTCCTGCCTGAAGGAATATTATATTCCTAGTATCCGTTGACACGAGGAATATCGAATTCTAAAAAGTTAACCAAGCAGAAGCAAGTTGCCGGTCGCCGGCTGCGGGCACTGGACGTCGGCTGGCACCGCATCACATTCCTGCTCACAGCAGATTGAAAGCAAGCAAGTGGTCGAACACGGGTTGATGTCGGAGCTGGAGCGATTGGTTTCCGAGGACCGGAATCCGAAGACGATGGACATCGATCTGTTGCCGACCCTCGAGGTGCTGCGCAAGATCAATGACGAGGACAAAGGCGTTGCGGCAGCCGTCGAGAAGGTCATCCCCGACATTGCTGCGGCCGTGGACCGGATCGTGAGCGCGTTCCAGAAAGGTGCACGCCTTGTCTATATGGGCGCGGGCACGAGCGGCCGGCTTGGCGTCCTCGACGCCTCGGAATGTCCGCCGACCTTCGGCGTGCCCGAGGACATGGTGATGGGCCTGATCGCCGGCGGCGTCGACGCGCTGGTGCACTCCGCGGAAGGCGCGGAGGACGATCCGAAGCAGGGAATAAAGGCGCTGCAGGACATCAAGCTGACCGCCGGCGACGTGGTCGTCGGCATCGCTGTCAGCGGACGCACACCCTATGTCATCGGCGGCTTGACCTATGCCAAGCAGGTGGGAGCCACCACCGTGGCGCTGTCCTGCAATCCGCGATCGACCATTGCCGGAATTGCCGATATTGCCATCTCTCCGGTGGTTGGACCGGAGGTCCTCACCGGCTCGACCCGGCTGAAATCGGGAACCGCGCAAAAGCTGGTGCTCAACATGCTGTCGACCGCCAGCATGATCCGCATCGGCAAGAGCTATCAGAACCTGATGGTTGACCTCAATCCAAGCAACAAGAAGCTGATCGCCAGGGCGGTCAGGATCGTGATGCAGACGACCGGCTGCGCGGCGCAGCAGGCACGACAGGCACTCGACCAGACCGGCAATGACGTAAAACTGGCAATCCTGGTGACGATCACCGGCATGGGCGTCGAAAAAGCACGTAAGGCGCTTGCCAATGCGGGAGGTTTCCTGCGCAAGGCGATAGGCGAAAAGACGGTGTAAGACCGCATGGATGCTGGGCCGATGTTCCGGGGCGTGTGTCCCTTTGAAGCGGTCCGGGGAACTGCAAGGCATCAGGTTTAACAATAATGGGAGACGACAATGGTACGGCACATTGGCAAGAAACTGCTTTCCGGGATGACGCTTGCGGCAATGCTGGCCATTGCCGCGGCACCGGTACAGGCGAGTGCGGCGACGCTGCACATGGCCTGGTCGCAGGACGCCACCGGTCTTGATCCGCACAAGCAGACGGCATTCTCCTCGCTGCGGTTGCTGGAGCTGATCTATGAACCGCTGGTACGGCTCGACGCCAATCTGCAGATCACGCCCGCGATTGCCGACTCCTGGCAGTTCTCGGCGGACGGCAAGGAGCTGAGCTTCAGGCTCAATCCGAAAGCAAAATTCCAGAACGGCGCCGCCGTGACCTCGGCCGACGTCAAGGCATCTTTCGAGCGCATACTCGACGAGAAGACCGGTGCGGCCGCCCGCGCCAACTTTCTCTCGATCGCCAGCATCGACACGCCCGATCCAGCCACCGTCGTGTTCCACCTCTCGCAGCCGGATGTGCCGATCCTGACCGCGATGAGCGACGTCAATGCCGCGATCGTCCCGGCAAGCGAAATCACGGCCGGCTCGATCGGCACGACGACGGTCGGCTCGGGTCCGTTCAAGCTCGAAAAGTGGGATCCTAATTCCAAGGAAGTGCTTGTCGCCAACAAGGATTGGGCGGGCGGCGCGACCGGTGTCGACGGTATCGAGATCAGCGTGCTGCCGGACGAAACGGCGATCCTGGCGGCGATGCGCACCAAGCAGATCGACTTCGCCCTGCTCAACGATCCACTTGTCGCCACGCTGGTGCCCAAGGAAGCCAGCCTGCAGTTGAACCGCGTGCCGGTGCTTGCCTACCACGTGCTGCAGCTCAATCCGTCCCGCAAGCCGATGACCGAACTCAAGGTGCGTCAGGCGATATCCTGCGCCATCGACCGGCAGGAAGTGCTGGACACCGCCTCGCTCGGCGAAGGCAAGGTCACCGGCCCGCTGACCATCCCGGCGCTGGCGACCGATCCGAGCCAGTTGTTCTGCTACAAGCGCGACGTCGAGAAGGCCAAGCAACTGATGACTGAAGCCGGCTTTCCCGACGGCTTTTCGGCGACCGTGATCGGCGCCACCGGCGAGCCGCCGACAGCAGCGGCGGAAGCCCAGGTCATCCAGTCGCAGCTCGCCGAAATCGGCGTCAAGCTCGATATCAAGATGATGGAGCTCAACGTCTATGTCGATGCCTGGCTGAAGGGCGATTTCGACATGGCCGTCGCGCTGAACGGCGGCAGGGCTGATCCCTACACTATGTACAACCGCTACTGGACCAAGACCGGCAATCTGCAGAAGGTGGCGAACTATATCGACGATACGCTGGACGGCCTTATGCAGAAGGGCCGCACCGAGACCGACCCGGCAGCACGCAAAGCGATCTTCGCCGACTTCGAGAAGCACATCACTGAGATGTCGCCCTGGATATGGCTCTACACGTCCTACAGCTACACGGCCCAGCAGAAGAATATCGCGGGATTCGAACCGGTGCCGACAGGTTCGCTGTTCAGCCTCGCCAAGGTGACGATCCAGTAGCTGCTTCGATGCCGGACGAGAGGATATTCTTCGCGTGAACTATCTGATGCGGCGACTGGCGACCTTCCCTCTCGTCCTGCTTGGCGTGTCCATCGTGGTGTTCCTGGCAATCCGGATGGTTCCGGGCGATTCGATCACGGCGATGCTGGGAAGCGAAGCCGGCCTGCTGACGCCTCCTCAGCGCGACGCGCTTGCGGCCTATTTCGGCATCGACCAGCCCTGGTTCATCCAGTACTGGCGTTGGCTGCTTGGTCTTTTCCAAGGCAATCTCGGCATTTCGTCCACCTATGGCAGGCCGGTGCTCGGCGTTATTCTCGAACGCTTCCCGCTGACGCTGGAGCTTGCGCTGCTGTCGATGATCATCGCCCTTGTCGTCGGCATGCCGGCCGGGATCTTTGCCGCCACCCACAATGAGAAGCTTTCCGATCTCGGCGTGCGCGTTGTCGCAATGATCGGACAATCGACGCCGAACTTCGTCCTTGCACTGCTGATCATCTACACGCTGTCGGCGGGGTTTGGCGTTTTGCCGGCGATGGGCGAGTTTTCGCCGCTGTGGCGGGATCCGCTGCGCAATCTCAGCCAGCTGTTGCTGCCGGCCGTCACGCTCGGTTTCGCCTTCGCGGCGTCGGTCACCCGTATATCGCGTTCGGCGATGCTCGACGTGCTGAGCGACGATTACGTCAGGACCGCGCGCAGCAAGGGCGTCTCGGCGCGCGGCGTCATCTGGCGGCATGCTTTGCCCAATGCGCTCATCCCGGTCGTGACGCTGAGCGGCATAGAGTTCGGCTATCTCCTGGGCGGGGCAGTCATCGTCGAGCAGATCTATGCGCTGCCCGGTCTCGGCCGCATGGTGCTGGACGCCATCCTGCAGCGCGACTATGCGCTGGTGCAAGGAAGCGTGCTGTTCATCGCCTTCAACTTCATGATCGTCAATCTCCTCGTCGACCTCGCCTATGTCGCGCTCGACCCGCGTATTCGGCTAAGCGAGCACTGATGGCGACATTGCGGGCCATACTTGCGCACACCAGCGGCCGCATCGGCGGTGCCATCGTTGCGCTTTATCTGCTGCTTGCCGTACTTGGCATGCTGGGGCTGACGCCGGACAATCCGCTGACGCAGCACCGGGTCGAGCGGCTGCATGCGCCTGACAGCACTTACTGGATGGGCACGGACCTGTTCGGCCGCGATGTCGCAAGCCGGCTGATGACCGGGATCGGCCAGTCCTTCCTCGTGGCCTTCTTTTCGGTCGCCTTCGCGACACTGGCCGGCACCGTGCTCGGGCTGGCGGCAGCCTGGTTCGGACGCCGCTGGGACGGCCTGGTGATGCGCATCATGGATGTGCTGCTGGCATTCCCGGCGATCCTGCTGGCACTGCTGATCGTCGCGGTTGCGGGACCGGGAACCTGGACCAGTGTCGTCGCCATTGCCATCGTCTACACGCCGATCTTCACGCGCGTGGTGCGCGGCCCGGCTCTTTCGCTGAAAGCGCGCGAGTTCGTCGACGCGGCCCGCACGTTCGGCAGCAGCTCGAGCTACATCTTGACACGGCATCTGCTGCTCAATCTGGTCGCGCCGTTGACGGTTCAGGTGACGCTGGCGCTGGCCTGGGCCCTGCTCACCGAAGCCGGCTTGAGCTTCCTCGGGCTCGGCACCCAGCCGCCCGCCGCGTCGCTCGGCTTGATGTTGAGCGACAGCCGCAATCTGATGGAGACGGCTCCCTGGTTGATGATCTTCCCGGGGGTGGCGATCATGATCAGCATCCTCGGTTTCAACCTGCTCGGCGATGCGTTGCGCGATGTCCTCGACCCGAAGACGCGGAGATCGATCGCATGATCCCGCTGCTGTCCGTCAGCGGTTTGCGCGTCGGCTTCGGCCGTAACCCGTCAGCCAATGAGGTCGTGCGCGGCGTCAGCTTCGATCTCGCTGACGGCGAAACGCTGGCCATCGTCGGCGAAAGCGGCTCGGGCAAATCGGTTACGGCGCTGTCGATCAATCGCCTTGTCGATTATGGCGGCGGCCGCATCACCGCGGGCTCGATCAAGCTGAGGCGGGCCGACGGCAGCATGTTCGACCTGACCGCCGCGGCCGAGCCGCAGCTGACGAAGATCCGCGGCGGCGAAATCGGCATGATCTTCCAGGAGCCGATGACCTCGCTCAATCCAGTGCTGACTATCGGCAGGCAGATCGAGGAGTCGTTTCGCCTGCATCGCGGCCTGACCGGCCGGCAAGCGACGGCGGCGGCCAAGGACGCGCTCGACCGTGTGCGCATTCCCGACGCTGCACGGCGGCTGAAATACACGCCCAACCAGCTTTCGGGCGGCATGCTGCAGCGGGTGATGATCGCCATGGCGCTCGCCTGCAACCCGCGCCTGCTCATTGCCGACGAGCCAACGACGGCGCTGGATGTTACGGTGCAGGCGCAGATCATGGCGTTGCTCGCCGAGTTGAAGCAGGAAACCGGGATGTCGATGATCTTCATCACCCACGATATCGGCTTGGTTGCAGGTATCGCCGACAAGGTGATGGTGATGCAAAGCGGAGAAGCTGTCGAGCAAGGCGCGCTGAACCAGATATTGGACGATCCGCAGCATCCCTATACGCGGCATCTGCTTCATGCGGTGCCGCATTTCGCCGGCGGCAGTGCGACACGCAAAGACATGCAACGCGAAAAGCAAAAAGCTACCGAGCCGGCGCTGACGGTCGATGGCCTCGTGGTGCGATTTCCCGTCAAGGGTGGCTTTTTCAGCCGCGCCAGCGGTGCCGTGCATGCGGTGGACGGTGTGGATTTCGACTTGATGCCGGGCGAAACATTGGCCGTCGTCGGCGAGAGCGGTTCCGGAAAATCCACCGCCGCCCGTGCGATTCTGGGGCTGGTGCGCTCGACGCGCGGCACAATCTTGGCCAGCACGCGCAAGGCCGCCGCCGGGCAGAGCGCCCTTCCCGTGCAGATGGTGTTCCAGAATCCCTATGGCTCGCTTAATCCCAGGCTCGCCATCGAAAGCATTCTTGCGGAACCGGTGATCGCCACGGGCGGGCGGATAACTGCTGAGACGCGAGCGAAAATGGCCGCGCTGCTGAACCGCGTCGGCCTGCCGGAAAACAGCCTGCAGCGTTATCCGCACGAATTCTCCGGCGGCCAACGCCAACGGCTGTGCATTGCCCGTGCGCTGATGCTCAATCCCTCCGTTGTCGTCCTCGACGAAGCGGTTTCGGCGCTCGACGTATCGGTGCAGGCCAGAGTGCTGGAGCTTTTGATCGAGCTGCAGAGTGAATTCGGGCTGGCCTATCTGTTCATCTCGCATGACATGGCTGTGGTCGAGCGGATCGCCCATCGCATCGCGGTCATCTATGCCGGCCAGATCGTCGAGATCGGCGATGCCAGATTGGTGCTCTCGGAGCCGAAGCACTCCTATACCAAACAGCTTATCGCGGCCGTTCCCACCATAGACCGGCGGCATGAACGTTTCGAGCTGGACACGCGCCAGGTTCCCTCGCTCGTGCGTCCGCTGGGATTTGAGCCGGGCCCGGCCAAATGGCAGCAGTTCGGGCCGGATCATAGAGTACGGGTGGAAGTGTGATGATTGTCGCCCAGACGGATGCAAGGCCAGAGGGAGTGGGACGGATCGCTGCTTTTCAGACGGAGGCCGCAATTGATCGACCATGATCTTTTCGACCGGGCGTTTGCCCCACTCGAAGCGGCGGTGGCTGCGTCGCGCATTCCCGGCGGGGTGCTCGGCATGGTCGACCGGGACGGCCAACGCGTCGTCCGGGCAATCGGCTCGGCCCAGCGGGTGCCGAAGGTGCGGCCGATGCATGCCGAAACCTGGTTCGATCTGGCATCCCTGACAAAAATCATCTTCAGCACGCCGCGTATATTGGCACTGGCGGAAGAAGGCGTCATCGACCTCGACGCGCCGCTGATTTCGGTCCTGCCCGACCTTCGCCAATATGACGAAAAAGCCTGGGAGCGGACGGTGACGTTTCGCCAGTGTCTAGGCCATCAGACACCGTTTCCCGCCGTCGCGCCGATCTACACCTATGGGCGTGACCCCGAGCTGTTGCGCGCCTTTGTCTTGCAGCGCGAGTGGCAGGTCGGGGAGCCGGTCTATTCCGATATCAACTTCATTCTGCTCGGCTTCGTCCTGGAGCGCCTGTCCGGCAAGACCATTCGCGACATGGATCCCGGTCCGGGCTTCGCGTTCTCCGCCGAACCGGGTCAAGCGGCGGCCACAGAAGATTGCACATGGCGCCATCGCGTGCTGTCAGGCGAGGTCCACGACGACAATTGCTCGGCATTGCAAGGGGCCGGTCACGCCGGGCTGTTCGGAACGGCAGCTTCGGTCCTCGACTTTGCGCGAGGGCTGCTGGACGGGACCGGCGCGTCGCAGCGTTCGATAGCGCTGATGCGCACGCCCTTGTCGGCAACCCGCACCCATGGCTGGGAGCGACCCTACGAAGGCTGGTCCGGCGGCCGGCTGTGCAGCCCCGAAACCATCGGGCATACCGGCTTCACCGGCACCGGGCTTTGGGTCGACTTCGACAAAAGCAGAGCGTGGACCTTGCTCACCAACCGGATCCATCCGACACGTCATTTCAACAGCGGGATCGCAGCGCTTCGCCAAGCGGTCGGCGATCTCGTCAACGGAGCCTGACAATCATGAAAAATGGCGAACCAATGTGGGCCGTCGGCTTGATGACCGGCACCGTGCTGGACGGCAATATCGACGTCGCGCTGATCAAGACCGACGGCGAGCGGATCGCGGATTTCGGCACCTACACGCTGGCCCCCTACCCGCAGTCGATCCGGACCTTGCTGGAAGAGACGCTTAGGCAGGCAAGGAACTGGAATTTCACCGGGCCGGAACCGGCAATCTTCCACGAGGCAGAGGAAGCGCTGACGCGCGCCCAGTCTGCGGCGGTCAAGGATCTTGTCGAAAGGCACGGCCTGACCATGGCCGACATCGGCGTCGTCGGCTTTCATGGCCAGACCGTGCTGCACCGTGCCCCGCAAGTAGGCCGACTGGGCCAGAGTCGCCAGCTCGGTGATGGCGAGCTGATGCATGCCATCCTGGGCACCAAGGTCGCCTATGACTTCCGCTCGGCCGACATGCGCGCCGGCGGCCAGGGCGCGCCGCTGTCGGCGGCCTATCACGCCGCGCTGCTGCGCGAAGCCGACGCCAGCGGCGACACGGCGGTGCTCAATCTCGGCGGCGTCGCCAACATCACCTGGTGGGACGGCAAGGACAATGTCATCGCTTTCGATACCGGACCCGCCAACGCGCCGCTGAACGACTTCATCAAGTCGAAGGGGCTTGGCGAAATGGACCGCGACGGCGCGCTGGCTCGCGTCGGGACGGTCGATGAGGCACGGTTGGCCAAGCTCCTGCAGCACCCGTACTTGACCAAGCCATACCCGAAATCGCTGGACCGTTTCGATTTCGGCGCCTCGATGGCGGACGGGATGAATGCCGAGGATGGCGCTGCCCTGCTGACGGCCTTCACCGCGGCCGCGGTCGGCAAGGCGCTCGATCTTCTGCCGCGCCGGCCGAAGCGGCTGGTGGTCAGCGGTGGCGGTCGCCACAACCCAACGATCATGGCCATGCTTGCCAGCCGCGCCGGCGTCGAAGCCGTGCCGGCGGAGGCGCTTGGCTGGAAGGGCGACGCGGTGGAGGCGGAGTGTTTTGCCTTCCTGGCTGTGCGCGTGCTTAGGGGCTTGCCGATCAGCTTCCCCAGCACGACCGGCGTGCCACAGCCGATGTGCGGCGGACGCCTTGCCGGCTAGTTAAGCCACCAATTTCTTCTGCAGGAAGATACGGCTTCGGCCAATGGGAAAGTCGGCGAGCGCACCGAACGGTCGATAACCTTGGCGCTCATAGGCCTTGGCGGCCTTGGGATTGAACGTGTCGATCCAGGCGCCGTGACAGCCGCGCGCCATCGCCTCCCTCTCGGCTGCCTCGAGCATCCGGCCGGCCATGCGCTGGCCGCGCAGCTTTTCATCGACCCAGAGCCATTGCACATAGAGCCAGCCCCAGGCGGTGTATCCCGAGATGCCGGCGACAATCGCGCCGTGCTCATCGCGCACGAACACGGCCAATGTCTTCCTGCCGGAGGCGCCGACATCACTGTCGTTGAACGCGGCAAGCCGCTCCCCGAGAAAAGCCAGTTCCTGCGGCAAGGGATCGGCGGTTGTCTCAAGCGTTGTATTGTCCATCCACCAAGCATCTATCGAAGGACCAGACCGAGACGCAAGCCTTGCTGCGCTATAGCTTCGGCGAACGCCACGCCACTGCCGCAGCAGCGATCAGCATGAGCAAGGCTGCAACCACCGCCGATGCCGCAAACCCGAACGTGGAATAAAGCGGCCCGAACGCCGTGGTGCCGACGAACACCGCGAGATAGGTCACCGCGCTGTTCAAACCCATGATCGTGCCGCGGCGCGCAGGGTCGAGCGCCGATAGGCGCATCACCAGGACGTTCAGCCCGAAATGATTGGCAAGGCCCCAGACGGCTATCATCGCTATGGTCAGGCCGAAGCTGCCACTTGCCGCAGCAATCGCGACATAGACGAGCGCGACGAGCAGATAGGCAAACGGCATGACCCGCCGCGCGCCCAGACGATCGATGACGCCGTCAAGAAGTGCCGCCGTGCCAAAGCCGGCGCCATAGGCGAGCGCGGCCAGCCCGTTGGCACTGACCGGCCGTCCCAGGCCGTTGTGAAGGTGATCGCCGAGATAGCCATAGACGCCATAAAACGCCGTCATGAAGGCGGCGCAGGCGACCAGAAGCGGCACTATGCCGGGAACACCCAAGGCGCCCAGCGGCGTCGGTGCCGGACCGCTCTTCCTGACATCGCTGAGCAACGTCAACGTGAGGCTGGCCAATGCGAGTGTTGCGAGCACCGCGACCGCCGCGAACACGGCGCGCCAATGCACCAGGTCGGCAAGTACGGCCGACAGCGAAACGCCGGCGACCATGCTCAGCGTCCAGCCGGTCAGCACGACGCCGATGGTCCCGCTTTCACGACCGGGCGGCGCAATCGCGGCGGAGCTGGCATAGATTGCCGGCATGGCGACACCCGCAGCAATGCCGGCGAGAAGCTGGGCCGCGACCAGCGCCGTCACCGTCGGCGCCGCAGCGCTGGCGACGAGCGCTATTGCCAGCAGCAGCAACGCTCCCTGCAGCATGCGGCGGGCGCCGAGCCGGTCGATGTAGCGCGCTAGGAACAAGGCGCTTGCCGACGTACCGAGCCCGAACGCGGCGGACGCGATCATGACCGCCGGCACGCTTGTGCCGAACGACGCGGCCACCGCCGGTGCAATCGGACCGAGCACAAGCGAGTTCGAGCCGATCACGGCAATGCACCCGGTCAGCAGGTAAGCGAGTGCCGGGATTGGCGGCTTGGGGGCCGCTGCGAATGTGGCGACTTGATCACTGTTCGACATATGGCAATAATGGCCGTATTAAATTCTGCATCAATCGGGAATTTTAATATGGATGAAGAAACAGATGGCATTCCGCAGAACAGGCCTGCCGCCCGCGATATCGATGCAATCGACCGAAAAATATTAGGCGTCCTGGTCGACGACGCGACGATCAGCTATGCCGAGCTCGGCGACCGCGTCGGCCTTTCGCCGCCGGCAGTCCATGAACGCGTCAAGCGCCTGCGGCGAAGTGGCGCCATCCGCAACACCGCGGCCATCATCGATCCCAAGGCGGTACACAAGCCGCTGCTCGCCTTCGTCCATATCGATACCAAGGGGTGGGGAAAGACGCCGGAGCTGATGGCGATTTCCGAACATCCCGAAGTCGAGGAGATCCATTCGGTGGCCGGCGACACATGCATGCTGATCAAGGTCCGCACCGAGGACACGCGGGCGCTCGAAGGCCTGCTGTCGCGCCTCTACGAAACACCCGGCGTCACCTCGACGCGAAGTTACGTGGTGCTATCGACCTATCTGGAGCGGCCAGTGCAGCCGGGGATTACGACGGAGTGGCCGACGCCCCGGCACATGGCCAAGCCGCTCTATTAACTCAAACGATCCTCACGCGTATCCAAAGTCGAACCGGGAACGTCCTAGAGACTGCATCCTGTGGTTATCCATCGGGCCGTTTCGTTTTCGCCGGTTCTTGGGTCTCACGGGACGCCTGTGCGCAACCGGAGATATGCGATGAGAAAATTGATCGTGGGCAGCTTCATTTCGCTGGACGGCGTCATCGAAGCGCCAATGGAATGGGCCTCGCCCTTCTTCGACGAGGAGATGAAGGAGCACTCCTATGAAAAGGCCGGCGAGGCCGATTTTTTCCTGCTCGGCCGCATCACCTATGAAATGTTTTCGGCGCGCTGGCCGCAGGTCAAAGGCAGCAAGTACATGGACCGCATGAACGGACTGAAGAAGCTCGTTGCGTCGCGCGGCCTCAAGGAGGTGAGCTGGAACGCATCGCTGATCGAAGGCGACGTCGCTGCCGAAATTGCCAGGATCAAGCAACAGGCCGGCGGCAACATACTGAAGTATGGAGTGAGCAATCTCGACCAGACGCTGCTCGCCAACAGGCTTGTCGACGAGTATCAACTCTCGATCGTGCCGACCCGCGTCGGGCATGGCAAACGCGCTTTCCAGGATGTCGACCCATCCCTGGTCAAGCTGGAGCTTATAGATACGCACCGTTTCAAGAACGGCGTCATTACGCTGACCTATGTCCCGCTGTGATCCGCCGCCGAATTGAATGCCCATGAAGATGCAGCCAAGACTTGACCCGACCGGGCTTTTCGACGTCCGCTACGCCGGCTTCCTGGAGACAGTCGCGCATTTGCGTGGGCGGCTGCACCGCTACTGTGCACGCATGACCGGTTCGACGCTCGACGCCGAAGACGTGATGCAAGAGGCGCTGTTCGAGGCCTATCGGAAGATCGAGAAGCTGGACGATGCGAGTGCTCTTCGCCCCTGGCTGTTTCGCATTGCACATAATCGCTGCATCGATTTCCTGCGAAGCCGGCAGGTGCGTCAGCATGCGGAGGCCAATTTCGTCGAAGACGAGATCATCCTGCCGGTCGAGCCGGTGGGCAACGGCGCGGATCGCGCGATCGAACGGCTGGTTATCCACCTGCCGCCCAAGGAACGCGCCTGCGTCCTGCTCAAGGATGTCTTCGACTATTCGCTGGAAGAGATCGCCGATCTCGTCGGCTCGACCGTGGGTGGCGTCAAGGCCGCGTTGAGCCGTGGCCGCTCCAAATTGGCCGCCTTGTCAGGCGAGCCAATCGTCCGTTCGGAGCCCCAGCGCGATCCGGAACTTCTGGAATTGCTCAGCCGCTATGTCGAACTGTTCAATCGCCGCGACTGGGACGGGGTACGGGCGCTGACCAGCGCGGATGCCCAATTGCAAGTCGCGGATTGCTTCAAGGGAAGGCTATCGGAATCACCTTACTTCGTTGAATACGAAAGAGCCTCGACGACCTGGAAAATGGCGATTGGCATAATCGATAGCGAGGCGGTGCTGCTCGTGCTTCACCATGGCGAAGACGGTTGGAAGCCGGCCCATCCGGTTCGGATCGAAGCCGCTGGCGGGATCATAAATCGCGTCACCGATTACTATGCCTGCCCCTGGATCATGCCGGCCGCTGGTGCGGTGGTCGTTTCCGGGCCGGCCTAACCGGCAGCAGGACCTGCAAGTGTCCGGCATCGACCTCAATGAAATGGGATCGATGCCGGACGGGGCATAGGCGCTTACTGAAGTTTCGCCTGCAAGGCGTTGACGTCATCCGTCGTCATTTCGCCGTCGGTCGTCACCTTGCCGTCGATGATCTTCCAGAGCCGGAACGGGCCGGTGATGTCGCCATACTTATCGAAGGCGACCGGACCGATGACGCCTTCGTAGCGGATCGGCTTGCCCTCCTTGATCAGGCCGAGCGCCTTGGCGAACTCGTCCTTGCCGGCATAGATCGGCGTGCCGGCCGGGTCGACCGCCTTGTACATCGCGTCCTTGATCTTGGCCGGATCCTCAGAGCCGGCAATGGCGATGGCCAAGCCGACGATGGCGCCGGCATCATAGGATCGATCGGCCGCCGGGTTCGAGGGTTCGATGCCCGAAAATTCCTTGTAGTTTTTGGTGAAATACTCGGTCGATGCGGTCGGGCTGGTGCCGGAGGAAGTGCCGTACGCATCCTTCAGGTAATCCGCGCCAACGGATTCGATGAAGTCCGGGCTGTTCATGCCGTCATTGAGCAGGAACTTCTGGACACCGCCCTGCGAAATCCAGGTGCGGGCGATGGTCGCGCCGTCGACAGGCGTGCTGACGAGATAAAGCCCGTCCGGTTCGCCGGCCATCGCCGCGGTCACTTCCGAGGCATAGCTCGACTGCTTTTCATTGTAGGGCGTGTCGGAGACGATGGTGCCGCCGAGCGCCTTATAGGCGCGTGAGAATTCCGCCACCATGTTAACGCCGAAGTCGTTGTTGACGTGGATGACCGACAGCTTCTTGAAACCCTTGTCGATGGCGTATTTGGCGGCAGCGACACCCTGCAGCGCATCAGATGTGATGGTGCGGAAGAAGATGCCGTTGGTCTTGCCGTCGCGCCCAAGCGCCGTCAGCGTCGGCGACGAGGAAGCAGGCGACACCTGGACGATCTTGGCCGGAGCGGTGACCGAGGTCAGGATCGGGATCGACACCGAGGAAATGATGCCGCCGATGATCACCGGCACCTTCTTGACCTGCACGAGTTGTGTCGCGGCATCGACCGCGATGTTGCCTTGGCTCTGGCTGTCGCGGGTGTCGGTTGCTAGGTCGCAGCCGCGCACGCCGCCCGCCTCGTTGATATCGCGGAAGGCCATTTCGACCGATTTTGCGCCGGCCTGGCCGTATTCGCCGGCGGGACCGGTCAGTTCCATGACGAGGCCGACCGTGATCTTGCAATCCGCGGCCTGCGCTGCACCGGCCGCTGTCACCAGAGCCAGCGCAGTGGTGATCTGAAGTATGGTCTTTTTCATTGTTGTTCCCCTTTCGTTACACGACTCTCATTGACGCCTTGAGCCTGTTCAGTCTTCCGGCATCTGCAGCCAGGTTTCATGCAGATGTCGCCATTCGACGCCGTTGGGCGCCGATGAGCTGGTGGTGAAGACCGCACTCGAGCGGCGGCGGCTGTGCTTGCCCCCGCGCTGCTGTGCTTCGATGTAACAGACGACGATCGTGTCGTCTGACTGCCAGCCGGCCCGGATATCCTCGATCGAGATACTGAAATCGCCATCAGAGGTGGCGCGGCTTGCCCTGACATGGTCGAGCACCGCGTCACGATCGAGGACCTGACCGTCCGGCGCAACCATGCAGAAGCCTTCGCCCATGACGCGTTCGAAGCGGCTGAAATCTGCATTGTCCGCACTCGCCGCATTGAACCAGTCGACGAAGAAGCGGTGGAGATCGACCACTTCGGCACTGGCGCGGGAAAGCAAGGAGGGCTTCTCGTCCATGGCCGCGCTCATTTCCTGCCTGCATTCAAATTGTAATGCATGATCGAGCCGTGGCGGCCGTGACGGTCGCGTTCCAATGTGTAGACGTCGCCCAGCGGCCCACGGCTTTGCGCGATCACGGCAGCGATCCTCGCCCGGTCGTCGGCATCGAGCGCGATGTCCATGATTCTGGCATTGGCAAGGGCGTGCGCCTGGTTGCGGGCGCCGACGATGACGGCCGCCACTTGCGGCTGCTCCAGCACCCAGGCGCTGGCGATGGTGGCGATGTCGACGCCGTGGTGGTCGGCGACGGCCTTCAGTGTGCGAAGCAACTCCTGGAAAAGCTCCCAACCGCCAAAGTCGTCGATGATCAGCTTGTATTTGACCAGCGACCGGTTTTCGAGTGGCGTTTGAGGCTCGGCAACGCCTAGCCATTTTTCGCTGAGGAAGCCGCCCGCCACCGAACCGTAGCAGAGGAAACTGACGCCGTGCTGGCTGGCGAGCGCCGCAAGGCTGTTGGCCGGCCGCTGGTCGAGTACCGAGTATTGCAGCTGTTGGCTGACCAGCGGCACGCCGGCGGCCAGGATCTCGGCCAGCCGCGGCGTGTCGAAATTGGTGGTGCCGATGTTGCGCACCTTGCCTCGGAGACGCAGGTCGTTGAGCCAGCCCATCGCATCGACGTAGCCCGGCAGCGCATAGTCCCACCAATGGAACTGAACGAGATCGAGCCGCTCGGTCTTCAGCCGCCGCAGCGACTGGTCGACGATGCTGCTGATGTAGTCGCGGCTGATGCTGGAAAGCCTTTCGAGGTCAGGCACCAGCTTGGTGTGCACCTTCATCTTGGCGGCGGCGTCGAGGCCGCGCTCATTGGCAAGCCGCAGGCGCGCGGCACCGATCAGTTCCTCGACGCCGGTATAGATGTCGGCACAGTCATAGGTCCCGATGCCGGCGTCGAACGTGGCGATCAGGTCGGTTACCGCCTGTTGGCGGTCGATCGCGCCGTGCCCGCCGGCAAGCTGCCAGCCGCCACGAATGACGCGCGAGATCGTGTAGCCGGGGCTGAGCTCGAACGCCTTGGCGGTCATCTCTGGTCAGTCTCCTTGGGCAGCGGCACAGCCGTGGTTTCTGAATGACTGAACCACCGCTTGCCGGTCCTGACGATCCTGAGCCGGCTGGCGCAATTGGGATCTGGACAGGCGATCTCGGCATCCGAAGTCATCCAGTCGTTCCTGTGGGTCGGGCGTTGCTTTGCGGCCAGAAGCGGCAACACTGCCGCAATGGAATAGATCGAGAAGCCCTGCCCCGTCGGCATCGACAGCATCTCGCCCTTCAACTCGAAATAGTCGCCGGCCTTGGCACCGCAATAGATCGGCTTGCCCTCGGGGACGACCGCCTCGACGCGAAGGTCGAAGAGTTCGAAACTGTCGTCGGCCATTCAGATCTCCACCCGGGTGAAGGTGATGTCACAGGCGCCGTTGCGGCGGATCGCGCCACAGGCGGCAGCGAATTGATCGCGCTCTTCGGGACGCACCTGCGCGACGACGCTTCCGGCAAGCCAGCCGATCGGGAACAGCAAGCGCGCGCCCGGTCCATAAAACAAGCCGATGTCGAAGATGGCATTCGGGTTGCCGCCCCACATGCGCGGCGGCACGTAGGACAACACGATGTCACCCGGCTGCGGCGTTAGCGTTGCGTTCTCCGCCGGCAAGGGCCTGGCATAGGTTTGGCCCTCAAGTTCGGCTGATGGAACCGGGCAGGAGATTTCCGGCCCGGTCCACATCGCATGGATGCCGGCAACGACGCGCGGCTGCTCGAGATAGGCCAGCAGGAAGGCGGCGTTGTCGGGCGCCTTTTCAGGCAACAGCAGCGCGGTCACGGAAAGCTTCGAGCGTGGCTCGGTGATCCTGATGCCAGGCGTCGTCATGCCCTCAATCCTTCTTTGCTTGCGGATTGGAGCTTGTCGCGCAGGAAGGCGAAGGGCCGGCTGATGTCCGCCACCAGCGCCTCGCGCGCTGCCTGGGCATCCTGCCTGGAAAGCGCTGCGACGATACTACGATGGTAGTGGGCGGTATCGACTTCACCGGCATCGGAAAATGCGTAAATGGCCACGCGAATGCACGGCCCGGATTGCAGCCACAGGCTCTCGATCATCGGGATCAGCACGGCGGAGCCACAGCATCGGTAGATCTCGAAGTGGAAGCTCTGGTTGAGCGTCGCCTCGCGGTCGATATCCTTCTTGTGCTTCAGCGCCCGCATCTCGTCCCATTGGCCCAGCATGGCTTCGACCGTGGCTATCTGGCGCGAATTCATGCGTGTAGCGGCAAGTGCTATCGCTTCGCCCTCTATGAGGGAGCGGGCGCGCAAGAGGTCGTCGATACGCTCCAGCGTGATAGGCGGCACGCGCACCGAGCGGTTGGGAAGCGCCTCCAGCGCCTTCTCGGTGATCAACCGCCCGAGCGCCTCACGCACCGGCATGGTACTGGTGATCAGCGCGTCGGCGAGGCCACGGATGGTCAGCACCTGACTCGGCTCAAAAAGGCCGCCGATTAAGGCACGGCGCAACTCCGAATAGACGCGATCCTGCACGGTTTCGCGGCCGACCGGCGTAAGCTGGGCTGCGATCGTTTCGTTATTCCGTTCGATGGCGGCCTTCTGCATGGGCAGTCCCGGTCTTGGCCCGTTTTCGGCTTGCGGAAGAAATTAAAGCCGAATAGCGTGATCAAAGCAAGTGTGATCACAAATCAAATCATAGGCAACCGAAGATCGCTTTCGGCCAGAGGGATTGATGAGCGACACGACGGAACGGCAGGAGGAGATCCGCACGCCGGTTCTGACGGCCAGGAACGTCGTCAGACGCTTCGGCGGCCTTGTCGCGGTCAACAATGTCTCGTTCGACGTCCAGCCAGGCGAAATACTTGGCCTTATCGGTCCGAACGGCGCCGGCAAGACCACGATGTTCGACCTGCTGGCCGGCAGCATCCTGCCGACCAGCGGCGAAATCCTTCTCAACGGCGTATCGGTGTCGGGGGAAGCTGCCCATCGCCGCATCGGCCGCGGCCTTGGCCGCACGTTCCAGATCCCCCGGCCCTTGCCCAATCTGACACTGATCGAAAACGTCATGCTGGCCGCGCAGGGGCAGGCCGGAGAAAGACTGCTCGCCAATTTCCTGACGCCGCGGCGGGTCGCCACCGAAGAGCGGGCGGCCGAGACGAGAGCCATCGAATTGCTTGAGCTCGTCACGCTCGCCCGCCTGGCGCACGAGCCGGCGCGCGTGCTTTCGGGCGGCCAGCGCAAGCTGCTCGAGCTGGCCCGCGTCATGATGGCCGATCCGGCAATCATCCTGCTCGACGAACCTGCGGCCGGCGTCAATGCGACGCTTCTTGAAGTCATCATCGACCGCATCCGCGATATCAACAGAAGCGGCATCACCTTCCTGCTGATCGAGCACAATATCGACATGGTGACGCGGCTCTGCCACCGGGTGCTGGTCATGGCAAGCGGCCAGCTGCTGTGCGAGGGCACTCCGGACGAGGTTGCGCGCGACCCGCGCGTCATCGAGGCCTATCTCGGAGGCGCTGCATGAGCCAAACGGTACTCGACGTCCGCGGTCTCGAAGCCGGCTATGAGCCCGGCGTGCCGATCGTGCGCGGCGCTTCGATCACCGTCGACCAGGGCGAGATCGTCGTCGTCCTCGGTCCCAACGGCGCCGGCAAGTCGAGCCTTATCAAGGCCATCGCCGGCCTTGTCCCGATCACCGGCGGCACCGTGCTGCTGGACGGCAAGGACATCACGGCGGCGCCCGCCCACACCATGGTCCGCCTTGGCCTTGCGTTCGTGCCGCAGACCGAAAACATCTTCCCGCTGATGTCGGTCGAGGACAATTTGAAGGTCGCCTGCGGCATCCTGAGGCCGCGCGAGATCCCTGCCCGCATCGAGGAAATGTATGCGGCCTTTCCCGATCTCGCCCGTCAGCGCAGAACGGCCGCGGGCAATCTCTCGGGCGGACAGCGGCAGATGCTGGCCGTCGCCCGGGCGTTGATCGTCCATCCCACGGTGCTGGTGCTCGACGAACCGTCGGCCGGCCTGTCACCGAAATTCGTGGCGATGGTGTTCGAGATGCTGGCCGGTATCCGCAAATCCGGCGTCACCATTCTGCTGGTCGAACAGAACGCCAAGGCAGCGCTTGCGATCGGCGATCGCGCCTACGTGCTGGTCGAGGGCAAGGACCGGCACCAGGGCATCGCCTCCGAGCTCTGGAACGATCCTGTCGTCGCCGAGCTCTATCTTGGCCAGCGCCGCCCCGACCTTGGAAAAGGAGGCGCGGCATGAACCTGCAATTCGTCGCCGACGGGCTGCTGGCAGGCTCGATGATCGGCCTCGGCGCCATCGGCGTGACGCTCACCTATTCAATCCTGCGCTTCTCGAACTTCGCCCATGGCGACTTCATGGCCTGGGGCGCCTATGCGACGCTCGCCGTGGTTGGCGCTATCGGCGCGATGTTCGGCAAGATCGCGCCGATCGCACCCCTCTCCTTCGGCTGGCCGCTGATCGTCGCGCTCATCATCGGCATGGCGGCCACCGGCCTGCTTGCGCTGGCGCTCGACATGGTGCTGTTCGCGCGGCTGCGCGCCAAGGGCCAGGCGATCATCGTGGTGATGGCGAGCTTCGGCGCCTCGATGGCGCTGAGAAGCCTGCTCGAATTCATCTTCACCTCGCGTCCGACCTATTTCAGCCGGGCGATCCAGATCGCCATGCCGATAGGCTTCGGCATTCGCATCACCCTGGACCAAATCGCGCTGCTGCTGCTGACCGCCGTTCTGGTGCTCGGCGTACATCTTTTGATGACGCGTACCCAGACCGGCCGCTCGATGCAGGCGTTGAGCCAGAACGCGGCACTTGCCCGCATTGTCGGTATCGACGTCGCCAAAGTCGTGCGCGTCACCTGGATCATCGGCGGGGGGCTGGCCTGTGTCGCCGGCGTCATGATCGGCATTCTCATTCAGATCCGCCCGTTCATGGGTTTCGAGATGCTGCTGCCGATGTTCGCGGCCGCCATCCTCGGCGGCATCGGCAGTGTACCCGGCGCCGTTCTCGGCGGCTTGATCATCGGTTTGGCCGAAGCCGGCGCGGTGCAATTGATCGGCGCCGAATGGCGGGCGGCCATCTCCTTCATCATCCTGATGGCGGTGCTGTTCGTGCGGCCTATCGGCCTTTTCGGAGTGGGGGAACGCTGATGGATCTGCTCGGCTACGGCGCTTTCTTCCTGACCACCGCGCTGATTTTTTCGCTCGTCACGCTCGGGCTCAATTTGCAATGGGGGCTGACCGGGCTTTTCAATGTCGGGGTCGCCGGCTTCGTTGCCATCGGCGCCTACACCTCGGCACTGCTGACCACGCCCGACGATGCCGCGCGACTCGGCGGCTTCGATCTGCCGATCCTTGTCGGCTGGCTGGGCGCCATGCTGGTGGGCGGTGTCGCCGCCGCCATCACCGGCATCGCCACGCTGCGCCTGAGATCGGACTATCTGGCGATCACCACCTTTGGCGTCGCCGTCGTCGTGCAATTGGTGGCTCTCAATGCCCAGACGCTGACCGGCGGCCCGTTCGGCATCGGCTTCATTCCGCGTCCGTTCGGCGGTCTTGCCGAAACCCCATTACTGTTCAACCTGTCGAATCTTGCCGTCGTCTCGGTGGTGACGCTGATCGTCTATCTCGCGCTGGAGCATCTGTCGCGCAGCCCGTGGGGGCGCGTGTTGAAGGCGCTTCGCGAGGATGAGCGGGCCGCGATATCCCTGGGAAAAAGCGCGCGGTTCTACCGGGTCCAGGCCTTTGCCGTCGGCGGCGCCATCATGGGGCTGGCCGGTGCGCTGCAGGCGCATTTCACCGGCTTCATCGCCCCGGACAATTATTTGCCGGCGCTGACTTTCCAGGTCTGGGTGATGCTGATCGTCGGCGGCTCGGGCAGCAATATCGGCGCCGTCATCGGCAGTATCCTGGTCTGGGCGATCTGGGCCGGATCAGGAGCCTTGACGAGTGTGTTGTTCTCGCCCGAACAGCAGGCCCGCGCCGCCTCACTGCAGATCGTCGCCATCGGCGTGATGCTGTGCGTCATCCTTCTGGTCAGGCCGAACGGCCTGTTCGGCGACAGGCCGCGACGCGCAAGGTTCGGCAAGGGCGCGAAAGCGGCTCCGGACGAGAGCGCTGCACGGTCATGAGCAACGTTGCCGTGCCACGCGGCCTTTCGCTGTGGCACGCCGTCGGCCGCAACCGCCGCGACCGGCCGGCGCTCGAAGGTGCACTCGATGTCGATCTGGCGATAGTCGGCGGCGGATTTTCGGGCCTTTCAACCGCGCTGCACACCGCCGAAAGAGGCATCTCGGTGGCCGTCCTCGAGGCGGAAATCATCGCCTGGGGGGCAACCGGCAGGAACGCCGGCTTCGTCGTGCCGAATTTCGCGAAAAGAGACCCCGACGATATCATTGCCCAGCTTGGGCCCGAACGCGGCGAACGCCTTGTCGATTTCGCCGCCGGCAGCGCCGACCTCGTCTTTGCCCTGATCAAGCGGCATGCCATCGAATGCGATGCCGTCCAGAGCGGCTGGATACAACCAGCCCATTCACCGGCCGCTTTGCAAAAGACCAGATCGCGCGCCGAACAATGGGCACAACGCGGAAGACAGACTGTCGCGCTGGACAGACAGGCGGTCGAAGAGCTGACCGGGGTTCGCGGTTATCTCGGTGGCTGGATCGACAGATCGGGTGGCGTCCTCAATCCGGTCGAATATGCGCGCGGATTGGCCGACGCGGCGGAAAAGGCCGGTGCGCGCATCTTCGAACATACGCGGGTTAAATCGATCGAGCGGACAGGGGGTGGCTGGACTCTGAAGACGGCCTCCGGTTCGGTCCGTGCCGAAAAAGTGCTGGTCGCCACCAACGCCTATGGCGGACAGCTCGAGCGTACGCTCCAGCGAACCTACTTCCCACTGAAGATCTTCCAGATCGCGACGGCGCCGCTGCCGCGCGAATACCGCACCCGGTTGCTTCCGGGCGGGCAAGGCGTCGGCGACACCAGGCGCAATCTTTTCACCTTCCGCTTCGATGGCGAAAACAGGCTGATAACCGGCGGCATGCATGTTTTTGGCCCCGGTGCCGACACGCGGGTGCCGCGGGCGATCTGGCGACGGCTTGCCAGGCATCTCGATCTCCCGGGAATGCCGCCGATCGACTACAGCTGGTCGGGCATGGCTGCAGTCGAGCCCGACTTCCTGCCGCGCCTCGTCGATCTCGGCCCCGGCCTGGTTGCGGGCTTTGCCTGCAATGGGCGCGGCATCGCCATGACGACTGCCATGGGCAAGGTGCTTGCCGACTGGGCTGATGGAACAAAGCCTCAGGATTTGCCGCTGCCGTTTGGACCGTCGTCGCCGATCCCGTTCCACAGCCTGATGCGGCATGCACCAAACATGGTGCTCCCCTGGAGCATGCTGCGCGACCGGCTGGATGGCTGATCGACGCGCGTGTCCGTCCGTCGTCCTGATACCCGAACTGCTAGACTCGCTCACATCATGTTGTTAACGACAGCGGATGAAGCAGAACTATCTTTATCTCATCATCGGCGCTTTGGCCGTCGCCGTCATTGCCTTGGGCATCTATGTTTATCGCGAGGAGACTAAGCCGAAAGGCGTGGAACTTCGTATCGACGATTCCGGCATTTCGGTTCAGGAAAAATAGACCAGATATTCGTGTTGCCCGACTTTACGCTAGACGTCGGCTTGCACCGTTTCAGCCAAGCTCCAACGTCGTTATCGCAAAAACCCCGGACTGCATGAGCTGCGGCGCCCTTCCCTTGTACATCCGAGCTGTCTCGAAGCCGGGTTGAAGGCCGGCGGACGACAGCAAATCTGCAAATTGCCCGCTGGTCTCGGGCACGTCGAGATGGACGTTTCCGGGACCGGACATGTGCGCGAGTGCGGCGAAGAGACGGCTCGCTGCATCCAGGCTGTCGGCAAAGAGCGGGCCGATCTTGCAGCCGTCCCGGCATTGGCGCGCGACGCCATATCCTGCAATGGCGCCGTGCTTGACGATCGCATGGGCCATATGCGGCGGGCGCAGCCAGTGCTCCAGGAAGGATCGCCTCGGGCCGGGAAAGAAGCGGCGGTCATAGTCCAGTATGTCCGGCACGAGTTCCGGCCCTACGGCGCGAATGTCGCTGCCGGCGGCTGCCGGGGCATTCGACGACCCCATGAGCCGTATCGTCCGGTAGGCCGGCGCAAAACCCATGCTGCGGTAGTTGGCCTGTTGTTCGACGACGCCGTCGAGGCCGATCGTGCGGTTGTCGAGCCGCGCCATGCCGGCATCCCAAACGGCCTTACCATGGCCTTGGCCACGCCTGTCCGGCCGGCAGATATACAGGCCGATGAAGCCGAATTCCTCGCCATAGGCAACGGCTGAAATGCCGGCCGCCATCTCGCCGTCGATAAAGGCGCCGATGAAGCCCTGCGGGTCGGCTGTCTGGAACAGCGCTGCGTCGCTGAGGCCGGGGTTCCAGCCTTCCGCCGCCGCCCAATCGACAAGGGTTTGCATTTCTTCACGTGCGAGCGTTCGGATCGTTCGGGGCATTGCGATCACTCGGCGGCATCAGGCGCGAAGGACTTCAACGCACCATGATAGGGCTTTGCCAATGGGCTTGCATAGGCGCCGCGCTTGGATGTCGTCAGGCCAAGCGTTATCAAGGCCTCGGCCTGCTTGACTGCGGCGCCGACGCCGTCGATGACCGGAAGCCCGAATTCCCGCTGCAGCGCGGCCGCCAAGTCGGCCATGCCGGCACAGCCGAGCACGATCGCTTCGGCGCGATCCTCGTCGATGGCGCGCGCAATCTCGTTGCGCAGCTTCAGGAGCGCATCGGATGCCGGATCTTCGAGGGCAAGAACCGGGATATCGGCAGCGCGCACGCGCGCGCGCCCCGCCATGCCATAGCGCTGCACCAACCCTTCGACCGGCACGTGCGAGCGTCCGGTGGTGGTGACGACGGTGAAGCGCTGGGCGATGAACGAGGCCGTGCTGAGCGCTGCCTCGCAAATGCCGATGACCGGAATGTTGGCCATGGCGCGTGCGGCGTCGAGGCCGGTGTCGTCGAAACAGGCGATGATCGCAGCCTGCGCGCCTGAGCGCTCGCCGGCAGCGATCTCGACCAGCAGGCCGGGTACGGCAAGCGCTTCATCGTAATAGCCTTCGATCGAAACCGGGCCCATCGTCGAGGTGACGGCAACGATCTTCGTCGATTGACCAGCGACCGATCGGGCCGCCGCCGCAATAGTCTCGGTCATGCTGGCGGTGGTGTTTGGATTGACGACGAGGATCTGCACTGTCAGGCACGCTCCCGGCGGCGGCCGACATAGACGATTGCGCCGAGCGTCAGCAGGATCACCAGAAAGGAAAACACGGTCGTCACTGTACCGAGCGCATAGAGCACCGGCGTCGTCACATTCGTCGTCATGCCGTAGATTTCGAGCGGCAGCGTGTTGAAGGTCCCCGAGGTCATCAGCGTGCGGGCGAACTCGTCATATGACAGAGTGAAGCCGAACAGGCCGACACCGATCAGGCTGGGCGCGATCATCGGCAGAACGACATGGGCGAAGGTCTGCCACGACGATGCTCCGAGATCCCGCGCGGCTTCCTCATAGGCCGGCGAGAACCGGTTGAAGACCGCGAACATGATCAGCACGCCGAAAGGCAAGGTCCAGGTCAGATGGGCGCCGAAAGCAGACGTGTACCAGGCGGGGCGGAAGCCGACCTGCTGAAAGACGACGCCGATGCCGAGGCTGATAATGATCGACGGCACGACGAGGCTGGCGACGGCCAGATAGAACAAGGCAGTTGCGCCGCGAAATTTCTGCCGGAAGGCAAGGCCGGCAAGCAGCGACACGACGACCGTGACGATCATCACCATCAGGCCAAGGACGAGCGAGCGTTTGAAACTGCCGCCGAAATCGCCGACCGCCTGGCGCTCGAACAGATTGGCGAACCAGTGCAGCGAAACGCCGTTCAACGGAAACGTCAGACCGCCATTCTCGCCCTGGAAGGACAGGATAAGGATCGCCGAAAGCGGGCCGTATAGGAATAGCACGAAAAGCGCGAAGAAGGCCGCCAGCACGTAGAATTCGAAGGTGCGCTTGTCGTGGCTCATCGCCTCACAGCTCCTTGCGAATATCGACGATGCGCAGGATGCCCGCGACCATCAACAGCACCAGCACCAGCAGCACGACGGCGTTGGCGGCGGCTGCCGGATATTGCAGCAGCGACATCTGGTTTTTCATCATCAGCGCGACAGAGGCGCTCTGGCCGCCGGACATCACCTGCACCGTCGAAAAGTCGGCCATCACCAGGGTGACGACGAAGATGGTGCCGATCGCCATGCCGGGCTTGGCAAGCGGGATGACGACGTTCCACAGAACCTGCCAGCCGGAAGCGCCGGCGTCGCGCGCGGCCTCGATCAGCGATTTGTCGATGCGCATCAGCGTGTTGAAGATCGGCGTCACCATGAACAGCGTATAGAGATGCACCATGGCCAGCACCACGGCGAATTCGGAATAGAGCAACCATTCGATCGGCTTCGGGATCAGCCCCATCTCCACCAGCGTCGAGTTGACCAGGCCATTGCGGCCAAGCACTGGAATCCACGAGATCATGCGGATGATGTTGGAGGTCAGGAACGGCACGGTGCAGACGAGGAACAGCACCATCTGCATGGCTGTGGTTCTGATGTGGAAGGCGAGGAAATAGGCGACCCAGAAACCGATGAACAGCGTCAGCGCCCAAACGATGGCGGCGTATTTCAGCGTGTTCAGATAGGTTTTCCAGGTGACCCAGGAGCCGAGCGTGTCGGCATAGTTGGTGGTCAGGAAATCCGGATACATCGCCGCGAAATCGTAGTCCCAGAATGAGACCACGGCGATCATCAGGATCGGCAACAGGAGGAACGCGCCGAGGATCAGCGCCAGCGGTGCCGCCTGGAGATAGGGTGCGACGCCGGCAAAGGAGCGCCTAGGTCTGGCCGGCTTCGCAGACGTAACGTGCGTGGATTGTTCGAGCGCTACTGCCATCTATCTCTCGGTCCAAGTCGGCGATGCGACTGAGGGGTGTTCCCTTCTCCCCGTGTGGGAGAAGGTGGCCGAGCGAAGCTCGGTCGGATGAGGGGTGTTCCAGCTTGGCACCAACAGTGCTCCGTCCAGCACCCCTCAACCGTCTTGGCGCTGCGCGCCAATCCACCTTCTCCCACAAGGGGAGAAGGCAGAGGGCATCAAGCAGCGATGAACTCGTTCCAGCGCTTTACCATATAGCGGTCCTCGTCCATGACCGAGTTCCAGCAGGCGACCTTGCCCATGCGCTCTTCGAACGAGCCGCCGTCACGCACGGCGCCTGCCTTTTCCATGACCTTGCCGTCCGGCGACAGGATATCGCCCTTTGCTGGCTTACCTTCGATCCAGTAGCCCCATTCGTCCTCGGACATGAACTTCTTGGCCGACACCATGTTGGCCGAGTAGTAGCCCTGGCGATTGAGGTAGCCGCCCACCCAACCGGACGTGTACCAGTTGATGTATTCATAGGCGGCATCGAGTTCGGCGCCGGAGAGATGGGCTGCCAGGCCAAGCCCGCCACCCCAGGACCGGTAGCCTTCCTTGAGCGGCTGGAACCGGCACGCGATGCCCTTGGAGCGGACCGCGGCCACGGCCGGCGACCACATCGACTGGATCACCACTTCGCCTGAAGCCATCAGGTTGACGCTTTCGTCGAAGGACTTCCAGAAGGCACGGAACTGGCCGTCCTGCTTGGCCTTGATGAGGAAATCGATCGTCTTGTCGATCTCCTCCTTGGTCATGTTGCCCTTGTCGGCATATTTGATATTGCCAGTGGCTTCCATGATCATCGCCGCATCCATGATGCCGATCGACGGGATGTTGAGGATGGCTGTCTTGCCCTTGAAGGCCGGATCCATGATGTCGGCCCAGGTGGTGATGTCACGGCCGACGAGGTCGGGGCGGATGCCGAGCGTATCGGCATTGTAGATCGTCGGCACCATGGTGAACCAATTGGTCGGCGCCTTGGCGAATACCTTGCTGTCCTGCGCCTCGACGTAACCGACCGTGTGCGGCGCGGTGCCCTGGGCGATGACGCTGTCCGGCGTCAGCTTGCCGGTTTTGAACAGCGGCACGAGCTCGTCGTAGTATTTCAGCTTGGTGACATCCATCGGCTGCAGGACGCCTGTCGGAAACACCTTCTTGCAGATCCAGTATTCGATATCGGCGATGTCGTAGCTGTCGGGTTGCGTTACCGCGCGCTGGGCGGCGGCATCGGAATCGGTTGCCGTCATCTCCAGCGTGATGCCGAGATCCGCCTTGCACTTGTCGGCGATGGCATTGAGGTTGGACACGCCGGTGCCGAACTGGCGCAACGTGATGTTCGATTGCGCCCAGATGGTTGGAAAGCCTGATATGGCGCCGGAACCGGCGGCAAAACCGACGGCGGCGGCGCCTGTCTTGAGCAGCGAGCGACGCGATATTCCAGTCTTCTTGTCTGTGGTGTTGGTCATGTTCAGTTCCCCTGTTTTGGTTGGTTATGCTGGATTTCAGGAATCGAGACGGCCAAGGACGATCGCGTCCTCGGCGTCCCAGGCGATCGGCACTGCGTCGCCGACGGCAACCGGGCTGGCGAAGAAGCTGGTGTCGTCGACGATCACCGTGAAATCCTCGATGCCCGCGCCATTGACCGAGAGCTTCACGGTCGAACCGCGGTACTCGACGTTTGAAACGATGCCGGTGAAGCCGAGCCCCGCCGCCGGCGGCTCGCCGATCCGCACGTGGTCGGTGCGAATGGCGATGTCGATGGGCTCCCCGGTCGCCCTGCCCTGCCCGCTGGCGGCGAGCGTGACACCGCCGGGCACATCGAAAACAACCATGCCGTCACGACTACCGGTGACGCGGCCGGAGATGACATTGTGGTCGCCCATGAAACGAGCGACGAAGGCCGTGGCCGGCCGCTCGAACACCGTGCGAGGGTGCGCCGCCTGCTCGATACGGCCGTCGTTCATGACCACGATCAGGTCGGCCAGCGCCATCGCCTCTTCCTGGCTGTGGGTGACGTGGACGAAAGTGATGCCGAGCGACGTCTGCAGCTTCTTCAGTTCGGCCCGCATGCGGATCTTCAGGAACGGATCGAGCGCCGAAAGCGGTTCGTCGAGCAACAGCGCCTCGGGATCGGTGATCAGTGCGCGCGCAAGAGCAACGCGCTGCTGCTGGCCGCCCGAAAGCTGCGCCGGACGGCGGCTGGCATATGCCTCCATCTGCATCAGCTTCAGCATGTCGAGTGCCTTGGCGCGGCGCTCCTCCTTGCCGACGCCTTTCATCTTCAGGCTGAACGCGACATTGTCGATCAGGTCGAGATGCGGAAACAGCGCGTAGGATTGGAACATCATGGCAGTGCCGCGCCTGGCCGGCGGCAGGTCGGTGACCACTGTGTTGCCGAGCCGCACATCGCCGCTCGATATGCTCTCGTGCCCGGCGATCATGCGCAGCGTCGAGGTCTTGCCACAGCCGGACGGACCGAGCAGGCAGCAATAGGTTCCCGCAGGGATTTTCAGGCTGATGCCTTCGACGGCAGTCGTCGTGCCATAGACTTTCGAAACGGACACAATGTCGATTTCGGCGGCTTTGGACATCCAGCTTCCCCTTTGGTCGGATTAGCCAAAGCATCATGCGTGCCAGTTCCGCGCCGCCGCACCAACCGACTGAATCCTCGAAGAAATCAGGGCTGCATCGACATGGCTGCCGATATGGCATCCTTGTGCAATGCACAAATTATAGGCGATCGCCGCCGATCCTCGCAAAAATCGCATGCAATCTTTTTCATCCCTGTATTCACTTTGTCTCTCGTCCAAGCGATGCGATTCAGGGTAGAAGTACGCAGGATCACCGCCATGAACATTGCCGACCAGACTTTCCCTGCTATCGAGGCCGCCAACGAGGATCGCGCGCAGGCGATCCGCGACCAGTTGCGCGACGCGATCGTCGATCGCCGGCTGGCGCCCGGAACCAAGCTTTCCGAAGGCGAAGTCGGCACGCTGTTCGATGTCAGCCGCACCGTGGCGCGCGCCGCACTGCAGATGCTTTCCTTCGAGGGATTGGTGCGCACCGAGCGCAATCGCGGCGCCTTCGTCGCCAATCCGTCGCCGGAGGAAGCGCGGCAGGTCTTTGCTTCGCGCCGGCTGATCGAACCCGGCATCGCGATTGCCGCCGCCGGGCGGATGACGCCGGCGCATGTCGTTGCGTTCAAGGCCCAGCTCGATGAAGAGGGCCGTTTCATCGCCGAACGCGGACCGAACGCAAGGCGATCGGAGATCAAGGCGTCGGGGGATTTTCACCTGCTTCTGGCGTCGGTCGCGGGAAACGTCATCCTGCAGCGCTTCATGGAGGAATTGGTCGCTCGTTCATCTCTGGTGATCGCGCTCTATGGCCGCTCGGGTATCTCGAGCTGCGGCCACAACGAGCACACGCAGATCCTCGATGCGCTGGAAAATGGCAATGCCGAACGCGCCAGCGCGCTGATGCTGCACCACATCGACCATATCGAGGCCGACCTCGATTTGCGCGTCAGGAGCGGCCCGGCACTCAGGCAGGCGCTCGAGTTCTGAGATCGCGTCAACGCACGATCCTCACGCACATCGGCGTGCCGATGCCGATAGATCGGCCGGTGTCGGTCAGCCGGCCGGTTGCGGCATCACGGGCGAAAATCGAGATGCGGTCGGCATTCTGGTTGGCCGAGAACAGATGGCCGCCCGAGGGCGTCAGTGCCAGATTGCGCGGCGTGGCACCGCCGCAAGGCGTATAGTCGACAAGGGCAAGCCTGCCGGTTTGCTGGTCGATCGAAAACACGGCGATGCTGTCATGGCCGCGATTGGAGCCGTAGAGAAAGCGGCCGTCGGGCGAGATCTGGATGTCGGCACAGTGATTGCCGTCGCGTGCCTCGGCCGGCACGGCCGGCTTGCTGTCGACCACTGTAAGCTTGCCTGATGCTTCGTCCAGCGCCAGCGAGACGACCGTCGAATCCAGTTCGTTCATGACGAACACGAAGCGGCCGCCCGGATGCAGCGCGAGATGGCGCGGACCTGCGCCGGGCGCAAGCGCCGACTCGGCCAGTTTGGTCAGGCTGCCGTCTGAGCCGATGCGGTAGGACACCAGCCGGTCGATGCCGAGGTCGGCGACGATCGCAACACCGCCGGCAATCGTCTCGGTTACGCTATGGGCATGCGGCCGCTCCTGGCGTGCGAGGTCTGGTCCGGTCCCGCTATGGGCGACGCTCGACAATGGCGCGGTCAGGCCGCCATCGTCGCGCAGTCCGAAGACCACGACCGAGCGATCGGGGCCACCCTCGCCCATGCCGTAATTGGCGACCAATAACTTCGTCCGGTCGCGCGTGATGGTGTTGTGCGCCGTTATGCTGCCCAGCGTCGGCTGCTTATTGATGTAGGACAGCGTGGCGGCCTGCCTGTCGAAACGGTAGGCCGAGACCACGCCTTCGCGCCAGGTGAACACTTCGGAATTGGCGTAGATGTAGGAGCCATCCGGCGTCACCGACAGGAAGGTCGGATTGTCGATGCCTCCCGTCTCGGCCAGTTTCTTCGTCTCCAGCGCCCCCTCGTCGAAACTATAGACGCCCAGCCCGACGCCGCGCGCGCCCTGAAAATATGGGGCGTCGCGATTGAGGCTGCCGACGAAAACCAGACAGGCATTCTGCATCATTTCCTCCTGTTCCGCCGGCGTTGGCCGCCGCGGATCGCAGCAAAATTTCGCCGAGACTCGCTTGCAACACAACCCCATATGTGAAAATACTATTCACAAAAGAAGATTGACGGGAGGATCGATCATGCATTTCGCTGGTCTGCGGCGCGCCCTGATGGACGATTCCCGCTGCCCGGGAAAGTCGTCATGAGCGGTTTCGCGCCAACCGTGGGCGTGGCATCGACACACCCCGCCAACATGCCGAAGGAACACGCCGACCTTCCCGTCTGGAACGCGGAGAACTGGTTCTACGAAGACTGGCCGGTCGGCCAGAAGATCCGTTCGCTGCGCCGGACCATTGCCGAGGGCGACAGCCATCTCTTCAATACGCTGGTGCTCGACATCCATCCATACGTGCAGGACCAGATGTTCGCCGAAACGGAAGGCATCTTCGGCAAGCGGCTGGTCGCCGGCGCCTTCGTGTTCTCGGCCGGGCTCGGGCTCGTCGCCACCAATTGCATCAACGCCTTTTCGTATGGCTACGACAAATTGCGCTTCATCAAGCCGGTGTTCATCGGCGACACGATTTATTCGATCCGCTCCAACCTCGACAAGAAGCCGAAATACAAGGAAATGGGGCTGATCCGCGCCAGCTATGAAGTCTTCAAGGGCGAAGGCGAGCTCGTGCTTTATTGCGAGCACCTGCAGACGGTGAAGTACCGCAATCCGGCCGATTTCGCCGGCAAGACGGAGAGATAGGCAATGGCTGCCATTGCCGAACTGCCGCTGACCGGGCTCATCGTCGTCGATATGAGCCAGTTCCTGTCCGGGCCTTACTGTTCACTCAGACTGCTCGACCTCGGCGCCCGCGTCATCAAGATAGAACGGCCGGATGGCGGCGACCTGTCGCGCCGGCTTTATCTCAGCGACACCGAGATCGGTGGCGATTCCACCATTTTTCATGCCATCAACCGCGCCAAGGAAAGCCTTGCCATCGACTTGAAGGACGAGGCCGATCTTGCGGCGCTGCGCGGCCTGCTGGCCAAGGCCGACGTGCTGATCCAGAATTTCAGGCCCGGCGTCATCGAACGCCTGGGCTTCGATTACGAGGCGGTGCGCAAGATTAATCCGCGCCTGGTCTATGCCTCGATCAGCGGCTATGGCGAGGAAGGCCCCTGGGTCAAGCGGCCCGGGCAGGATCTGCTGGCGCAGGCCCGCTCCGGCGTGATGTGGCTGAACGGCGACGAGGACCAGGGGCCGGTGCCCTTCGGGCTGGCCATCGCCGACATGCTGGCCGGCTCCGCCGCCGCGCAAGGCATCCTTGCCGCACTGGTGCGGCGCGGCGTGACCGGCAAGGGCAGCCATGTCGAGACCAGCCTGCTCGAAGCACTGGTCGACTTCCAGTTCGAGGTGCTGACGACGCATCTCAATGACGGACGCCGGCTGCCGCGGCGGTCATCTTTCCGCAGCGCCCATGCCTATCTGTCGGCGCCCTACGGCGTCTATCCGGCCAAGGACGGTTATCTGGCGATCGCCATGACGCCGATATCGAAGCTGGCCGATCTTCTGGGCCTCGAAGAGCTTGCGCCCTACCGCGACCAGCCGTCGACCTGGTTCACCGCCCGCGACGAGATCAAGGCGATCATCGCGCAAAAGATCGGAACCAAGACGGTCGACGAATGGCTTGCCATCCTCGAGCCCGCCGACATTTGGTGCGCCAAGGTTTTGACCTGGCCGGAAATGATGGCCAGCGAAGGCTTCAAGGTTCTCGACATGCTGCAGACGGTGACGCGCGAGGATGACGTTTCGATCCTCACCACGCGCTCGCCGCTCAGGGTCGACGGCATCCGCGCCAAGGTCGAGCGGGCCGCGCCACGCATCGGCGAGCACAGCGCAAAGATCCGCGAGGAGTTCGGGCTGTGAGCGACGTGACGCTCAAAGGCATGACCTGGAGCCATCCGCGCGGCTATGATCCGATGGTCGCCTGTTCGGCGCTGTGGACGGAACGCACCGGCGTCGCCATCGAATGGGACAAGCGCTCGCTGCAGGATTTCGAATCCTTCCCGGTCGAAGAACTGGCCCGTGCCTATGATCTGATCGTCATCGACCATCCGCATGTCGGCCAGATCACCGCCGAGAATTGTTTGACGCCGCTCGATGTGGCCGGCCGGGACGCCGAACGTGCAGCACTTGCGACGGGCAGCGTCGGCCGGTCCTATCCGAGCTACAACTGGCAAGGCAGGCAGTGGGCGTTTCCGATCGACGCGGCCAGCCAGGTGGAGGCCTGGCGGCCGGACATGCTTTCGGCTGCACCGGCGAACTGGGCCGATGCGCTCGATCTGGCCCGGCAAGGCCACGTGCTGTTGCCGCTCAGGCCGCCGCATGCGCTGATGGTGTTCTACACGCTTGCCGGCAATCTCGGCCGGCCCGCCGGCGAAGGCCCCGGCGACCATGTGGATCCGGCAACGGGCAAGCAGGTTTTCGAGATGATGCGCGAGATCGCGGCCCTCGTCGATCCGGCATGCCTTGGCATGGATCCGATCGCGGTTCTGGAGCAAATGGCCGGATCGGGATCACGGATCGCCTGTGCACCGCTGATCTATGGCTATGTCTCCTATGCCATCGCCGGGTTTCGACCCAACCGCCTGGCTTTCGCGGATATCCCGGCCGCGGGCAATGCCGGCCCCAAAGGCTCGGCGCTCGGCGGGACCGGCATTGCGGTGTCAGCTTTTTCGAAGGCCAGGCAGGCGGCCATCGACTTCGCCTACTGGATCGCCAGCGGTGACGTGCAGCGCGGCCCTTACGCCTCGGCCGGCGGCCAGCCCGGCCATGCGGCAGCCTGGGAGGATGCCGCCGTCAACGCTGCCACCGGCAATTTCTACAAGGACACCCGAGCCACGCTCGAAGGTGCCTGGGTCAGGCCGCGGCACGACGGCTACATGTCCTTCCAGCAGGCGGCGTCAGATCGCATCAATCTCGGCCTGAGCGAAAGGCACAATGCCGCTCGCGTCGTTGCCGATCTCAATCGCCTGTTTCGGGAAAGCCTTTCGACGCAGGTGTCCGGCGTTGCCGGCGGAGGAGCCTGAAAACAACCGAACGGAGGAGAACATGAACAGCCTGATCCGCGGCCTTATGGCCGCAACCGCACTTGCATCGGTCACGACCATAGCCTGCGCACAGGACGTGTCCTGATCGGCCTCGGCTTCCGGCCCTCGACCGTGCAGGCGGCACTTGGCCTGGTCATCGTGCTCCTGGTTTCGCTCTACGGCCGCGAGCGGCACGTGTCGGCGACGATCTGAAGCTGCTTACAAACTCCACAGCCGCTTGGCGTTGCCGGAGAGCAGCTTTTGCCGTTCATCGATGCTGGTGCCGGCAAGCAGCGCGTGCGTTGCCGCAATCCAGGTCGCAAGCCCGCCGCCAAGCGTGCAGACCGGCCAGTCGCTGCCCCAGACGACGCGTTCCCAGCCGAAGCATGCGATGGTGTGCTCGACATAGGAACGCAGCGTATCGACCGTCCAGGATCCGGCATCCGCATAGGCGACCACACCGGAAATTTTGCCGACGACGTTCGGGCGCCGCGCGATCTCCGCCATGTGCTCGCGCCAGGGGTGCTCGGCACCGCCCTTGATGTCGGGCACGCCGCAATGGTCGAGCACGAACTGCACATCCGGCGCGAGATCGGCGAGTGCGATCGCCTTGGGGATCTGGTGCGGCAGAACGACCAGGTCGAAGGTCAGGCCGGTGCCGGCTAGCCGCTTGATGTTTTCGCGGAACAGCGCGCCTTCCGACAGTTCATCCGGCACGACGTGCAGCACGCGGCGAAAGCCTTTGACGAAAGGATCTGCGCGCTGCGTTTCCAGATAAGCGGCAAAGCCGGGCTCTTCCGGACGGCAGGAGGCAATCGCTCCCCTCAACAAACTGCCCTTTTGCTGCGAGAGCGCTTTGACATGGCCGGTTTCGGCCTCGATGTCGGCTGGATCGACATCGACTTCCATGTGCAGCGCCGCCCCGATGCCGGCGCGACGGGCCTGGACTGCATATTCGTCGTAGGGGAAATCGCGGTTGAGCGCCGGCACGCCGGCCAGCCATGGATAGCGCAGGGCGGACTGGTCGATCAGGTGCAGATGGGTGTCGAAGATCATGGCGGCGCGCTCCTCCTTGGCGACTTCGAGATCATCTCACGGAGAAATTCTTCATTCAAATAAGAATTCATCGCGATTGCTTGACAGTCGATCCCGCCAGTTGCGACAGCTTTTCGGTCGCTGCCAGCAGCAGCTCTATCGTCCTGGTGACGTCGGGCGCCTTGGGTGCGTTGACCAGGGTTATGTAGGGGATCGACAGTGCGGCGATTGCCCTGCCGTCCGAGCCGAGAACGGGTGTCGACAGGTTGAACACGCCGGCCGTCTGCATCGACGCCATCATCTCGTAGCCGCGTTCCCGGATCTGATCGAGGCGAGCGAAAAACTCTGGCGATTGCGGTGGCTTGTCGGTGCTGCGCAGATGTTCGGAAATCATCATCTGCCGCTCTTCCGGCGGGCGGAACGCCAGCAGCACATGGCCGGACCCGGTGTCGAACAGGCTGATATGCGAGCCGACGCGGATGGAGATGCCCCAGTAATCCGGCGCTTCCTGCTGGGCAATGACCACGGCGGAGCCGCGATCGAAGACGACGAGCTGGTTTGCCTGCTGTGTGGTTTCGGCCAGTTCGCGCATCAGCGGCGTCGCATAGGAAACCAGCCGGCGCACCGGCGCGTGCAGCTGCGCCAGGCCAAACAGCTTGAGCGTCAGCGAATAACGGTCGCCATCCGGCCGCGTGACGTAGCCGCGACGCACCAGCCGATCCAGCATGCGGTAGAACTCATTCGGGCTGCGGTCGAGTTTCTTGGCGATTTCCGCCTGCGTCAGGCCGCCGTCGACGCCGGCCAGCAGCTCGAGGATGTCGAGCCCCTTGTCCAGCGCCGGGGCTCGATACCGGTCGTCTTCCTCGTCCTCTGCCATTGCGCCTCTCCAGTGAATTTCACTTTTCATATACGCAACAGCCTTGCTTCCGAAAGAACTTTCGGCTTGACGATCCTATAAATGTTTTGTTTGTATATGAATGAAGCTGCCGATCGACCTCGCTACGCGATCGATGCAGGCTCTTTGGGAGGATACCAATGACGAAACTGTTTTGCGGCCTGTCGGCCGGCGTAACGCTACTCGCGTTTGGTGCTAGTGCTGCCCTTGCTGCCGAACTGCCCGGCAAATTCGACGGCGTCACCATCGACGCCAAGCTGATCGGCGGCCAGCAATATGAAGGGCTCTACGCGCGGATCGGCGAATGGGAAAAACTGACCGGCGCCAAGGTCAACGTGATCTCGAAGAAGAACCACTTCGAGCTCGACAAGGAGATCAAGTCGGACATCGCCTCCGGCAGCATCAACTGGTGCGTCGGCTCGAACCACTCGTCCTTCGCGCCGCAATATCCTGATATCTACACCGACCTGAACAAGCTGCTGCCGAAGGAGGAGATCGACGCCTTCGTGCCGTCGACGATCAAGGCCTCGACGCTCGACGGCAAGCTGGTAATGCTGCCGCGCGCGCAGTTCGATGTCTCGGCGCTCTATTACCAGAAGAGCCTCTATCAGGATGAAGCCAAGAAGGCCGCCTACAAGGCCAAGTACGGCAAGGAACTGACACCGCCCGACACCTGGGACGAGGTCGCCCAGCAGGCGGAATTCTTCGCCAGCCCGCCCGATTTCTATGGCACCCAGTTCGCCGGCAAGGAAGAGGCGATCAACGGCCGTTTTTACGAGATGCTCATCGCCGACGGTGGCGAGTACCTCGACAAGGACGGCAAGCCCGCATTCAATTCGGAGGCCGGCGTGCACGCGCTCGACTGGTTCGTCAATCTTTACAAGGCCAAGGCAGTGCCGGCCGGCACCACCAACTATCTGTGGGACGATCTCGGCCAGGGCTTTGCCTCGGGCACCGTCGCCATCAACCTCGATTGGCCTGGCTGGGCAGGCTTCTTCAACGATCCAAAGTCGTCGAAGGTCGCCGGCAATGTCGGCGTGAAGGTGGCGCCGAAGGGATCGGCCGGCATTCGCACCGGCTGGTCGGGGCACCACGGGTTTTCGGTCACCGAAAACTGCGCCAGCAAGGAAGCGGCCGCGTCGCTGGTCTGGTTCCTGACCAATGAGGACAGCCAGAAGCTCGAGGCAGCAGGCGGACCTCTGCCGACCCGCACGGCGGTGTGGGACTGGGACATCCAGCAGGCAGCAAACGATCCTTACAAGAAGGAAGTGCTGGCGGCTTTCCAGGAAGAGGCAAAGCACGCTTTCGCCGTGCCGCAGACACCTGAATGGATCGAAATCTCCAACGCCGTCTATCCCGAATTGCAGGCCGCCATCCTTGGCGACAAGACATCCAAGCAGGCGCTGGACGACGCTGCCGCCAAGGCCACCCAGATCCTCGAGGACGCCGGCAAGCTTTGACCATTCTCCCAAGGGGGCGCCGCGCTCATTGAAGAGCGGCGCCCCCGAACTTTTTTCGAACCATGCGCAACCCGCTTTGTCTTGATCCCAGCTCGCCGATGGCGGGCTTCGGTGTCCGGGCACCAACCAGAACCGGATCGCCATGAAAGGCTGGAGACCCTCGCCACCATTGCTGCTCCTGCTGCCGGCGGTGATCGTGCTGGCGGCCGTGGTGGTGGTGCCGTTGCTGCTGTCGCTCTACTCCAGCTTCACGCCGTTCCGGCTGACCAGGCCTGAGACGTTCTGGGTCTTCATCGGCGCCCGCAACTACGTCACCATCCTGACCAGCCGCGATTTCTGGATCGCCTTTGCCCGTACTGTGGTGCTGCTGACGGTGGCGCTCAACCTGGAAATGCTGATCGGGCTCGGGCTGGCCCTGCTGGTGGAAAAAGCCTCGCGCGGCCAGCGGGTCCTGCGCACCATCATGATGTTTCCGATGATGTTTTCGCCGATCCTCGTCGGCTTCCAGTTCAAATTCATGTTCAACGACAATATCGGCCTGGTGAACAACGCCCTGCAGGCGCTCGGCCTGACCGATCGCGCCATCCCGTGGCTGATCGACGGCAATCTCGCCTTCATCGCCATCCTGACCGCCGAGATCTGGTCGTCGACTTCGGTGTTCGCGATCCTCATCCTAGCCGGGCTGCTGGCGATGCCGCGCGAACCGGTCGAGGCGGCCCGCGTCGACGGCTGCACGCCATGGCAGACATTCCGCTATGTCACCTGGCCGTTCATCATGCCGTTTGCCTTCATCGCCATGACCATCCGCTCGCTCGACGTCGCGCGCGCCTACGACATCGTCAAGATCATGACCGACGGCGGCCCTGCCGGCCGCACCGAGCTGGTCTGGACGCTGGTCGCCCGCACCGCCTATGGCGATGCCAGAATGGGCATGGCCAATGCCATGGCCTATTTCTCGATCCTGCTGTCGATCCTGTTCACCGTCTATTTCTACCGCAAGCTCGCCGCGGCGCGCACGCAGATCGCGGCGGAGTGGTGAGGATGGACCAGAACAGCCTGCATCGCGCCGGCAACAAAGCGCTCCGGATCGTCCATGGCATCGGGCTGTTCCTGGCCATGCTGGTCATCTGCCTGCCCGGCATCTGGATCGTGCTGTCGTCGCTGCGGCCGACTGTCGAGATCATGGCCAAGCCGCCGGTGTGGATTCCGCAGCAACTCTCGCTCGATGCCTACGTCGCCATGTTCAGCGGCGTCGGCAAGGGCGGCATTCCGGTGCTCGACTATTTCCGCAATTCGCTGATCATCTCGGTGACCTCGACGCTGATCGCCATCGCCATCGGCATGGCGGGCGGCTATGCCTTTGCGCGCTATCGCTTCCAAGCCAAGTCGGCGATGTTTCTCGGCCTGATGCTGACGCGCACGGTGCCCGGCATCGCACTGTCCCTGCCGCTGTTCTTCGTCTTTGCGCGGCTCGGCATCATCGACACGCATTTCGGGCTGATCCTGGTCTATGTCGCGCTCAATGTGCCCTTCACCATCTGGCTGATCGACGGCTTTTTCCGCCAGGTACCGAAAGACCTTGCCGAGGCGGCGCAGATCGACGGCTGCACGCGCTGGCAGGCCTTCTGGCAGGTCGAGTTTCCGCTCGCCGGGCCCGGCATCGCCTCGGCCGGAATCTTTGCCTTCCTCACCTCGTGGAACGAGTTCGCGCTGGCCTCGCAGCTGACACGCTCGATTAACTCCAAGACCCTGCCGGTTGGCCTGCTCGACTATACGGCCGAATTCACCATCGACTGGCGCGGCATGTGCGCGCTCGCCGTGGTCATGGTCATACCGGCGCTCACGCTTACCTTCATCGTCCAGAAACACCTCGTCGGCGGCCTCACTTCCGGCGCGGTGAAAGGCTGACATGGCAACCGTATCGCTCAAGAATCTCACCAAAAGCTACGGCCCGGTGGCGGTGGTGCACGGCATCGATCTCGAGGTCGCCGACCGCGAGTTCATCGCGCTGGTCGGGCCGTCCGGTTGCGGCAAGTCGACAACCCTGCGCATGATCGCCGGCCTCGAGGCGATCAGCGACGGCGTCATCGAGATCGGCGGCCGCATGGTCAACGACCTGCCGCCGCGCTCGCGCAACATCTCGATGGTGTTCCAGTCCTACGCGCTCTATCCGCATATGACGGTGCGCGAAAACCTCGGCTTCTCGCTCAAGATCGCCGGCGCCGCGAAAGAAGAAATGGACCGTCGCGTCGCCGAAGCGTCCGGCATTCTCGGCCTCGACCAGTTGCTCGACCGCCGGCCGTCGCAGCTGTCCGGCGGACAGCGCCAGCGCGTGGCCATGGGCCGCGCCATCGTGCGCGATCCCGATGTCTTCCTGTTCGACGAGCCACTTTCCAATCTCGACGCCAAGCTTCGGACGCAGATGCGCACCGAGATCAAGAAGCTGCACGCCAAGGTCAAGTCGACGGTGATCTACGTCACCCATGACCAGGTCGAAGCGATGACATTGGCGGACCGCATCGTCATCATGCGTGACGGTTTTATCGAGCAGGTCGGCACACCCGACGAGGTCTTCCGCCGGCCGCAGACACGCTTCGTCGCGGGCTTCATCGGCTCGCCACCGATGAACCTGCATGAGGCGGTTGTCGACGACGGACAGCTGCTGTTCGCCAGCGGCGAGAAGCTGCCTCTGCCCAGCCAGTTCAAAGCCAATGTCGAAACCGGCGACAAGGTCGTGTTCGGCCTCAGGCCCGACGACATCTATCCGACCGGACACGGCATCAGCTCCGGCGAAGATGTCGACGTCCACCAGGTCGAGTTGCCGGTGACCGTCACCGAGCCGCTCGGCAATGAGACGCTGGTGTTCGCCGAATTCAACGGCAGCGACTGGGTATCACGGATGCTCAATCCAAAGCCGCTCAAAGCCGGCGACCGGGTCAAGATGAGCCTGGACCTGTCGCAGGCCCATCTGTTTTCTGCTGAAACGGGCAAGACATTGCGAGGTTAAAATCATGGCAAAGATCGAGAAAGTCGAACTGCGCATGGTCGACTTGGTGCCTAAGGTCAAGCGCACCGATGCCATCCAGAGTTTTGTCAGCCAGGAAACACCGATCGTCACCATCACCGATGCCGACGGCGCGGTCGGCTCCGGCTACAGCTACACGATCGGCACCGGCGGCTCGTCGGTGATGCGACTGCTGGCCGACCGCCTTGCGCCGCGGCTGATCGGCCGCGACGCCGACATGATCGAGGCGATCTGGCGCGAGTTGGAGTTCGCCACCCATGCCACGACGATCGGCGCGATCACGGCAATCGCGCTGGCGGCCATCGACACTGCTCTTTGGGACCTGCGGGCGAAGAAACAGAGACTGCCGCTGTGGAAGCTGGCCGGCGGCGCCAAGGACCGCTGCCCGCTCTACACGACCGAAGGCGGCTGGCTGCATATCGAGACCGAGGCGCTGGTCGCGGATGCGCTGGCCGCCAAGGCCAAGGGTTTTCGCGGCTCGAAAGTCAAGATCGGCAAGCCGCACGGTTCCGAGGATCTTGCTCGGCTGACGGCGGTGCGCCGGGCGGTCGGAGACTCCTACGAGATCATGACCGACTGCAACCAGGGCTTTTCGGTCGACGAGGCAATCCGCCGGGCCGAGCGCCTGCGTGAGCTCGACCTCGCCTGGATCGAGGAGCCGCTGCCGGCCGACGACATTGACGGCCATGTGCGGCTGTCGAGTGCCACATCGACGCCGATCGCCATCGGCGAGTCGCTCTATTCGATCCGGCATTTCCGCGAATATATGCAAAAGGGCGCTTGCTCGATCGTGCAGGTCGATGTCGGCCGCATCGGCGGCATTACGCCGTGGCTGAAGGTCGCGCACGCGGCCGAGGCGTTCGACATACCGGTCTGCCCGCATTTCCTGATGGAACTGCATGTCAGCCTGACATGCGCCGTTCAGAACGGCAGATATGTCGAGTATATTCCCCAGCTCGACGAGCTGACCGGCAAGAAAATGCGTATCGAGGACGGGCACGCGTTGGCGCCGGACGAGCCAGGCATCGGCATCGACTGGGACTGGGATGCGATCAAGGCGAAGAGCATCGCGGAATTCACCACGACGATAGCGAAATAGGAGGCGGACATGCAGCGAATCGGAATGGTGCTCGGCCTCAAGCCGGAGAAAGTCGCCGAATATGTGCGGCTTCACGCTGCTGTGTGGCCGGACGTCCTCAAGATGATTTCCGCCTGCAACATCAAGAATTATTCGATCTATCTGAGGGAGCCGGAGCACCTTTTGTTCAGCACCTTCGAGTACCATGGCACCGATTTCGCCGCCGACATGGCCAAGATGGCCGCCGATCCCACGACGCAGGAATGGTGGGCGCTGTGCATGCCGTGCCAGGAGCCGCTGCCGACCCGCAAGGAGGGCGAGTGGTGGGCGTCGATGGACGAAGTTTTCCATTATGACTGATGACATTTTCGATCCTGCCTCGCTTTCCCAGGCCTGGGCACAACCGTCAAAGCCCAGGCCGATCGTGATTTTCGGCGCCGGCTCGATCGTCGGCGATGCGCATTTCCCGGCCTATGGGAAAGCCGGTTTCCCGGTTGCCGGGCTGTTCGACCCCGAGCTGGCCAAGGCCGAAAAACTGGCGCAGAAATGGGGCGTCACCGCTTACCGGTCGGTCGAAGAAGCTGCGTCAATAAAGGACGCCGTCTTCGATCTGGCGACACCGCCGGCCTATCATGCCGGCGTGCTCAGGGCGCTGCCCGATGGTGCGGTGGCGCTGATCCAGAAGCCTATGGGGAGCAATCTCAGCGAGGCGACTGACATCCTCGAAATCTGCCGCTCCAAAGACCTCAAGGCCGCGGTGAATTTCCAGCTGCGGTTCGCGCCGATGATGCTGGCGCTCAAGGATGCGATCGCCAAGGGCTGGTTGGGCGACGTGGTCGATTTCGACGCATGGCTGGCGCTTGCGACACCCTGGCAGCTCTGGGAATTCCTGTTGCAGGCGCCGCGCGTCGAGATCGCCATGCATTCGATCCATTATCTCGACCTGATCCGGCAATTGCTCGGCGACCCCAAGGGGGTTCACGCCAAGACGCTCGGCCATCCCGGCCATAAGGTTGCGCAAACGCGCACCAGCGCGATCCTCGACTATGGCGACACCGTGCGCTGTGCACTGTCGATCAACCACGATCACAAATTCGGTCGAAAACACCAGGCCTGCGAATTCCGCATCTGCGGCACCGAAGGCGCCGCCTACCTCAAATTGGGCGTCAACCTCGACTATCCGCGCGGCGAGCCGGACATCCTCGAAATCTACCCCAAAGGCGGCAAGGACTGGATTGCGGTTCCACTCGTCGGCGCATGGTTTCCGGACGCCTTTGCCGGCCGCATGGCCAATGTCCAGCGCTACGCGTCGGGCGAGGACGCCGAGCTTGTCAGTTCCGTCGAGGACGGCTGGAACACCATGGCGCTGGTCGAAGCCGCCTACCAATCGAGCGCGGCGCCGGCAACACCGATCGCGGCGAGGCCCTGACTTGGAGCAGACTGTCTATTTCGAGGACTACCAGATCGGCTCGTCGCGCATGACCAGCGGGCGCACCATCACCGAGACCGATTTCGTCGTCCATGCCGGCCATACCGGTGATTTCTTTCCCCATCACATGGACGCCGAGTTCATGAAGACGACGCCGTTCGGCCAGCGCATCGCGCACGGCACGCTGGTCTTTTCGGTCGGCGTCGGGCTGACAGCAAGCGTCGTCAACCCGGTCGCCTTCTCCTATGGCTACGACCGGCTGCGCTTCATCAAGCCGGTGTTCATCGGCGATACGATCAGGACCCGCACCACCATCTCGGCCAAGGAAGACGACCCGAAGCGACCCGATTCAGGCCGGGTCGTGGAACGCTGCGAGGTGATCAACCAGCATGGCAACGTGGTGCTGGTCGCCGACCACATCTACATCGTCGAGCGCCGCAACAAGCCGAGCAGGGCCTCGACGGACGGCGCTGAAACCTGAAACAAAAAAAACCGCCTTGCGGCGGGTCCTCGGTGCGAATCAGCACCATACGTAAATTAGTAGCATAGCTGCCGGCACAAAGCAAGAACAAAATGTGGCGCTGTCGGCAAAAAATGCGAATTCACTTCACCCGTTCCCGTCTTTATCCGCTTGCCGAGGTCGCGCTCAAGGCTGCCTGCCCCGGAACGTTAAGGTGGAACTGTCGGCAGGCAGCGGATGGTGCCGGCATCGGGAATTGGTCACACCCGGTTGACCGGATATACCGCCTTGCCGCCGCGCAGGACCGCTGCGACGTCGGCAAACACCTTGTTGCGAACCTCCGCGTAAGACTGCGTCGAGTAGTGCGCCGCGTGTGGACTGACCAGGACGGTGTCCAGCGCCAGCAGCGGATTGTCGGGCGAAGGCGGCTCCTGCTCGAACGTGTCGATGCCCGCGCCTGCCAGATGGCGACGCCGGATCAGATCCGCCAACGCGACCTCGTCGACGAGGCCGCCGCGGGACACGTTAATGAATATCGCTCCTTCCTTCATCCGCGACAGGGCATCCGCCGACATGATGTTTCTGGTCTCCGGTGTCGCTGGAACGTGCAGCGAGACGATGTCGGCCCTGGCTAGCAGCTCGTCGAAGCCGACCGGTTCGGCACCGCCGGCCGTGATGCGCTCTGCCGGCATATGCGGGTCGTAGGCGATGATATGATAGCCGAAGACCCGCGCCCGCTCGGCAGTCAGGCGCCCGATCTGGCCGAAGCCGATCAGCCCGAGAATCTGCCTGTCCGGCCGCGTGATGCCGGCACCGTCGGTCATCGCCGCCCAGCGGCCGGCGCGCACCGCGCTGTCGAACTGCTTCAGCCTGCGCGCCAAGGCCAGGATCAGGGCCATGGCGTGGGTGCTGACTTCCACCAGATTGGCGTCCGGCACGTAGGTTACCTGAACACCGGCACGGCTAGCGGCCTCGACGTCGATCGAGTCGAGCCCTACGCCGAACCGCCCGATGACCTTGAGGTTCTTCAGTTCCGCCAAAACGCGAGCCGTGATCGGCTCCCGCAATACCATCAATGCGTCGGCGTCGCGGCAGTGTTCGATCAGGGCATCTTCTGTGAGCAGCGTCTTTTCGACAAACTCGGCGCTCAAGCCGTCGAGGTAGCGCAGCTGCTCCTCCTCGACTGACAGCACACCGTCGGTCTTGATGATCTTCATGGCAAACTCTTGCTACGAGGCGCTGCGCGCCGAGGCGACGCCGGCGGCAAGGCCGGCGCCGAGAAACATCGTGTCGCTGGCCAGCATGTAGAAGCTGATGCCGTGCCGCGACCATTTGCCGACATCATCCGCCGAAGGGCGAAAGATGCCGACGGCCTTGCCGGCCGCGCGCGCTACGGCCGCAATCCTGGTAATCGCGGCATTGAGCTTGTCCTGGCCGGCCGGCCCCATGGCGTCGATCGAGACCGACAGGTCGCCGGGGCCAATGAAGACCACGTCGACGCCGTCGACCTGGACGATGTCGTCGATGTTGGCGAGGCCCTCGGCCGTCTCGACCTGGATGGCGACCGTCAGGACCTCGTTGGCCGATTTGAGGTAGTCCGGAATCCTGTAGCCATAACCGGCGGCGCGGCCCGGGCCGACACCACGTGCGCCGACCGGCGGGTAACGGCAGGCCATGACCACCATGCGGGCTTGCTCGGCCGTCGAGACGCGGGGTACCAGGACGCCCGACGCGCCGGCGTCGAGCGCGGCCGCCATCCATTCCGGCGTGTGGCCGGGAACGCGCACCATCGCGGGAACCTTGTGGACATCGGCGGCGCGAACCAGATCCTCGAGCCGTTCGCGGCCGATCTGCGAATGCTCCCAGTCGATGCACAGGAAATCGACCCCGCTGGCGGCCGCCACTTCGACCGCCACCGGGTGCGGGATGGCGCAGAACGTGCCGATGAGGCGATCGAGAGAGACACATTTCTTGCGAAAGTCGTACATGAAATCTCCAGAGGTTTTTCGGCGTCGGCAAAACCTGTTTGCGCTATGTGGCCCGCGGCAAAGGATGCACGGCTTCCGTCGACATCGGGAAATGCCGGCTGCCGCCTGAAAACGGCGGGAAAGTCTTGTAGTCGGCGCGCATCTCCAGCCGCGCCGGCGACTGCAGGGCGTGCGTCAATGCCGCGGGGCTGTCGAACATGACCCGGTTGCGCTGCATATGGTCGATGCGCGGCCAGGGCAGCGAACCGCACCAATCCAGTCGCGACAGAACCTCGATGTGGCGAATGCCGGGGAAGCCCCGCATCAATTGCGGATGATGCGTCACATAGTGGAAGAGCCAGACATTCATGTCTTCGGCCGGCCCGGGATAGTGGACAAGATAGCTGCAGGGGAGCCCCGACGTCTGGACGCCAGCGTCGTCGACGGGAAACGGACGCACGCACATAGCCTGTTGCGTCGGCCTCGAACCGGCGACGCTCGACAGCATACCCGGTGCGGCAAGCGCCTGCAGATGGCCGGACGGCGCCAGCGCCGCCTCCATGTCCGCCAATTCGTCGAAATAGAGCTGGAAGCCAAAGACCGGCGGTGGGCCATCCTTGTTGAACATGTCCGTCGCCACTTCGGGCAGATAGATGTTTGCAAGCGCAAGGCCCGGCGTCGATGCAATCACCCGCCGCACGGCATCAACGTCTTCACCGGCGATGGCCAAATTTGCCTCGCGGTCATCATGGAAGAAAGCAAGATAGGCAAAGCGCATTTGGACACCTGCTGGATCGAGTTCGACTAGATCAAATTCGGAAGAAAGAGAGCGATCTGCGGAAAGAGGACAATCAGCAGGATCAGCAAAAGCGTCAGCGCGATGTAGGGTGCCGCTGACATGGCAACCGTCTTGAGCGATGTGCCTTTCGGCGCAACACCGATCATGATGAACAGCAGCAGACCAAACGGCGGCGTGGTGAAGCCGACCTCGTAGGCGAGCAGCAGGATCAGCCCGAACCATACCGGCTCGTAGCCGAATTGCTGGGCGATCGGCAGGAAGATCGGCAGCGTGATCAGCATCATCGAGACCTGATCCATGAACATGCCGAGCAGCAGGATGACGAGCACCATCATGAGCAGCATGGGATACGGTCCAAGATCGTAGCCGACGATGAACTGGATAAAGCCGTTGGAGGCGCCGGAGAAGGCGAATATCTGCGAGAACGTCGTCGAAGCCGAGATGATCAGGAAGGTCATGCCGGTGACCTTCATCGCATCGTCCAGCGACTTCCAGACAACCGACCAGCTGAACCGTCGGTAGACAAACAACAAGGCGAAAACGGCGGCACAGCCGAGTCCCGCCGATTCCGTCGGCGTCGCTATCCCAAGGATGATCGTGCCGACCACCATGAACACGATGACGCTCATCGGAATGATGTTGACGGCGACCGCCCTCACCTTCTCGGCCGCAGGAACGGCGGGCACCGGATAGTGCGGAGCGGCGTCCGGATCGATCTTCGTCTGTGCGAAGATCAGCGCCGCGTACATGACAACGAGGAGCAGCCCGGGCAAAGCCCCCGCTATGAGCAGCGCGCCTACGTCGATCTGGGCCAGCGAGCCGAGCAAGACGGCCAGCGAGGATGGCGGGATGATGACGGCAAGGCTTCCGGCGCCAAGCACCGGGCCGTAGGCCATATGCGGCTTGTAGCCCCGCTTCAGCATCTCCGGCACCATCAGCGAACCCATCATGCCGGTATTGGCGAGGCTCGAGCCCGACAGCGCGGAAAAGATGGTGCCGGCGGCGAGAACGACATAAGCGAGGCGTCCGCGCAGATTGCCGATGCACAGGTCGAGCGCGTAGATGACCTTCTCGCCGAGGCCGGAGCGGAAGAACAGGCTGCCCATGACAAGAAACATCGGCAGCGGAGCGAGCGCATAGGTCGAGACGGCGTCGGAGAAGTTGGCGACCATCTGCGTCACGCCGATCGAACCGCCGAAGAACAGGTACAGCCCGATCACATTGGTGACGAAGAAAGCGAAGGCGACCGGCAGCCCAAGCCCCATCAACACGAGGATGGTGCCAACAAGCACGGCGAATGGAAACAGCCAGGCCACCGGTCAGAGCCCTTCCATTTCCAGCGGATCGAGCGTGTACAGCGTGTCACGGCCGAGGAGATATCTGAGCCATTCCAGCGCAGAGAGGTAGAAGGCGAGCATGATGGGCAGAAAGACCAGCCATTTCGGCATGTCGAAACTGCGCGTTTCATATTCGCCGCCCGCCACGGCGCTTGTCAGGGAAAACAAGGCGACGCTGCCAAGGTAGAGGCTGACGCCGATGCAGGCGAGATAGACCAGTTTTTCAAGCACCGCCCGAGCCCGCATCGGCAGCGCCTGGCGCAGGAACTCGACGAAGACATGGCCCTTGCTGTGGACCAGCCAGGGCATCGGCAGGAATGCCGCGTAAAGCAGGCCGTATTCCGTCGCCGATACTGCCCAGGCAAGCGGCCTCAGGCCCAGATTGCGGACGCATACATCAGCAACCACCGCGACGATGATGAGGCCAAGCACCACTTTTGCCGTCGCCGCCAACGCAAGGCTCAGCTTCGCAATCGCTGCAAACAATCTGTCCATGTCCGACGACCCTCATGTCCACCGTTGCCCCGCTTTTGCCCAGCTTTGATGGAGCGCTTACAAGGCAGCCTCCGCTCGGCTACTGGAAGAATTTCTTCAACTGATCGATGTTGGTGGGATCGCGTTTGGCCATTCTCGCCCAGCTCGCCTGCGTGGCAGCCGCCAGGAATTTGTCGCGGCCGGCACCGGTCAAGCTGATCACCTTCTGCCCGCCGTCGATCATCGCCTGTGCCTGCTTTTCCGACTCGGCAAGATTGGCGTCATAGCTCGCGCGCTCGTATTCGACGGCCGTGTCGGCAAGCAGCTTCTGCGCCTCGGGCGACAGCGTGTCCCATTTGGCCTTGTTGATCGAGATCAGCACGTCGGTTTTGAAGAATTGCGGGTCGACACGGTATTTGGTGAACTTGTCCCAGCCGAACGACGCATAGCCAAACACGGTATAGGCGTTGGCATTGACGACGCCGCGCTCGAGCGAGGTGTAGACGTCCCCTGGCGCTTGCACGATCACCGTTGCGCCCAGGGATTCAAGGAAATCGCGATAGAGCGGCGACGAGCGGATCTTCAGGCTGCTCCAGTCAAGGCTGCCTTCGCTGTTGAGCTTGGGTTCGTCGATGGTGAAGACGTTGAAGCCCGAGCCCGCGTCGACATGCGCCAGCAGATGGGCATTGGCCTTCTTCTCGAAAATTCCGCTGATGAAGTCCCAGCCGCCATTCTCGCGAACCTCCCACGGCGTCTTTGTCGATGCGGAGAACACCTCGCCTTCGGGCACGAGCTCGAGGAACTGCCCTGCCGGCGTGTCGATCACGTCGATCAGGCCGCTCCTGAGCGCCGCGCCCTGCTGGATCGGCGGAATGACCTCCGGCCCGCCACGCACGTTGATCTGGACCACACCCTTGCCCTTTTCGTTCACCTTCTGAACGAACTTCAGGAAGCTCTGGGCATAGCCGTTCTGCGTCGGCGTAAAATGCACGGCGTTGAGGACGACCTCCTCGGCCGGGGCGATACCCGCCACACCCGACAGGAGTGCAGCCAGAACAAGGGATTTCCAAATGCGCATTGCCGTACTCCCTTTGATAGTTCGCCCATGATCGGGCCGATCTGAAAATTACAATCGCTGCGCCGCCACGCGAACGGCGGTTAACTGGCATCATCTCCTACTGTCAGGAACCGTCCATGTGCGTAGAAGACCGGCGATCGGTCAGCGCGGTCCAGCGCGACGCCTGAGACGATGCCGATGACGATCATGTGCGACGCCCGCACAATGATTTCGGCCACCCGGCATTCGAACATTGCCCGCGCGCCGACAAGCAAGGGCGCGCCGGTTTCGCCACGCACCCATGATCCGGACGAGAACCGCGCGGCACCCTTGGCTTTGGTCATGCCGCCAAAGGCACGTACAACGTTCTCCTGATCGCCGGCGGGAAGATTGACCGAAAAGGGCAAGCCTTCGCGAATGGCCGAGGCAAAGGTGCTGCCGCGGTTGACGCAGGCCAGCAGCGACGGCGGCTCGGCACTGAACGAGCAGAGAGCCGTCGCCGTGATGCCGCAAAAGCCGATCTCGTCATGTTCCGACGCGAGGATGGCGACCGAGCCCGCCACGGCCCGCATTGCCTGCTTGAAGGCGCGCGGATTGATGGCGTCGTGTCCATCCGCCCACGGCGTCGGAATGGCGGCCGCCGGCATCAATTTACTCGAAGTCCGGCCTGGCGCATCAGCGGCAGCACGCGGTCGCAGAAGAAGGGCAATTCGTAGGTATAGTTGACGAATGTGAGGGCGGCGCCGGAATAACCCTGGTCCATGATCGCAGTGAGGTCGTCGACGATCTTTTCCGGCGTGCCGATGAGCGGGAAAGTTCCAGCACCGCCGGCGAACCTTTGCCGATATTCGGTGAAGGCCTTCGCATCATGCGAGTTCGCGAATTCCTTCTTCTTGCGCATATGCTCGTTGACGGCGCCCTCGTCCGCGCATTCCAGCGCGTAATGCCGGTAATAATCCTCGGCTTCCTGCTGGGTTTCCCGGCAGACGACGTGACAAACCGTATAGACGCCGACTTCGCGTCCGACTTCGGCCGCTCGGTTGGTGATGTCGACCACATGCACACGGCCGTCGGCAATTTCGGAAAAAGTCGAAAACAGGTAGTCGCAGTGGCGCGCCGCATAGTTGCGCCCCGGCGCGCCGAAGGCGGCGTTCATGGTCACCGGTCGCGGCGCCTGCAGGCTTGGCGGGCGGCTGACGACCCCCTTCAGATCGTAGAACTCGCCGCTGAAGTCGAACGGCTCCCTCGATTGATAGGCACGCACGATGATGTTGATCCATTCCTCGGCCTGATCGTAGGTCCGCTCGCCGACCGTCTGCCCGAACATGGCGAACTCGTCCGGGTTCCAGCCGCAGACGATGTTCAAGCCGGCACGCCCGTTGGAGATGTGGTCGACCGTCGCCAGCGCTTTTGCAGCCTGCAGCGGATGAACCAGCGGCACATGCACCGTCATGAACAGGCCGATGTTTTCGGTGGCGACAGCAAGACCCGCCGCCCAGGTGAACGTCTCGAACGACCATTCCCGCACATGCGTCAAACCGCCGAAGCCGCGCCAGCGGGCGATCGGCAGCAGAAACTCGAGGCCGGCGCGATCGGCGATGCAGGCGGAGTTGAGGTTGTCTTCCCAGCGGGCACGCCAGCGCTCGGGGACGGTGGTCATTGCCAGGCCGCCATCGGCGTTCATGGAAAAGACGCCGAGCTTGAACCTGTTCGGCCCTTTCAGCGGGTGCTGCTTCCTGATCATGATTTCCCCCGCCGTGACATGTTCTTGCCCTCGCCGTCGGAGTTTTGAAACGGTGGGCTCAGCTTCATGAAACGCTCCTCGGCGTTCTGAATGAAGTGCGTCATGCAGTCGTAAGCGGCGACGGCGTCGCGTTTGACGAATGCCTCGTAGATGGCGCGCATGCCGGCCACGATCACGGCCTGCGTCGGCTGGTGCGACAGCGTCCTTAAACGGACGACGAGTACATGGTCGGCGAAGCGGGCAATCGTTTGTGAAAGACGCTCGTTCGCGACCGCGCCAAGCCAACAATTCCTGAATGCCGAATTGGCCTGGAAAAAGCGGTCGGCATCGCCATCTGCGGCCGCAGCCTCTGCCTCCCGGAGCGCGGCTGCCAGGGTCTTGAGGCCAGCGGCGTCAAGTGTCCGTGCGGCGTGCGCGGCGGCCCGCGGCTCGAGCAACCGGCGGACCTCGAAGATGTCGGCGACATCCGTTGCGGTAAGCGTGGGCAGCGTGAAGCCGCGTGTGGTGCCGACGAGATAGCCCTCATGCACCAACTGCATCAAGGCGTCGCGGACAGGCATTCTGGAAATGCCGAGCCGGGCGGCAATATCGACATCGACCAGCTTCTGGCCAGGCGCCAATTCGCCATGCTGTATCGTCAGCCGGACTTGTTGATAGACCTGGGCACGCAGATTGCCATCGCCAACCCGTTTGAGCTCTATCGTTTCCGTCATCCACGCCTTCCCATGCGAAGATTTCGTATATCGTTTGAGGCTGTGATCTCGCAGTCGTGCCGTTGAAATGCAGCCATATATCGGCAGAAATCGACCTGTCAGCCATGTTCCCGGCTCAAGTGGAGCACAGGCTGGATCACCTGGCAAGATATTTCAAGTCTATAATGTATACTGTTTGAGCTCGCTGTCCGGAGGGCAGAGGATCGCGCCGTCTGTGCTGCCGCGCCGCGCGACGGCGGGGACAGCTAACGATCCGCGCGGTTCGGTAAAAAACGTACAGACGTTTTTCCGTGACACATCGAAGTTGGCGGATTTAACTAAAATTACTTGCGATCTGCGCGCGCCGGCACGCCCACCCCCGATCCCCTCGCCGGTGCGCATTACTGGATCGCCCGCCGTATCGAAAGGTGCGGCGGGCTTTTCGTTTCGTTTGGCGGGGAGGCGCTTATGCGAGACTTGCCCAGGAATATCGACGCCGACGTCGTGATCGAAATCAGCAAGTTGCTCGACGACCGGGCGAAGTCCGTGCCGGTGCCGGTGCACAAGCTGGCGGCGATGATCCGGCTGGGCGTCGAAACCCTTCTGACCGATCACTCCATCGAGGAGCTGATCGTGGAAATGGCCGCGACGCGGGGGCTTCCGATGCTGTTCGATTTGCCGGTGATCAATGTCGACAACGTCGTGCCGATTGCCTTGGCGCGCCGTCCCCGCTGACATTTCGCTCGAGCCCCATCGGTAGTCGCGTCGCCGCCCGACTTCACTTGTCCTGATGCGCCGGCCGAGTGTCGCCTTTCTTTTCGGGGTCATGGGTATGGTGGCTGTCGCGTTCGCCGCCGCCGCCGGAGACCTTGCTGTGGCTGCGCAGGTCTGAATCGGCCGGCGGCTTTTCGACGCTCAGCGGCTTCTTGGCGTTTTCGTGCGCGGCGCCGGGACCGCCCTGGCGGATGCTGGCAGGAGTTTTCTTCGACGTGGACATGGCCTAGCGATCCTGGACGTTGCCTTGATGAGTGGTGTTGACCTTCGTATTGCCTTGCTGACCCTGCTTGTCGGGATCGGGGACGGTGGATTGCGGTGCCTGGTCGGCTGCTACCGATTTTTTGTCACCGGCGCCCTTTGGGCTCAGATTCTTCGGCGGCACAGGGGGAGGTTTCGTGCTCATGTCGTTTCTCCTTCCGCCACCCAAACAAGCGGCTCGGGAGAAAGGTTCCCGAGGGTCCGATACGAACGGCGATTGCCGCAACGAGCCGGGTCCACAGGCCGTGGCTTGGGGCCGGCGGGGTGCCCGCACAATCCAGGATTATTTCTTGATGATGTTTCCGTTGTTCAGATCGAAGGCCTGGGCACCGAACGCCTGCCTGAAGAAGTCCTCCTGCAGATCGCCCCATTCGCCGAGATAGGCGCCGCAATTGCTGCAATAGATCGGTGTGGAATCCTTCGGGTTGTCGGGAATCTCCATCAGGATCGTCCCGCACGCCTTGCAATCGAGCTTGTCATCCAAACGGCGGCCCATTGACACATGATCGCGCGTTTTCAGCCGCGCGCCAATTGTCGTTTTCGTACGAAGCCCGAATGGCGCGTTTTCCAACCAGCAAGGGGATCGAAAGCTAGCGTTCCGCCGGATTTCCGAAGGCCGGATCTCGCCGCCTCGAATACACCCCCACCCGCGGCAGCTCGTCTGGAAAGTCGACCCAGGGTAACCTCATGTCCCAGTATGCGTGGGCCTGTGGCGGAAACCGTTCGGGGTGATCGAGAAAGCCGATCGCCAGATAGAGTTCGTCGGGCAGGCCCTGGTCGACATAGCCGATCGATGTTCCGCAATCCGCGCAGAAGGACCGGAGCACACCGGGGGTTTTCGAAAAGGTCTTCGGTATGCCGGTGAGCAAGGTGAATTCAGAAGGCCGATAACCGACCCACACCGTTAGCGGGCTTCCTATCGCCTTGCGACAGTCGTCGTCGTGATCGGAGCAAACCCAGAACGGCTCGCCGCGCATTTGCGCCGTTATGGCGCCGCAAAAACAGGAACCCGTTTCAGTTCGTGGCATTGGCTAACTTCATGGCTGGACTCGCCTTCACTGCTGGCCCGGCATTTCGGTATTTTCCTTGGGGTTCTTCTTGATGCCGGCGGCAGGCGAGGTATCGGCCGGAGCATTGCCACCCTGGTTCTGTTCAGCGGCTCTTTTGAGCGGCGAAGTCTGCCAGCCCATATCGCCGTACAAAAAGCCTATGAGGAAGCCGACGATGATGATGGCCGAAATCACAATTGCAATTAACGCGTTACGTCGCTCCATTTCGCACGGCTCCTTTCTTTGAGCCGAACAAACGATGGCGGAAATGGTTCCGGTTAGACGGACTGCGTGACGGGACGGAGCCGGCCGGGAACATTCAGCCTCACGGCGGGTTCGTATGAGTGCTCTTCTACAGGGAGTGGCTTGCATGAAACCCGCGGTAACCGATCGCATTGAAACCAAGAAATACGACCACCCGACAGGCGGCTGGGGATCGCTCAAATCGCTGGTCCGCAAGGCGCGTGGCGAAGGCCTGCTATTGTCCGGGATATGGAGCACGCTGCTCAAGCAGAACAAGGCCGACGGCTATATGTGCGTGTCTTGCTCATGGGCAAAGCCAGCTCAGCCGAGGCCTTTCGAATTCTGTGAAAACGGCGCCAAGGCGACGATGTGGGACCAGACCAAGCTGCGCTGCGAACCCGCTTTCTTCGCCGAGCATTCGGTGGCGGAATTGCTCGATTGGCCGGACCACGATCTGGAGAAACAGGGCAGGCTTACGGAGCCCATGCGCTACAATGCCGCCGTCGACCGTTACGAACCGGTTTCCTGGGACGATGCATTCCGCGACATAGCTGCCGAATTGCGACGGCTCGATCCCAAATCGGTGGTATTTTACACGTCCGGCCGCGCCTCGCTCGAGGCCTCGTTCATGTATCAGCTTTTTGCGCGGATCTACGGGTCTTCGAACCTGCCCGATTCGTCCAACATGTGTCATGAATCGACCTCGGTCGGCTTGCCGGAATCGATCGGCTCGCCGGTCGGGACCGTGCAGCTCGAAGACTTTGCGAAATGCGACATGATGTTCTTCTTCGGGCACAACACCGGGGTGACGGCGCCGCGCCTGTTGCATCCGCTGCAAGAGGCACGTCAACGCAACGTGCCCGTCTTCACTTTCAATCCCTTGCCCGAGCGGGGACTGAAGCGCTTCAAGAATCCGCAAAACCCCATCGACATGCTATCGCCCGGACCGGGCACCAAAATGTCCAGCGACTTCTTCCAGGTCCGTTCGGGCGGCGACATCGCCACGATAACGGGTATCGCCAAAGCGTTGCTGGCGCTCGACGATGCCGCCCGCGAAAGCGGCAGGACGCGTGCCCTCGATACGGCTTTCATCGCCGAGCACACGCATGGCTTCGCCGAGTTCGAAGCCTTCCTGCGCAACACCCAGTGGAGCGATATCGTCGCCCGATCGGGCATTGCGCAGGCCGATCTGGAGCATGTCGCCGAGGTCTACAGCCATGCCAACGCGGTGATCGGCAATTACGGCATGGGCCTGACCCAGCATCGGCACGGCACCGAGAACGTCCAGATGCTGTGCAACCTTTTGATGATGCGCGGCAATATCGGAAAACCCGGCGCCGGTATTTCGCCGCTGCGCGGCCATTCCAATGTCCAGGGACAGCGCACCGTCGGCATATCGGAAAAACCCGAGCTCGTCCCGCTCGACAAGTTCGCCGAATTCTACGCCTTTGAACCGAAGCGTGAGAAAGGTCTCGATACGGTCGAGACCTGCGAAGGCGTCATGGACGGATCGGTCAAGGGCTTCGTCGGGCTCGGCGGCAATTTCGTGCGGGCCGTGCCGGAAACCGGCCTGGTCGAGAAAGCCTGGCGTGGGCTCGACCTGCATGTCGAGATCGCGACCAAGCTCAACCGCAGCCACCTCATCGCCGGCCGGACAACCTATCTGCTGCCTTGCCTGTCACGGCTGGAAAGAGATCATCAGGCGAGTGGCGATCAAAGGGTGTCGATAGAGGATTCCACTGCCTGTATCCATGGTTCGTTCGGATCGCGACCTCCGGCTTCGCCGCATCTGCTTTCCGAGCCCAGGATCGTCGCCGAACTTGCCAAGGCGACGGTGCCGGGCAGGAGTTCGATCCCTTGGGATGAATGGGTTGGCGACTACTCCCGCATCCGTGACGAGATCGAGCGCTGCTACCCCCAGCATTTCCGCGACTTCAACAAGCGCTTCCTGACGCCCGGCGGCTTCCATCGCGACATCAAGGCGAGCAAGCGGGTGTGGGAGACGCCGAACAAGAAGGCCAATTTCAAGCTGCCAACTGGCCTTGAAACCGATCCTGACATCGATGTCGTCGGCCGCGATGTGCTGACACTGATCACGGTCCGCTCCAACGATCAGTTCAACACGACCGTCTACGGCTACAACGACCGGCTGCGCGGCATCAGCGGCACACGCATGGTGCTGTTGATGAACGAGAAGGATATCCAGCGCCTCGGCTTGAGCGCGGGACAGGAGGTCGATCTCGAAGCCAATGCGCAGGATGGCGTGGAGCGCCGCGTGCGCGGGCTGCGCATCACGCCTTTCTCAGTGCCGGAGGGAAATTGCGCCGGTTATTATCCCGAGCTCAACCCGCTGATTCCTCTCTGGCACAGAGCCGAGAAGGCTCATGTCCCGGCCGCCAAATCGGTACCGGTGCGGATTGTTGCCTAGGCGTTCGTTGTTCGCGGCAGGCACGCACTATGCGGATGTGGCTTGGTTCAAATCATGACCTCAGCCGGCTCGCGCGAGTTCATCCACGGCATTCAGGATCGCACTCTGGCTCGCCGGCTTCTGCACGATCCTGCAAGCGCGGAACCCGGCCGGAATCTCGCGTTCGCCATACCCGGAGAGGAAAGCGAACGGCACGCCTCGCCCCCGCAATGCCTCCGCGACCGGATAACTGGTTTCATCGTTCAACTGGATATCCAATAGCGCCGCGTCGATCCCGCCTTCGCCAACGAGCCGGAGGGCCGCCGTCACCGACGAAACCGGCCCAACCACCTGATGGCCGGCCTTGCGCAGGTAAGCCGCCGCGTCGTCGGCGATCAGCCATTCATCCTCGACGATCAGCACACGCACCTTTCCGGTCACGACGAGCCCTCGCGGGTCAGAGGGAATGCAATTTCCACCTCCAAACCATTTGAGCGGAAACTTGTTTCAACTTTTCCGCCCAGCCTGTAACCGATTTCTCCACGCAGAAGGGTAAGGCCGAAGCCGCTGTCGGTTGGCTCCTTGATGCGGGGGCCGCCCTTCTCGCGCCAGACGAGCTTGAAGGTGCCATCCGCCACCGACCATTTGACAACTATCCGCCCGGCAGGTTTCGACAGTGCGCCATATTTGGCGGCATTCGTCGCCAGCTCATGAATTGCCATGCCGAAGGAGAGCCCTTGCACAGGCTTGAGGCTTACCCGCTTGCCATCGAGCTCGAACCGTTCGGCCCCAAAGGGATCGAGTTCATGGCGCAGCAGTTCCTCGACGGAGGCTTCCGTCCAGCTTTCTCGCGAGAGCAGACTGTAGGCTCGTGACATCGCCTGCAGCCGGCCGATCAAGGCTTCGGCGAACTCGTCTTTCGAGGCCGAGTTTTCACGCGTCCGGTTGGTGATGCTGGCGACGACCGCCAGCATGTTCTTGACACGATGGTTCAGCTCCGAGATGAGCACCTGCTGACGCTCTTCAGCCTGCGCCAGCGTCGTCACGTCGATCAGGGTCACGACCACGCCCTGGATGCTGCCGCCTTTGTCCCGGTAAGGGTTGATGCGAACCAAGTAGAAGCGGCCCTTGTCGTCGCGCGCAAGGTGATGGTTCAGGGTCTCTCCCGTCTCGAACACCGCCTGGATGTGCCGCTTCAACTCGGGGTAGTCGAGCTGGCTCGAAAGATCGGTCAGCGGTCGGCCGACATCGGACGGACGCAAGTTGAAGAACGACGACGCGGCGGGAGTGAAGGTCCGCACCACAAGATTGCGGTCGAGGAAGATGGTGGCGATTTCCGTGCTTTCGAACAGGTTTCTGAGATCGCTGTTGGCGCGGTCGAGTTCCTCTATCTTGCCAGTCAGCTCTGCGTTGATGGTGTTGAGCTCTTCGTTGAGCGACTGCATCTCCTCCTTCGAGGCCTCAAGCTCCTCATTGGTCGACTGCGCCTCTTCATTGACGGAGACGAGTTCCTCGTTCGAAGACTTTACTTCCTCCAGCGCGGTCTCGTATTCCTCGATGGTCGACTGCAGCCGATCGCGCGTGTCGCGCAACTCCCGTTCGAGATCGGTCGCATCTTCGGCGCCGCGGCTTTCGCGTGCCGGATCGGAGCGGATCTGGGCCTGTCCCACCGGATTGAACAGGACGAGGTAGAGGGGCTCGCCATTGCCGCGTTCCGTGTACGGCTCGACCATCAGTGTAATGAACTGAAGCTGTCCGTCGTCTTCTTCGACCGCTATGTTCTCCCGAACGACCGTGCGGCGCGTCGTGGCTGCCTCCCGCAACGCGGCGCGCAGCTCAAGTCTCAGCCCGCGGCGGGCCAGTGTCAGCAACTGCCGGCTCGGGGCGCCTTGCGGTGCTTCCAGATATTTGCCCGTCCTCGCCGAATAGTAGACGATGTCGCCATCGCCATTGACCAGAACGTGAGGCGGGGCGAACCGCTCCAGCACCTGAGCCTCGATCGCCTGGCGTAGTGAATGGCTGGCGGCATCCTTCGTCGAGCCGCCGCGTCCGACCGGAAGGGCACCCGTGGGGCCATTGCCGATCAGAACCAGCGGCCGCGGCGTGGAATGTTCCCGCGCCTGGAAAATCCGATGCTTCTTGTCGACCGTGGCAAAAAGGTCGCCGTACTGACCGACGCTTTCCGAGGTGCCGAGGAACAGATAGCCGCCCGGCCTCAGCGCGTAATGGAAGATTGGAATCACCCGGTTCTGGATCTGCGGGCCGAAATAGATCAGCAGGTTGCGGCAGGAAATCATATCCATGCGCGAGAAGGGAGGATCGCGGATAATGCTGTGCGGCGAAAAGATGCACAGTTCGCGCACCTCGTTGCCAAGCACGTAGCTCGCGCCGTCGCTGTTGAAAAAGCGTTGCCTACGCTGTGGCGAAAGCCCGTGCAGCAGCGCTTCGGGATAACGCGCCGCACGCGCCACCGCGAGCGCCGGCTCGTCGATGTCGGTCGCGAATATCTGGACGCGCGGCGGCGCGGAAAGCTTCTCCATACGTTCGCGCATCAGCATGCCGATCGAGAACACTTCCTCGCCGGTGGCGCAGCCGGGTACCCAGACACGCACCGCATCGGAGGCGTTCTTGCCTTCGAAAATCTGCGGTAGGATCTTGTCCTCCAGCAATTTGAACGCTTCGGCGTCGCGGAAAAAGCTGGTGACGTTGACGAGCAGGTCGCGAAACAGCTTCGCCACCTCGTCGGGATCCCTCTTCAGCCGCTCTATGTAGGTGGTGACCGACTGCAGTTGCGTGATCTGCATGCGCCGCTTTACGCGACGCAGGAACGTCTTGGTCTTGTAGCCGGAAAAGTCGTGACCGGAATGGCTGCGCAAAATGGCGTAGATTTCATCGCGGGCCCGATCCATCCCGGCCTTGTGTTCGTCGTCCGCCTCGGTCAGTCCGTGCAGCACATCGAAGCCGCGAGCAAACGCCTGAAGCTTTGCACCGATCTGCTCGGCGGGCGCCGCTATGTCGATCAGGCCGCTCGAAATCGCGCTCTGCGGCATGTCCGGATTGCGTGGGGCGGAACCGTTGGACGCCTGGGCAATGGTCAGCCCGCCATGCTCCTTGATTGCCCTGGCGCCGAGCGTGCCGTCCGAATCACCACCCGACAAGATAATGCCGACGGCATACTCGCCCTGGTCCTCGGCCAATGCGCTGAAGAAGATGTCGATCGGCTTGCGCTCGCGGTTGAGCGTGTTCGGCCTGCGCAGCGAAAGCGCGCCCTTGCGGATGGTGAGGACGACGTTTTGCGGCATCACATAGACCTGGTCGGGTTGGACCGCTGCGCCCTCCTCGGCCACGACGACCGGCATTTCGGTATAACGTCGGATGACCTCGTGCAGCAGGCTTTCCCGCTCCGGGCTGAGATGGGTGACGACGACGAACGCCATGCCGGTGCCGCCGGTCAGTCCTTTGAACAGGCCCTCCATCGCGGGAATGCCGCCGGCCGATGCGCCGACACCGACAATGGGAAATCTTCCATTCTGGGATGCCACGCCACGCCCCTGACAACCGCCGCGAACACAAAGCCGCCAAATCGGGCCTTAGACTAAGACCGCGCCGAGCCTCCGGCCAGCGAATAGTCTACCAACGGAACAAAGCACCGTCGGTGGGCATTAACATTTGACTTTGGAGGCGGTTCCAATGGAAAAACGACCACCTGAAATAAAGCCGGCCAAGCGCATCCTGTTGCCCTCGCCGGACCTGACCAAGTTCCCGGTGTCTGAGAACATTCCGCCTCGCCTGCTCGCGCTCGCGGAACGGTTGCAAGAGGTTCTGGCTCGTCACTTTGAACAAGTCTGCGCCGACAGCCGTAAAACCCGCAGGAAGAAGGATCAATGAGGTGCGCGACCTGCAAGGCTTGCATATCCTGATCGTCGAGGACGAATGGATGCTGGCGGGCGATCTTGCACGTTATTTCAGCAAGATGGGCGCCGTCGTACTTGGCCCCGTGGCGACGGTCGAACAGGCGTCGAAACACACGGAGGAGGCGGAAGCTGCGATCCTGGACGTCAATCTCAACGGAAGACGGGTATTCCCGATAGCGGACGAACTGATGCGCCGTGGCGTGCCGTTCGTGTTTTTCAGCGGCGATGAAGACATCGTTATTCCTGAGCGCCTTCGATATGCCAGCAGTCTCAGAAAGTCCTCGGACGGCCAGGCTGTTTTCGACGCTCTTTTTCCGGCCGAGACGTCGGCATCGAAAGGAGGCCGAGCGTCCGAGCCCTCAGACGACGTATTTTCGCTTCTGCCTAAGCTCCGGCTCGCGGCACGTCTGCTGCTGGGAGACATGGATGCTTCCGACCGGCTGGTCGAGCGAACGCTCGAGCAGGCCATCGGCGAAATCGACAACAGACGATCTGGTTCCTCGACAGAGGATTGGCTCAACGGCATCATGCGAAACATCGTCAAGGCACGTGGAGCAAACCTGCTGCACTAACCACGGCCGCCGCCGGCAACTGGACGATGTTAGCTTTTCCGGCTGCGCTCGACGAATTTGTTGAAGCGGCTGGTCTTTCCGCCGCTGGTCTCATCCTGGTAGAGGAAGGCCAGTTCGTTCTCATCGAAGATCCTGAAGAACTCGTCCCATTCAACGGGCTCAAACGTCTCTTCAGGCTCGCCGAAGTCGATGCGCAATATGCCGCCCTCGCCCTTGGTGCGCACCACCGCCGGCCGCCCGTCGCGGTCCTCGGCCCAGCGGCGGATTTCGTCGTGATCGGTGGTCGTCTTCGATTCAGACATCGCAATCTCCCTTCGATTCCACCGCGAGATCCCCCGCGTTGCACAACCAGCAGATGCATCGCTGCCCGGCATGTGCGCGCGGTTGGTCGAACATGGCTCCTAACACCAAGCAGCCTTCGATGTTCCCACGCCTGGTTGAAACCTACCCCGGCGAGCCTCCTGAACTTTGTTGAAGCAAGGGAACAAACCTTTCGCCCGGAAGTTTGGGGCGGCAAAGCCATTCGTATAAGGAGCTGTCGTGAAACGTATACTGGTCACGGGAGGCTGCGGTTTCATCGGCCGCCACGTCGCCCAGGAACTCGTTGAACATGGCTATGGGGTTTCAATTCTCGATGCGCTGCTGGATCAGGTGCATGGCGGCGAGGCAATCAGCCTGCCGCCAGGTGCCAAGCTGATCAAAGGCGACGTTCGCGATCGCGACGCCATCGCCGAAGCCGTCGAAGATGTCGACTCGATCATTCACCTGGCGGCTGAAGTGGGCGTCGGCCAGTCCATGTACGAGATCGCCCGTTATGTCGGCGCCAACGACCTCGGCACTGCCACGTTGCTGGAGGCGCTGATCAAACGCCCGATCGAACGGATCGTCGTTGCGTCATCGATGAGTGTCTATGGCGAGGGTCTCTATGCCACGCCGGACGGCCGGCGCATCGACAATGCAAAACGGCAGCCGGACGACATCCGCAGCGGCCAATGGAATCCCCTGTCGCCGGAAGGTGAAGTCCTGTCGCCGTTGCCCACCGACGAGCAAAAACCGGTCGACCTCGCCTCGATCTACGCGCTGACAAAATATGCCCAGGAACGTGCCGTGCTGATCTTCGGCGAAGCCTATGGCGTCGACGCGGTGGCGCTGCGCCTGTTCAATGTCTTCGGCGCAGGACAAGCGCTCTCGAACCCATATACCGGCGTGTTGGCGAACTTCGCCTCCCGCATCGCCAATGGCCAGCGGCCGCTGATTTTCGAAGACGGCGAACAGCAGCGCGATTTCGTTCATGTACGCGATGTTGCCCTCGCCTTCCGGCTGGCGCTGGAACAGCCCAAGGCGTGCGGCCACGTCATCAACATCGGCAGCGGGCGCGCCTACGCGGTCAGCGAGGTCGCCCGGCTGCTTGCCGAGGCGATGGGCGTGCCCGGCCGCCAGCCGGAAATCCTCGGCAAGGCACGCTCCGGTGATATCCGCAACTGCTTTGCCGATATCTCGAAGGCGCGCGAACTGCTCGGCTTCCAGCCGCAGTACCGGCTGGAGCATTCGCTCGGCGATTTCGTCGCATGGGTGCGTAACACGGTCGCCATCGATCGCAGCGCCGAGATGAAGCGGGAACTCGAAGTGCGAGGGCTGGTGTCATGAGACCGGATTCACGCAATTTTCGCGAAGCGCCCATCGCCATTATCGGCGGCAGCGGCTTTATCGGCTCGAACCTCGCCGACAGCCTGTTGTCGGACGGCGAGCCGGTGCTGGTCATCGACAATCTGAGCCGTCCCGGCGTCGAGCAGAACCTCGAATGGCTGACGCAAAAGCACGGCAACCGCCTCGCCGTCGAAATCGCCGATATCCGTGACGCAAAGGCGCTCACGCCGCTGGTCGCAGGTTCGAAGGCAGTTTTCCACCTTGCCGCGCAGACCGCCGTCACCACCAGCCTGGTTCGGCCGGACGAGGATTTCGACATCAACCTGCGCGGCACGTTCAACGTCCTGGAAGCCGCTCGCCGCAGCGGCAAGCGCATCCCCGTCGTTTTCGCCAGCACCAACAAGGTCTATGGCCGCCTCGCCGATCTCGCCATGCGCGAAGAGGACGGCAAATACGCGCCCTGCGATGCGGGCATCCGTGCGCACGGCGTCGACGAGACGCGCGGCCTCGATTTTTGCACGCCCTATGGCTGCTCCAAGGGCGCTGCCGACCAGTATGTCCTCGATTACGCCAAGTCATACGATCTGCCGACGGCGGTGCTGCGCATGAGCTGCATTTATGGACCGCGCCAGTTCGGGACGGAGGATCAGGGCTGGGTCGCCCATTTCCTGCTTAGCGCGTTCTCCGACCGGCCGATCACCATCTATGGCGATGGCAAGCAGGTGCGCGACATCCTCCATGTTGCCGACGCGGTAGCGGCTTATCGCGCTGTGCTGGACCGGATCGAGGCGGTCAAGGGGCAAGCATTCAATCTCGGCGGCGGACCGGAAAACGCCGTCAGCCTGCGCGTGCTGCTGAAGGAGATTCGCGACATAACGAAACGGGACGTTCCGATCCGTTACGACCGCGAACGCACCGGTGACCAACCATTCTTCGTCGCCGACACGCGCGCGATCGAGGCGGCGCTGGGGTGGAAAGCGCATGTCTCGTGGCAAAACGGCATCCGCGACCTCGCCGACTGGCTGCAGCGTCATCGCCTCGACCCGCATCCCGAACCGGCGAGGTACGTGGCATGAAGGTCGCCCTGGTCAATCCGTCCTGGACCTACCAGGACAGCATCTATTTCGGCTGCCGCCAGCCGCATCTGCCGCTCGAACTCGGCTATTCGAAAGCGCTGCTCGAAGCTGCCGGCCACGAGGTGCTGATGCTGGACGGGCAGATCCAGAAGCTCGACAACGCCGCGCTCGCCGATCGCGCCGCCGCATTCGAGCCTGACATAACCGTCGTCAGCACCGCGCCGACCTACCTGTTCTGGCGCTGCGCACCGCCCGAGTTGCGCGTGCCGGCCGATTTCCTCAATCATCTTGCCGGGCGCGGCGGTCGCACCGTCGCCGTCGGGCCGCATGGCTCGGCGACGCCGACGCCGACTTTGCGCAAGCTTGGCGTCAACATTGTCGTGCGCGGCGAATGCGAGGAAGTGGTCGCGGAACTTGCCCGGCGCGACGACTGGACCGCGGTGCCGTCCACCGCCCATTTCGAGGATGGAGAACTGGTCTCGAACGGCGGCGTGCATGCGAGCTCGTTCATCGATCACCCGCCGCTCGAATGGCCATCGGACTGGATTGCCGCGCATTCGCACCACCATCACCGCTTCGACGACAACCAGGTCGGTTTTGGCGCGGAGGTCGAGGCGTCGCGCGGCTGCCCGTATAATTGCAGTTTCTGCGCCAAGATCGATTTCCGCGATGCCTATCGCCGCCGGAACCACGAAGCAGTGATCGCCGAGATCGACCGGCTGATCGCACAGGGTGTCGGCTACATCTACTTCATCGACGAGATCTTCCTGCCGCAAAAGGCATTGCTGGAGGCGCTGGTCGATCGCGATGTGAAGTTCGGCGTGCAGACCCGTATCGACCTCTGGAAGCCGGAATTGCTGAAGCTGCTCGGTGCCGCCGGCTGCGTCTCGATCGAGGCGGGCCTCGAAAGCCTGACTGTGGAAGGCCGCGCCATGCTGGCGAAACGCTGCCGGCTGGGCACCGAGGAGCTGGCCGCGCTGCTGGTCGACGCAAGGCGCCACGTGCCGTTCGTGCAGGCCAATCTGATCGGCGTGGTCGAGGACGATCCCGCGCTCGTCGATTATTGGCGAAAGCACCTGATCGACAACGGCGTTTGGGCCAACGAACCGGTGCCGCTCTATCCTTATCCGAGTTCGCCGAGCTACCGCGAACTTTGGGGCGAGCCCGACGACCTCGCCTGGGAGCGCGCGCATGAACATTACCTCGCATCCTTCCGAACGTTCAGCGACATCCAGGAGAAGCGGCCGCGTCCGCTGGCCGAATTGGAGGCCACATGTTGCGGACACTGAGCCCGCCGCGTCGCATACTGATGACCGTCGATGCCGTCGGTGGCGTCTGGCGCTATACGCTCGATCTGGCCGGGCAACTGGTCGCCGGCGGCGACAGCGTCGTGCTTGCCGGGCTTGGTCCGGAACCGTCCAGGCAGCAGGCCGAGGAGGCCCAGTCTTTCGCGGCGCTGACATGGCTCAACACGCCGCCGGACTGGATGACCCGCAGCGAGCACGTTCTCGACACATTGCAGCAGGAGCTGCGCCCACTCATACGTGACTACGCTGTCGACGTCGTCCATCTCAATGCGCCGACGCAGGCGGCGGCGCTCGACGTGCCCTGCCCCATCGTTGCGGTATCGCATTCCTGCGTCGTGACATGGTTCCACGCCGTCAAGGGACAGGCGGCGGACGGCGAGTGGGCCTGGCAAAAGGACCGTAACCGGCGCGGTTTCGACAAAGCAGGCATGGTCGTTGCACCGAGCCGCAGCCATGCCGACATGCTCGAAACCTGCTACGGGCCGATCGCGCGGCTGAGCGTCGTCGGCAACGGCGCACGGCCGGGCGCGAAGGGCGAAAGGCGGGAATCGGTGGTTTTCGCCGCCGCGCGCTGGTGGGATGAAGGAAAGAACGCGGCGGTGCTTGACCAGGCCGCCTCCCTAACGCAATGGCCGGTCTTCGTCGCCGGTTCGCGGCAAGGGCCGGACGGCCAGCATGTTGGCTTCAGCCACGCCGTTCCCGTCGGGCCGTTACCACACGAGGAAGTGCGCTCGCTGATGGCGCGGGCCGGCATTTTCGTATCGCCGTCGCTCTACGAACCGTTCGGCCTGGCCACGCTGGAAGCCGCAATGTCGGCGACGCCTTTGGTGCTTGCCGATATCTCGACCTACCGCGAATTGTGGGACGGGGCGGCCATGTTCTACGACGCGCGCGATCCGGGCGATCTCGCCAGATGCATCAATGGTCTTTGCAGCGACACGCAGCGCCGGCGAGAACTCGGTGAGGCAGCCGCCCGCCGAAGCCGCAGATTTTCATTGGCAAGACAGGCGACCGCCATGCGCGGCGTCTACGACAAGGCGGCCCTGGCCACCATGGCGGATAGTTGATTATGCGGTTTTTATTCTACACCCATTCGATCGTTTCCGACTGGAACCACGGCAACGCACATTTCCTGCGCGGCATCATGCGCGAGCTGGTCGCGCGTGGGCACCAGGCGATTGCGCTGGAGCCCGCCGACGGCTGGAGCCGGTCGAACCTGCTGGCCGAGAAAGGGTCCTTCGCGATCGAGCGATTCCGGAAAGATTTTCCGGAGTTGATGACGGTCACCTATGACGCCGCCTTCGACCACGAAGCCTGGATCTCCGATGCCGATGTGGTGATCGTGCACGAGTGGACCGCGCCGGACCTTGTCGCGCGGCTGGGCAGGGCGAAAGCAATTGGCGGCCGTTTCACGCTGCTGTTTCACGACACGCACCATCGCGCCATCTCGGCCACGCAAGCGATTTCCGCCTTGCAGCTTGAACATTACGATGGCGTGCTCGCCTTCGGCGAAGCGCTGCGGGAAAGCTATCTTCGCGCCGGATGGGGCAAGCGGGTCTTCACCTGGCACGAGGCAGCCGATGACCACCTGTTCCAGCCGCATCCTGAAATCGAGCGTAGCGCCGACCTGATCTGGATCGGCAATTGGGGCGACGACGAGCGCAGCACCGAAATCAGGGAGTTCCTGGTCGACCCGGTGCATGAACTTGGCCTGAGCGGCACTGTCCACGGCGTCCGCTATCCACGCGAGGCGCTCGCCGACCTCGCCACCGCCGGCCTGCGCTACGAAGGCTGGATCGCCAATGCCGACGTGCCGAAGGCATTCGCGGCGAACCGCATCACGGTTCACATCCCGCGGCGTCCATATCGCGAAAGCCTGCCCGGCATCCCGACCATCCGCATGTTCGAGGCGCTCGCCTGCGGCATCCCACTCGTTTCGGCGCCGTGGTCCGATGTCGAACGTCTGTTCAGGCCGGGCACCGATTTCCTGTTTGCAAACACCGGCTTCGAGATGCGGCATCATCTTCGCGCCGTGCTGCGTGACGCGGATCTCGCCGCTTCTCTGGCGACATCGGGCCTCGAGACTATTCGCTCACGGCACACGTGCCGGCATCGGGCGGATGAATTGTTCGGCGTGCTCGCCGAATGCGGGCACCGCCAAGCCGCCGATACGATCCTTGCAAAGGAGGCCGCCGAATGAAGATCGCATTTTACGGGTCGAGCCTGCTGTCGTCCTATTGGAATGGCGCGGCGACTTATTACCGCGGACTGCTCAAGGCTCTGGCCAGGCTCGGCTACGACATCATCTTCTATGAGCCGGACGTCTACGATCGCCAGAAGAACCGCGACATCGAGGCGCCGGACTGGTGTGCCGTCGTCGTCTACGAGGCCACCCCGAATGCGCTCATGCAGGTGGCGGCGCGGGCGGCCGACGCGGACATCGTCGTCAAGGCGAGTGGCGTCGGTTTCGCCGACGACGCGCTGCTGCGGGCGGTGCTCGATCACGCCCGTGCCGATGCGCTGACCGTGTTCTGGGATGTCGATGCGCCGGCGACACTTGGCCAGTTACGCGACGAGCCCGACCACCCGCTGCATCGCGCGCTGCAGGAAATCGACCTGGTGCTGACCTATGGCGGCGGCGATCCCGTGGTCTGGGCCTATCGGGCCATGGGGGCCGCCGAATGTGTGCCGATCTACAATGCGCTCGATCCGGAAACGCATCATCCTGTCGGCAAGGATATGCGCTTTGCCTGCGATCTCGCCTTTCTCGGTAACCGGCTGCCGGACCGCGAGGCGCGCGTCGAGGCCTTCTTCCTCGACCCGGCCAGCCGCCTGGCCGATCAGCGCTTCCTGCTCGGCGGATCGGGCTGGGGCGACAAGCAGATGCCCGCCAATGTCCGATGGCTCGGCCATGTCGGCACGCGTGACCACAATGCACTGAACGTCACGGCCAAGGCGGTGCTGAACATCAGCCGCGACAGCATGGCGGCCAACGGCTTTTCGCCTGCGACGCGCGTTTTCGAGGCCGCGGGCGCCGGCGCATGCCTCATCACCGACGCCTGGCTCGGTGTCGACCTGTTCCTGAAACCCGGTGAGGAAATCCTGGTCGCGCGCGATGGCGACGATGTCGCCGAGATCATGCAAAGCCTTAGCGCCGAACGGGCCAAGGCGATCGGGGCATCTGCGCTTCGGCGGGTGCTTGGCGAACATACTTATACGACACGGGCCGTTTTGGCCGACGCCATTTTCAGGCGCCATTTCGAGCGTCCGACCGTGGAGGCGGCGGAATGACAAAGCCACTCGACATCGTCTTTCTTGGCCTGTCACTCTCGTCGTCCTGGGGAAACGGCCACGCCACCACCTTTCGGGGGCTGCTTAAAGGTCTCCGCGAACTCGGCCACCGCGTCACCTTTCTCGAACGCGACGTGCCGTGGTACGCAAGTCACCGGGATCTGCGCGATCCCGATTTCTGCGCCTTGCGCTACTATGAAACGACCGATGATCTTCGCCGCAATTTCGCGCGCTGCCTGCGCGAGGCCGATATCGTAGTCGTCGGGTCCTTCGTTCCTGAAGGCCCTGAAATCATCGACGTCGTGGCGTCGCTGTGCACGGGTCAGTTCTGCTTCTACGATATCGACACGCCGGTTACGCTGGCGAAACTTTCAACCGATGATTGCGAGTACATTGCCAGGCGGCAGGTCCCGTATTTCGACGTCTACTTCTCGTTCACCGGCGGACCGACGCTTGCCCGTCTGACGGCGGAATTCGGCGCGAGGCGGGCCGAGCCGCTCTACTGTTCCGTCGACCCGGAACGGCACCACGGAACCGGTGATCCAATCCGCTGGGATCTCGGCTATCTCGGCACTTACAGCCCCGACCGCCAGGCGACGCTGGAGGCGCTGTTGTTCGAACCGGCGCGTCGCATGCCGGAGCGCCGCTTCGTCGTGGCCGGCTCGCAATATCCGCGTGAAATTGCCTGGCCGGACAATGTCGATCGCATCGAACACCTGCCACCGGCAGATCACGCGGCCTTTTACAGCCGCCAACGTTACACGTTGAACGTCACGCGCAGTTCCATGATCGCGGCCGGATGGTCGCCCAGCGTGCGACTCTTCGAGGCAGCCGCCTGCGGCACGGCGATCATCAGCGATAGCTGGGCCGGACTGGACAGCCTGTTTCCAGAGCGGACGATCCACACGGCGCGCAGGACCGAGGACGTGATCGGCATCCTGTCTGGGGAATCCGACGGCGCCCGGCTTGCCATGGCCAGGCAAGCGCGCGTGCTCATCCTGGCAGCCCACACCAGCACCGCGAGAGCCCGCGAATTCGTTTCGCTGCTGGCGCGGGCCAAATCGCCACGTTCTGCTCTCGATCTGGATGTCGAGAGTGCAGCATGACCCGCAGACGGGAGAAAATAGAGATGCAGCTATCAAGAAAGGCGCAACGGACCAGGACCGTGCTTGTCGCCGGCGGCGCTGGCTTCCTCGGTTCGCATCTTTGCGAGACATTGCTCCAGGCCGGCTGGCGCGTGATCTGCGTCGACAATTTCCTGACCGGCCGTATGGAGAACATAGCATCGATCGCCGATCGTCCGGATTTTCGGCTGATCAAGCAGGACATTTGCCGGCCGTTGGAGCTTGGCGAACGGGTGGACCGCATCTTCAACATGGCGTGCGCGGCCTCGCCGCCACGCTATCAGGCCGACCCGGTCCACACGACGCGGACTTGCGTCATCGGGACGCTCAATCTGCTGGAGCTCGCCGCCCGCAATGGTGCCCGCTTCCTGCAGGCGTCCACCAGCGAAGTGTATGGCGATCCAGAACAGCATCCGCAAAGGGAGGACTATGTCGGCCATGTGAACTGCATCGGCCCCCGCGCCTGCTATGACGAAGGCAAGCGCACCGCCGAAACATTGTGCTTCGATTATTTGAGAATGGGAAAAGCCGATATCCGCGTCGCGCGCATCTTCAACACCTATGGTCCCAGGATGGACCCTGCGGACGGACGGATTGTTTCCAATTTGATCGTGCAGGCACTCGAGAGACGGCCGCTGACGATATTCGGCGACGGGCTGCAGACCAGGTCGTTCTGCTACGTTTCCGATCTGGTCGACGGCTTGATCCGGTTGATGGAGGTCAATCCCAGCCCGCGCCAGCCGGTCAATCTCGGCAATCCGGGGGAGTTCACCATCCTGCAATTGGCGGGCCTGGTGAGGCGCATGACCAGAACCGGATCGGCCTTGAAATTCCTGCCGCTGCCGCAAGACGATCCTCGTCGTCGGCAACCCGACATTTCCCGTGCAAAGAAGCTTCTCGGCTGGTCGCCAAAAGTGCCGCTCAGGCAAGGTTTGATGCATACAGTCAGCTATTTTACCGAGCTTGAGACGACGCAGACGGTCGACAGAACACGGCGAATTGCCACCAGCGTGCATTCTGCATCAGGCCGGCTGCAAAATCTGCCGGCCTGACGGCAGTATTTGCCACGTTCCCCTCGGAGATCACGGTCGTTTCGCGCCGATCGTCGGTCACTTTTTCTCGTCGCGGGAACAACCCGTCCAGCTTCCGGTTCGGCCAGGGTACCGGCACGGAGACGATTTGTGCATCCGAAGCGATCCGCCAAAGACATTGAGCAAATGGCCGCAAGAGAGACGGCTGCCTTCCTGCGGCGCGCCTCCATCACCTATCTGGAATGTTGCGTGAGCCTGATGCTGACGCATCTTCAGCGGGAAGAGGTAGCCGCCATCCTCGAAAAGGAAGCGGATATGCTTCGCCGGCTGGACTGATCCTGCTCGAAGGGCCGCAGGTGCCCTTGGGTATCCAGGAACCGAAGCAACATCGCCGTATAACGTCTTGCCGCGGCCGCCAGCCGGATCTGTTCCCGATCATCGCCAGATCGTAAAGCCATGCTCCACAAGCCAAGCTGGAAGGCGAGATAGCAGGGCTCGTAGTAGTGGACCAGATTGGCATCGACGGGACGGGAAGCTCTCGCTTCCACAGCCTTGCAAAGCGCCGCAGTCGCCGCGTCCGAGAGGCTATATTCGACGCGGGCGCCGGCAATGTCCCAGGCGATGTCCTGACAGCCGACCAGATCGTGCGACCGGCAATGGTCGAGGGCGTCCGTCTTGATCAGCGTTCCGCCGCGCGAAAGGATGAACTCCCACGGATGAAGGCGCCCGTCGATCTCGACCCGCTGCATATTCTTGGGTGGAGCCTGTGTCGAAAACCAGTTCTGCAGTTCCGCCGCGCGGCTTTCGCCCAGCGCCTCACTTGTATTCCGCACGGCCATGTCGGCAAGCGCCTCCAGCGAGGCGCCCGGCTCAGAGGCGGGCAGATTGGCTGCGCGCCAGGCCAGATAGCGCGCGAGATGAGCGACCACTCTTTCTTTCGAAAGCCTTGCCCGGCCCAGCGTTGTACCGTCGATCCAGCGTTCGACGAGAAAGCCATGGCACAGCCCGGCGACTTCCGGACCAAAGCCTGCATCGTGCAGCGTCCTGGCGGTCTCGGCCTTGTGCATTCCGATTTCGCCGAGGCCAACGAACTTGACCGACCATTTTTCCCGGCCCGCAGAAGCGAGGAACTTTCGCCGCTCGAAGCCGCGGTGAACGGGTGGCCAATGATCCTCCGTCCTGTCTCGAAAGCGACGCCACTCTCCGCCGGATATTTCGGTCAGGCTGACCGCTGTGCTGCCGATCGTCCGGGCTACCCAGTCCCGCAGCGTCGGGACAGCGGATCCAGCTGGGAAAGTGCGTTCGAAATCCACGGTTTGTTTTTGGCAAACCGTCCATGCCTCGCGACTGTCCGCCGAAGCCTCGGGACCCGGGCCACCCAAATGGCTTGGGAACAGATGGATGCGCCCGGCATCGATGCCTAGCCCTTGCAGCCATGCGACCACGGCGTGGAACGAACTGCCGGACAGGCCCGGGCCTTCGTCGACGATGGCAAAGCGGGCCGACGGTTTCGTCATCCAGCCACCGATCAACTCCGGATCGGCGGCAAGCCGCCTGCGAAACGGGTGGCCGGTCGGACGGACGCTGACGGGTGCTGGTGCGCCGATGGCTGCAGCCACCATCGCTGCAAGCCCCAGGCCGATGCTGCGGATGCCGATTACGCATGTGTTCGCATCGAGACCCGACTGCCGCGCGGCGACGAAATAGCTCTCCGGATAAAGCGCGTAATGGGCGTAGCCCTCAGCCGAGCCGGTCAGGATGTCGCCATCGCATTCGAGTTCGGCCAACATTCGCGGCACGTCTGCCTCGACCGGGCCATCGATCGTGAACCCGGCCTCCCACGATCTACCCACGTGCCGGGCCAAGCCGACCAGGAGATTTGCGCCCGCGATCCGCTGTGGGGAATTCCGGTCCGTGCCGTTGGCCTCGAATTCAGCATCGGCAAGGCCCTGGACCAGTTCCGAGGCCCTGATGAACAGGCCGACCAGGGCTGCGTGGCGCTCGATCCCACTTGGCATGTCCGCAATGTGCTCGGCCGCTTTGCACGCTGAGCCGCGAACAAGTTGCGCGCTCTGCATTTGCTTGTGGTCGCCATAGACGATCATTGTCCCGTCCTGGTTGGCCTCACCCCTCGCTGCACAACTCGGCGGGCGCTACTTTGATCCACTATCGGTTGCACGATTTTTGCAGCCGGCAAGGAACAATCCGGGAGGAAGGCGGTTTGGCACGAAGAACTTACCTTCAACAGCATAGGCAGCGGTTTCGTGGGATCGAAGAAAGTTCGAATCGGTATAGTCGGCGTCGGCAACTGCGCTTCCTCCCTTGTTCAGGGCATTACCTATTACCGCGACGCAAGGAGCAATGAGCCCATACCCGGGCTGATGCACGCCGATCTTGGCGGCTACCATGTCAAGGACATTGAAGTGGTCTGCGCATTCGACGTCGCCAAGGGCAAGGTCGGACGCGATGTGGCAGACGCGATCTACAGCGCGCCGAACAATACTTTCCGCTTTGCCAATGTGGCGCCTACCGGCGCTCGCGTCGAACGCGGACCGACGCTGGACGGCATCGGCAAATATCTGCGCGACGAGATCGAGGAGGCCGACGAGCCGGTCGCCAATGTCGGCAAGATCCTCGCCGACAGCGGCGCCGAAATCCTGGTGTCCTATCTGCCAGTCGGCTCGGAGGAGGCAACGCGCTTTTATGCCGAGTGCGCGCTCGATGCGGGCTGCGCCTTCGTCAACTGCATACCAGTCTTCATCGCCTCGCGGCCGGAGTGGCGCCGCCGCTTCGAGCAACACGGCCTGCCGCTGATCGGCGACGACATCAAGAGCCAGGTCGGTGCGACGATCGTACATCGTCTGCTTGCCAACCTGTTTCGTGAGCGCGGCGTGCGTATCGATCGCACCTACCAGCTCAATTTCGGCGGCAACACCGATTTCCTCAACATGCTGGAGCGCGAGCGGCTGGAATCGAAGAAGATCTCAAAGACGCAATCCGTCACCAGCCAGATCGACGTTCCCTTGGCGCCCGGCAACATTCATGTCGGGCCGAGCGACCATGTGCCTTGGCTGACCGATCGCAAGTGGGCCTATATCCGGGTCGAAGGCACGACCTTCGGCGGTGTGCCGCTGAATGCCGAGCTCAAGCTGGAAGTGTGGGATTCGCCCAACTCGGCCGGGGTCGTGATCGATGCGGTGCGTTGCGCCAAGCTGGCGCTCGACCGCGGCATCGCAGGCGCGCTGACCGGTCCCTGCAGCTATTTCATGAAATCGCCGCCCGAGCAGTTCACCGACGCGGAAGCCCGCCAGCGCACGCTCTCTTTCATCGCCGGTAAGGACGAGCCGATGCTCGATGCCGCGGAATGACGACGACGTTCTTTCTGGTCCGCCACGCCGCGCATGACAATGTCGGCTGTTATCTTGCCGGACGGATGGCGGGCGTTTGCCTCGGCGAAGCCGGCAGGGCACAGGCCTCGCATCTGGCTGACCGTATGGCACGCGAGGCGATAGCGGCAATCTTTTGTAGCCCGCGCGAACGCACGCAGGAGACGGCCAATCCGATTGCACTCGCCTGCAATGCCGGTGAAATCGTGATCCGCGAGGAACTCGATGAGATCGACTTCGGCACCTGGTCGGGAAAGACCTTCGAGGAACTGAACCAGGATGCCGACTGGCGGGTGTGGAACGACCAGCGCCAGCAGGCGAGAACACCGAGCGGCGAGACCATGCTGGACGTGCAGCAACGTGTCGTCTCGCTGATCGAGCAGGTCCGCGGAACATACCAGAACCAGTGCGTTGCACTGGTCAGCCATGCCGACGTCATCAAGGCCGCCGTGTGCAAAGTGCTCGGCCTGTCGCTGGGGAACTGCTTTCGTTTCGATATCGACCCAGCATCGATCACCACAGTTGTTTGGGGAGACTGGGGGTCGAAGCTGGTCAGACTCAACGAAGCTGCCTGACGAGGAATTGCCGGATGCGCATGGTCATTTTCGGTCTTACCGTGACATCGTCTTGGGGCAACGGGCACGCCACGCTGTGGCGCGGATTGATCCGGGCGATGGCCGGGCTGGGCTGGTCCATCACCTTCTTCGAACGCAACACTCCCTATTATGCCGGGACGCGCGACCTCGACCAGTTGGATGGCGGCAGCATTGTCCTTTATCCGGACTGGCAGGACATCCAGAGCGTTGCCGAGCAGGCGATGAATGAGGCCGATGTCGTCATCGTCACCTCCTATTGCCCCGATGCGGTGAGCGCATCGCGCCTTGCCCACCAGGCCTGTCGGGGGCTGAAGGTCTTCTACGACCTGGACACGCCGGTGACGCTGGCGCGAATCGAACAAGGTGAGCCTCCGGCCTATTTCGGGCCGGAAGGGCTTCGGGATTTCGACCTCGTGCTGAGCTACACGGGAGGAACCGCGATCGATGCGCTGAAGACGATGCTGGGCGCGCGCCGCGTCATGCCACTCTACGGCCATGTCGATCCAGAGCGACACCGGCCGGCCCCGCCCAAGCCGGAGTTTGCCGGCGACCTTTCCTATCTCGGGACGTATGCGGCAGACCGCCAGACCGGGGTCGAAAGGCTGCTGGTCAGTCCGGCTGCGCGCCTGCCGGATCGCCGTTTCATCATTGGCGGCGCACAATATCCGCAAGAATTCCCGTGGAGCGACAATATTTTCTTCGTCCGTCACCTGCCGCCCGCCGAACACCCCGCCTTCTTTTCATCATCACGGCTGACCCTGAACGTGACCCGCGAGGCGATGGCCGAAAGGGGCTGGTGTCCTTCCGGCCGGCTATTCGAAGCCGCCGCGTGCGGTGCTGCGATGGTGAGCGACACGTGGCCGGGACTGGAGGCCTTCTTCCGGCCCGGCGAAGAGATCGTCGTGGCCAACAGCACCGACGACGTGGTCGCCGCGCTCGACCTGCCCGACGCCGAGCTTGACGCGATCCGCCGCCGGGCGCGCGAGCGGGTGCTGGACGAACACACCTCGGCGCGGCGGGCGAAGGAATTCGACCGCATCCTGTCCGATGCACTGCACGGCTCCACGCATGGCGAGCCGTTGAAGGAGGCAGTTTGATGTTGGGCATCGTGCCCGCAGCCGGACGGGGAAGCCGCATCCAGCCGCTCGGCTTTTCGAAGGAGCTTCTGCCGGTCGGCAGCCGCATCGACGGCAATACCGAGCGGCCTTGCGCGGTCAGCGAATACCTGGTGCGCCGCATGGTGCGCGCGGGGGCCGACAAGATCTGCTTCGTCATCGGCTCGGGTAAGTCGGATATCCTCGAATATTATTCTGCCGGCTATGCCGATGCGGCGGCGATGTTTGTGGTGCAGCCCTCTCCAGTCGGCCTTTGCGACGCCATCTTCCGCGCCGCACCGCTCGTCGGAGCCGACGAGACCGTTCTGGTCGGGCTTCCCGATACAATCTGGTTTCCCGAAGACGGCTTCCTGGCTCTCCCGGACGACGGCCTGTCCTTCCTGCTGTTTCCGGTGGACCAGCCGGAATTCTTCGATGCCGTCGTTGTCGACCAGGACGACCGGGTGAAGCAAATCCAGGTCAAGCAGCAGAATGCCGCGTCGAACTGGATCTGGGGTGCGTTTAAGATGCCCGGCCACACCCTTCACCGGCTTGCCGCGCTGTGGCGGGAGCGGGACCGGTGCGACGAATATATCGGCACGCTGGTCAATGCCTATCTGGCCGCCGGGGGTGAAGCGCATGGCATCAAGGCTGGCACCGCCTATGTCGACGTCGGTACCTTCAACGGCTATCGTACGGCACTTCGGCTGCTCGAAAGCGCCGCCGGTACCAAGGACGACCAAGCCGCCATGACGCTGCCCGGCCACCAGCACGTCCCTATCCTCGCAGGCGAAGGAGGCTAGCCATGCTGCATTCCGATGCCGAAATCCGCCGCCGCATCGATGCGCTCGGCCCATGGTTCCACAATATGGAGCTGGCCGGCGTGGAAACGGCTCCCGATCATTTCCTCGGCAATTACCCGCTGATCAAATGGCGCAAATTCGCCGACGCCATTCCCGCCGATCTTTCCGGCAAGGCGGTGCTCGACATAGGCTGCAATGCAGGTTTCTACTCTATCGAGATGAAACGCCGCGGCGCCGGTCGCGTGCTCGGCATCGACTTCGACGAGGCATACCTTGCGCAGGCGCGCTTTGCCGCTGAGGTTGCGGACTGCGACATCGAATTCCAGCAGCTCTCGGTCTACGACGTTGGCGCGCTGCGTGAGCGGTTCGACATCGTGCTGTTCATGGGAGTGCTCTACCATTTGCGCCATCCCTTGCTCGCTCTCGATCTGATCCGGGAGCACGTTGCCGACGACCTGATGATTTTCCAGTCGATGCAGCGCGGCAGCACCGACGTGCCGGCACTCGAGCAGAATTATCATTTCTGGACGCACGACCTGTTCGACCGGCCGGAGTTCCCAAAGCTGCATTTCATCGAGCATCGTTATGCCGACGACCCGACCAACTGGTGGATTCCCAATCGCGCCTGCACCGAAGCCATGCTGCGCAGCGCCGGCTTCGAGATCGTGCTGCAACCCGAGCAGGAGGTCTATTTCTGCCGCACCGCCGACGTACCGGCCGGCGGCGGCGCCATCTACCCGTCGAAAGGACAGATAAATGATTGAAGCCGCGATGATCTGGAACGAGCCCAACAACAAATCCCACTGGGATCCCGAGCTCGACCCTGACTGGAGCCGCTTCGCCAACATGACAATCCTGGCCGCCGACGCGATCGCGTCGGAGAATCCGGCCTTGACCAAGGTCCTTGGCGGCATCTCGCCGATCGACGCCGCCTTCATGACACGGATGAAGGAATTCGGTGTGCTCGATCATGTCGACGCGGTCGCCGTGCACGGCTTTCCGCTCGACTGGAACCTCTGGCAGATCCACGAATGGCCGCAGAAGATCGGCGAGATTTCGGCTGTCACAGATCTTCCGGTATGGGTCAGCGAGGTCGGCGTGTCGACCTTCGGTGCCGAGGAGGTACAGGCCTGGGGCCTGCGCCGGACCGCGGAACTGCTGATCGGCAACGCACCGCGCATCCAATGGTATAGCCTCTACGACCTGCCGCGCGAATGGGAAGCGACGACGCGCCATCGCGAGGCGGAAGGCTCTTCCTACTACCGCCATTTCTACATGGGCCTGCTGCGCCAGGACGGCACGCCAAAGCCCGCGCTCGAGGAATTCCTGCACCACGCGCCGGCAATGGGACTGGTGCAGTGGTTCCATTTCGAAGATCACCGGCTGGACGACGCCGTCGCCTGGATGAAACGGCTCGGCGTCACCAATCTGCGCACCGGGCTTTCCTGGGCCGACAGTTTCAGGCCCAACGCACTTGACTGGTTCGACCGGCAAATGGAGGCTTTGGCCGACTTCGACGTGACGGTCACCTTCTGCTTCACGCCGGAACACCGCGGAATGATGCCGCACCACGCCAGCCCGCCGCTGGTGCCGGCGGAATTCGCCGAGTTCTGCGCGGCAATGACGCGCCGCTATGCCGGCAGCATCGCTGCCCCTTCCGCCGGCAGGCAGCGCGCCTCCGCAGCGTGAGGAGCTTCGGCTCGCCAGCCATGACGCTCACCGTCCTCAACGTCGCCTATCCCCTCGCCCCGGTCGGGCCGGATGCGGTCGGCGGCGCCGAGCAGGTGCTGTCGATGCTCGATCAGGCGCTCGTACAGGCCGGACACCGTTCGATCGTGATCGGCTGCCAGGGCTCGCGCGCTGCGGGTGTCCTCATCGAGACGCCGACCGAACCGGGCGTGCTCGATGAAGCGGCGAAGCGCCGGGCACAGCGTGCTCATCGCGCCGCAATTGCAACCGCGCGCGCCCGTTGGCCAATCGACGTGGTTCATTTGCACGGCATCGATTTCGACGCCTATCTGCCGGGCGATGGGCCGACATTGGTGACCTTGCATTTGCCGCTCGATTGGTATCCGGCCGACGCTCTCAGCCCGGCGCGGGGGGATCTGTGGCTGCATGCGGTATCGGCGGCTCAGCAACGAACCGCGCCACCGGGCGCCAGGCTGATCGAGCCGATCCCCAACGGAGTGGACATCGACGCGTTGAGCGAACGGCGGGCCAAACGCGACTTTGCGCTGGTGCTCAGCCGAATCTGCCCGGAAAAGGGCATCCATCTGGCGCTGGACGCAGCCGAGAAGGCCAACGTACCGCTGGTCATCGGCGGCAAGGTCTATCCCTACGAAACCCACACAGCGTATTTTCGCGACGAGGTCGAGCCGCGGCTGGACAGTCGGCGCCGCTTCCTCGGTCCGCTCGGCTTTGTCGCCAAGCGGCGCCTGCTCAACACAGCCCGCTGCCTGGTCATCCCGAGCCTTGCCGCGGAAACCAGTTCTCTCGTTGCCATGGAGGCACTCGCCTGCGGCACCCCCGTGGTCGCCTTCCCGAATGGCGCACTGCCGGATGTGGTCGAGCATGGCAAGACGGGATATCTCGTCAGAGATGTCGACGAAATGGCGGAAGCCATTCTTGCCGCGTCCGGCCTGGATCCCGAGACCTGCCGGGCCGAGGCGCGACGGCGCTTTTCACTCGACCGCATGGTTTCCTCCTACATGGGCGCCTATCGGGCGCTGGCACGGCTCGGCACAGACAGCGGACAGCTGACGGCGGCGAAGTGAGCGGGACATGCTCCGCAGCGAGATCATCGACGATCCGGCCGGCCTCGAGGCCCTCAGGCCGCACTGGTGGGAGCTCTGGTCGCGCAGTCCCTCGGCGACGCCGTTCCAGTCTCCAGCATGGCTGGTGCCGTGGTGGCGGACATTCGCTCCCGGTGAGCTTGCGACGGTCGCCGTCTGGAGTGGCGATGATCTGGTCGGCCTGGCGCCACTCTATCTGGAATGCCAGGAAGCCGACGCGCGGTTGCTTCCGCTCGGGATTTCGTTGAGCGACTATCTGGACGTTCTTTGTCTTCCCGAGATCACCGAACCGGTCGGCGCCGTCATCGCCGGCTCGGTTCTTTCCATCGGCTGGTCACAGTGGATCTTGCCGGATCTGCCGGCCGGCGGTGCCGGCCTCGCCATCAGGCATGCCGCGCTCGAAACGTGTCAGGCTGTCGGCGACGCTGCTTGCCCGGTGCTTTCCCTCACGGGCGATGAGACGCTTCTCACCTGTGTTCCGGCGCGGCGACGGCGCCAATTGCGCCGCGCCCATAGAGCCGCTTCGAGACGTGGCCGGGTCGCCATCGAACCCGTTTTGTCCGATCCGCAGACATTCCTCGATCACCTGATCCGCCTTCACCGCGCGCGCTGGGCCGGACACGGCGACGGCGTCCTGTCCGACAGCCGCGTGGAAGAATTCCATCGTCAGGCGCTGCCGCAGCTGGCTGCTCAGGCACTTGCCCGATGCTGGCTTGTCGCCATCGGTGGCGCGATCGTGGGCGCCTATTACGGGTTTCATCATCGGGGCCGCGCTTACGCTTACCTCGGTGGCTTCGATCCGGCCTATGCGGACGAAAGTCCCGGCGCGCTGCTCATCGGCCAGGCGATAAGCCAGGCGATCTGCGAAGGCGCGGAAGAGTTCGATTTTCTGCGCGGACAAGAGGCCTACAAATACAGCTGGGGCGCCGTCGACCGGTGGACGATGCGCAAGATCTGGACGCGGAGCAAAGGGGGGTGAGCGCGACCCGATCGAGATCTCGGCGGGCGACATCAGCAACGCAGGTGCTGGAGGAGTGCATGGCAGATGGTGCCGGCGTCGAAGCCGTCATCGCCAGGCTGGCTCTCCGTTTTGAGACAGGAATCGACGCCGTAGAACTGGCGAAGATTGCGCAAAATATGCACTCGGCCGACCCGCGAAAGACGGCGAAACTACAGCGGATTGCCGACCTGCTTCAGCGCAGGCCCGAGATCTTCGTCACGCTCCGCAAAACGGGTGCTGCGGTTCGGCACGAACGCGGTGAGGGAGAGACCGACGATGCGGTCGTCGAGCGGCTGGCGGCCGGGTTTGACGCGGCGGCGGCGATCTCCCCGGCGGCGAGCGTCCAGCTGTCGTCGCTGGGCAACGAGGAAAAGCTCTCGGCCGCTACGGCTGAGATCGTTGCATGGCTGGAGAGGCGAGGCTTTACCGGCACTGACCGCGACATACTGGACATCGGCTGTGGCATCGGTCGGTTCGAATGCGCACTCTCCGCTCTATCGCACCGGATCGTCGGCATCGACATATCCGCGGCGATGATCTCGATCGCCCGCCGGCGATGCGCCGGGCTCGGCAATGTAGAATTCCGCCCTACCCGCGGTTTCGATCTTGCCGATTTTCGCGATGCGAGCTTCGACCGCGTGCTGGCCGTCGACAGCTTTCCCTATCTGGTGCTGGCCGGCCTCGCGGAACGACATTTCTTGGAAATCGCGCGCGTGCTGAAGAGGCCGGGCATGGCCGTGCTTTTGAATTATTCATATCGCGGATCGCCGGCGCTGGATCGCGCCGACGTTCATAACTTCGCCAATGCAAATGGCATGCAAGTCCTCGTCGACGGCGAAAAGCCGTTCCGGCACTGGGACGGCGATGCCTTCCTGCTTACGATTTCCGGCGGAACATTGCGGCCCAACGCTGGTTCGGATGCCGAACGGGAAAAGCCGCTCGACAGTATGAAGGAGGACAAGATGGCGTCCGGCAGCAAGAAGCACATCGGTCGCGGCAGTCATGGCAAAGGCGCTGGCGCTGGCGCAATGACCGATCTTCCCAAGGACAAGATCGGAGAGAACGCTGTTCTGTCCAACAGAGACAAGAAGCAGCACAGCAAGGAGCGTGGGCTCGACGGCAATCGGGTCAAGTCCGAGCAGTACCAGGATCATTCAGGGGATCGACGGCCTGAAGACTGATCGTTGCGGCGGCATGTGGCTTGCAGCCGGTGAGCAATTGAAAACGCAGCGAGAGCCAACCGCTGACGAAGCTGTGCAAGGACCGAAGCCGGTCGCATGGATAGCTTGCAAATTCTTGCAAACTCGCACTGTTGCCACCAGAGTGAGGTGAAGGGACTAACATTTGCCAAGAGAACGCGATGTCTCGCTCAAGGGAAGATTCCGTCAGCACGCGTGCCGATCTGAGGATAGACCGGGAAATCGCTTCCTTGCTTGCGGCCATCGAACAGGAAAGGGTTCCTGACCGGCTGACCAAACTTGCGATTGAATTGCAGAACGCGCTTGTGGAAAGACGATTGCGCGAAACCAGCAATTAGCGTGACATGTATTAGCGGCGCCTCTCGGCTTCGAAGTCCAATTGTCCTTCGGATAGATAGCTGCGCCTTTCCATCAGCGTTTGCGAGGAACTTTCGCCAAGGTATTCCAGCACGCCGGCGCGTGCGCGGTTGAGCCGGCTTTTCACGGTTCCCACCGCGCAACCGCATATTTCGGCAGTCTCCTCATAGCTGACGCCCAGCACGCCTATCAGCATCAGAACCTCGCGCTGGTGCTCGGGAAGGCTCTGGATGGCCTGGTGGACTTCCTTGCCCTGTACGGACCATTCCTGCGTCGCTTCCGAGATCGGCCGCAGCGAAGCGCAGTCGAGCAGGCCGGGCGCTTCCCTCACTGCGGCTCTGACACGCGTGTAGTAGGTGTTGCGCATGATGGTGAAGAGCCATGACTTCATGCGCGTTCCAGCCTCGAACTTGTCGATGTTGGCCAGTCCCTTGGTCAGCGTCTCCTGGACCAGGTCGTCTGCATCATCGGGGGTGCGGCAGAAAGTACGCGCGAAAGCCCTTAAGGCGGGTATGAGGTGGACGATGGAAACTTCTTCGGTTTCGCGGGTCGCGAAGGCGTAGGCTGTGGGTGGCAATGGTCCAGCTCCCGTCCAGAATGAGTTCGTGAGCGCAGACCAGTTAAATGCATTGGGCGAAAGATCGTTCCGGCTGGCGAAAATCACCCGGCTCCAGAAACCGGAGAGGCTTGGCTGGGCACTCCAGCCGGCGGCGATATTTTTGACGGAACAACCACCGGTATCGCGGAGTTCGAAGCGAGGTCGTCCGAAAATCCGGGGGACCGCCATTGGCGCGTCGAAACGCGATTCGCAGCGAGCCTTGGCCGCCACCTCAAGGACAGTCCGCCACCTCAAAACAGGAGGAATCCATGACAGGAAACAAGCACGCCAAAGGCAAAACGCCGGCCGATAGCGACCTTGCCAACGATCCCGGCATCGGCAGTTCCAAGGGCACGATCAAGGAGGGCGACCGGCTCGATCAGGGCGACAACACGTTCGAAGGCGATGTCGAGAACGACACCACGCCTCAAGGCGGTATCAATCCCCGGCAAAAGATGCGGACCAACAAGTGACGCCAGCATCGGCCGGCGCACGATCGAACAAATCCGCTGCAACCCGTGCACCAATCCCGCGTTAACGGGCATCGGCCTCGTGTCCGCATCGAGCGTTGATGCGACAGGCACTTTCGCGGAGACACAGATGACAAAAAGCTCGTTTGGCCGCCCCGTTCCAATTCTTGTCGGCCTTGGTTTCCCTCGCCATGTCGAAAATATGTGGCAGGCCTATGACGTCTTAAACGAATGGCCGAGCCGCGGCCCGGCGCACATGGCGGCGTTCAACGCCTGTCGCGCCGGGCTGGCTGACGAGGTCGATGCCGAGACGGTGCGCGCGGCGTTCGAAGCATTCGCCCAAAAAGCGGGCATTCTGGCGCACGATGTCGCCGCCGAAATACCAGCAGGCACCAATCCCACTGAGGTTCGCGATGTCGGCTAAAATGCCCAGCAGGCCATGTGACCCGCTGAGGCTAATTTATATCAAGGGTGGTTAAATCGGGAGGACCGCCATGCTGGAGATAAAGTTCGATGCTCCGGTTTGCATCTACTTCGGCAAGCCGGGCCGATCGCGAATGGTCAGCTCCGTTTTCGAGGCTTCTTACTGCCTCAAAAGCGAGAAATGGCCTGCCCGCAATGCCCCGTTGTCGCTGATGGCGGCAGATGCATTGGATGGCGCCCAGATCGGCCAGATTACGGCAGCGGAAGCCCGCGAAGCATTTATCGACGCGGCTTTGGAAGCGAAGATTCTTGTCGAAGGCGAGCCGCATGACACGCATGCCCCGACAGCCTTCATGCCGGACGGCGGGTGAGCTGGCAGGCTGCTTCCCCGCAGTGCCGTTTATCGCGAATGGCTGGCTTCCTCGGCCTTTTTCTTCCGCTGCTGCCTGAGGACCTCGTCGGTTCCGACCAGCTTCTTCGATCCGCCGGGGATCGCGGTGGAAACAACAGCCGGCGGGTCGCTTGCCGGGAAAGAATCCTCCAGACCCGCCTGCAGCTGGTCTTCTAGCGTCTGCGGCTCCTCCGAGCGGCCAGGGGTCCTTCGGGTGTCTACATTCTCCAGCGGCTGTGTCATGTCCGGTGAAGACCTGACTTCTCGAATCCAGCCATAGAGCTGTTCGATGGCAAATTCCTTCATTGTGTCGAAATCGGCCTTTTCGTCACGCGATGCCTCGATTTGGTCGACCATGGTCTTTTCGAACCGTTCGAGGCTCTCGCTTCCACACGCCCGGCAGAGACGCACCAGTGCCTCGCGCAATATGAGCGGCGCAAAGTGCGCTGTCGCCTCGAGCCTGAGCTGCTGCAAACGCTCCGGGGTGGCGGCTTGGACCTTCGACATGCTCGACCTCTTCGCCTTGTGGAGCATGTCAACGAAAATTGTCGGCGGATGTTCCATGACGCACCGCCGGTGCATCGCTCGATCCTCAGCGGTGTGCGCCACCACCGAGTGCCATGCGGATACCGAGACCGACGACGAAGCAGCCTGCCACGCGCTGCTGCCAGAGCTTTACCTTCGGTCGCCTCATGATCCAGGCCCCGAGCGTGCCGGATGCGAGCGCATATGTGCCCAGCACCAGCACACCGGTCATCTTCTGGGTGCCTCCGAGCAGCAGCAATTGCAGTGTAACCGATCCGCGAGCCGGATCGACGAACTGTGGAAGGAAAGCCACCATGAAGGTTATCGGCCAGGGATTTACCAGATTGGCGATCATCCCTTCGCGCGCAGCCGCGAGCGGCCCGACGGCCGCAGGCTTCTCGACTTCGACCCCGTCCGACGGCAACAATACCAAACGTGATCCAAGCCAAACGAGATAGGCCGCGCCCATCCAGCGAAGCATGGCAAAGGCAAGGGGCGACGCCTGGAGCAGCGACGATATGCCGAGGGCAAGGAGCGGCAACTGGACCATGCCGGCGCCGAGGGTCATGCCCAGAACGGTTAACAGGGCAACCTCCCGGCCCTGCCCGATGCCACGCGCCATCACCAGCAGACTGTCAGGCCCCGGCGGCATCTGCATCAAGATGACCGTCCCGAGAAAGGCCGCCCAAGAGGCGTGATCCATGCCGCTACTTCGCCCAGGTTTGGTAAGATGCCTTCGCGCTATCCTTCAACCGACCGGCATCTCGCATCATCTTGAGCGCTTCATCCCTGGTCAGGCCGCATTTGCGGGCAAAGAAATTGATCTCATAGACCTGCTCGGCCGACAGGCCATGTTTGATATGCACTCTTCGCTTGTGTTTGCGTTCGTTCATACAGGCTTGATCCCGTGAGACTTAGCCTCCCCAACTCACATCGGGCCGGCCGGTTCCCCACAGCTTCGTCACGGCGCAGGCTTTTCAGGCGCCGTCTGGCCGGCCGACCCTGTCCTTGAGTTCGTTCAGGAATGCGAGCAGCGCGTCCTCCGGATCGTCGGCCTCTTCGGTCAGCATATCGATGCCCCAGCGGCCGAGAACAGCCTCCTGGACGATGCTCGGCTGCGACATGAAGATGAAGGATTTCGGACGGCTCTTCTCGTAGCCCGACCGCTGCCAGGTCTGCCAAAGCCTATGCAGCAGCAGACGGATGTTCATGTCGGACATGCTGTAGCCGATGAACAGGATGGTGCGCCCCAGCGCGTCGGCCCGAAATTTCACATCGAGCGGCGAATCGAACGACAGCCGTTCAAAATAATCGGTCTCCGCCAGAACCAGCGATTTGTCGTCGTCGAAATCGCCGTGGAATTTGATGATCTGGGTGACCTCGCCTGTTGTCTTGGGCAAGTCCTTTGCATTGGCCACTTTCACAAAGGGCCGGCCATGGATCTCGAAGGCAACCTCCAGGTTGCGATCATAATTGGTGGTGTAGATGATCGGAAAATCGAGCGACACGATAAGCTTGTGGATCGCCGAGCCCCGCACTTTTTCCCGCGATACGCTCCATTCGCGATCCATCCAGCTGCGCAAAGGGCCGAGGCTCCCCTGCTTCAGCCGGTAATATTCGGCAAGGGCCTGATAGTTGGCCTCCGGTGCGCCGATCATGTCCTCGTCGAGGCCGAGCTCGTTTTGCATGTGCTCGATGAGCTTTTGCCAGGACGGTAAGCCGACGCTCATCGATACTCCGGCGCCAACGAACAAGACCGCTCGCCGCTCTTTCACCGATTGAGCCAGTTGCTCGACTGCAGACAGCATCCGACACAACTGCGAACAGCGCCCTCCGTTCCGGCCGAGCCCGGACCACCGCGGGAATAACTCCAATTTGCGGTTGAATGAGAACGCCCGGATCAACTATCCCGAGCGCCGGCCGCCGAGTTTGGCCGACGGAATCCGACATTTATTTCATTCCATTTGGCACTTCTGCGCCTCTCGCGCGTTGGGAGTGTTCAACAAAGACGGCGCAGCTAATGGATCGCCATCGGATTGTCTCAGTAGCATTATGTCTGTTCCTGCTTACAATCGGCGCCGTCCAGCAAAAGGCTTGGGCTCAAGCACCTTGCCCGGCCGACCATGACAAATTGCTGGCCGCCCTCAAGGCCAACGTCAAAGCCAGCGGCGGCCCCGGCAATGGCGGCTTCGATACCAATGAATGGGCGGCAATCGTGGCTCGCGACGGAACTGTCTGCGCCGTCGCCTTCAGCGGGCCTACCGCCGACGCCCAGTGGCCCGGCAGCCGACTGATCGCCGCCGAAAAAGCCAATACGGCCAACGGGCTCAGCCTCGCGCAGATGGCTTTGTCCACCGCGAACCTCTACGCGCCGGTGCAGCCCGGCGGTCCTCTATTCGGCCTCCTGGCCACCAATCCGGTCAATCAGGCGGCAGCCTATGCGGGCGATCCTTCTACGTATGGAAGCTCCAGCGATCCATTGCTGGGAAAGCCCATCGGCGGTGTCGTCGTGTTTGGCGGTGGCCTGGCTCTCTACGACGGCAAGGGGATCGTCGGGGCCCTCGGGATAAGCGGCGATTCCTCTTGTGCCGACCACAATGTCGCCTGGCGGGTGCGGGCCGCACTCGGGCTGGACAAGGTACCGGCCGGCGTCAACCCAAACCGCAAGGACGCTATCATTTTCGACCTCGATCCCGGCGGCAAGAGCGCTTCCGGCTGGGGCCATCCATTGTGTGCCGGAACCGAGGCGGACGTAGCCGCAGAGCTTGGCGCCGGTGTCGGCGGGTCGATACGGTAATGAGGCAAGTGCGACAGGTGGCAGCGAAAACCAGTGTGTCAGCCAAAAGGGGAGAAAGGCCAATGGCTGCGATGCTGGGATGGACGCTGCTGGCAGGCTTCGCGCTAGTTACCACGGCGGTTGCTCAGTCAACGTCAAGCTTTGCGATAAATCCGCCGTCCGCAGCTGCTCCGCCCGACGACGGCCAGTGGGCGATGCCGGCAAAGAACTACGCCTCGACCCGCTACAGCGAACTTGCGGAAATCACCGAGGACAACGTCAAGAACCTGCAGGTGGCCTTCACATTCTCCACTGGCGTCAACAAGGGCCAGGAGGCTGCGCCCCTGGTCGTCGGCAACACGATGTACATCGTGACGCCGTTTCCCAACATCCTCTACGCGCTTGACCTTACCAAGCCCGGCGCGCCGATGAAGTGGAAATTCGAGCCCAATCCCGAGCCTGCGGCGCAGGGCGTTGCCTGTTGCGACGTGGTCAACCGCGGTGCGGTCTTCTTCGACGGGCGCATCTATTTCAACACGCTCGACGGCCATACCATCGCCGTTGATGCAGCCACCGGCAAACCGGTCTGGAACACCCATATCGGCAACATCAATATCGGCGAGACCATCACCATGGCGCCGCTGGTGGTCAAGGGCAAGGTGCTGGTCGGCAATTCCGGCGGCGAAATGGGCGTGCGCGGCTGGATCAAGGCGCTCGACGCCGGCGACGGGCACGTCGTCTGGACGGCCTACAACACCGGCCCGGACGCCGAGGTGCTGATCGGCCCCGATTTCAAGCCGCATTACGACATGGACAAGGGCAAGGATCTCGGCGTGACGTCATGGCCGCCCGATGCGTGGAAGATCGGCGGCGGCAATGTGTGGGGCTGGATCTCCTATGATCCGGATCTGAACCTTATCTTCCACGGCACCGGAAATCCCGGCCCGTGGAATCCGGATCTGAGGCCCGGCGACAACAAATGGACCGCCGGCATCTTTGCCCGCGATCCCGACACCGGCGCAGCCAAATGGTTCTATCAATGGACCCCGCACGACCTCCATGATTACGACGGCATCAACGAGCAGGTGCTGCTCGACATGACTTGGCAGGGCAAGCTCCGCAAGGTCCTGGTCCGACCGGAACGCAACGGCTATGTCTATTTGCTGGACCGCACGACGGGGGAGGTATTGTCGGCGGTGCCGTTCGGGCCTGTCAATTCCAGCAAGGGCGTCGACCTCAAGACCGGCCGGCTGATTGTAAATCCCGACAAAAAAACCGGCACCGGTAAGGTCGTGCGCGACATCTGCCCCACCGCATCCGGGCTAAAGGACTGGCAGCCTTCGGCGTTCTCGCCAAAGACCGGCCTGCTCTACATTCCGCACAATAACATGTGCATGGACGAAGAAGGCGTCGAGGTGAATTACATCGCCGGGACGCCCTATGTCGGCATGAACGTGCGCATGATTCCGGGGCCGGGCGGCAATCGCGGCGCTTTCACCGCCTGGGATGTCGCCGCCGCCAAGCCGGCGTGGAGCCTGAAGGAGAACTTTCCGGTGTGGAGCGGCGCCGTCGCCACCGCCGGCAATGTCGTGTTCTATGGCACGATGGAAGGCTGGTTCAAGGCGGTCAGCGCCAGGACCGGCGCGCTGCTTTGGCAGTTCAAGACGTCGTCCGGCATCATCGGCCAGCCGATCACCTATCGCGGCCCAGACGGGCACCAATATGTCGCGGTCCTTTCGGGCGTTGGTGGCTGGGCTGGGGCGATCGTATCCGGCGATCTCGACCCGCGCGACGCCACCGCCGCGCTGGGCTTCGTCAACGTCATGAAGGATCTGAAGGATGTAACCACGCCGGGAGGTACGCTGTATGTGTTCCGGCTGCCTTGAGACGATCGGCCGAGTTGCGCGGCCACGGAGAACGCGACCGCGGCGGCTTGCCGCCGCGGTCGGTGCACTGGCGCTCTCGCTTGTTGCCCCCCTTGCCGATGCGCGCGAATTGAGAATCTGTGCCGATCCCAACAACATGCCGTTCTCCAATGCCGCCAGGGAGGGCTTTGAAAACAAGATTGCCGAACTCGTCGCCGAGGAGCTTGGTGCGACTGTTTCCTACACATGGTGGGCACAGCGGCGCGGCTTTGTGCGCAACACGCTGAAAGCCGGCCTGTGCGATCTGGTGCCCGGCACACCCGCCAATCTCGAAATGCTGCGCACCACCGCGCCCTACTACCGGTCTTCCTACGTCTTCGTGACACGAAAGGATGCGCCGGAAATCACGTCCTTCAACGATCCTCGCCTGCGCGATCTGCACATCGGCGTCCAGCTGATCGGCGACGACGGCGCCAACTCGCCACCCGTCCAGGCGCTCGGGCGCCGCGGCATCGTCGGCCATCTCATCGGCTTCCCGGTCTATGGCGACTATTCCGCGCCAAACCCGCCAGCGCGCATCATCGAGGCGGTGGCGAATGGCGACATCGATGTTGCCGTCGTCTGGGGACCGTTGGCCGGCTACTTCGCCGCCAGGCAAAAAGCTCCGTTACGAATTACGCCGGTTGCGCCGCGTATCGACGGTCCGCTGCTGCCGATGATCTACGACATCTCGATGGCCGTGCGCCGCGACGACGATGCACTGCGCGGTGAGGTAGACGCAGCTATTGCCAAACACCGCGCCGAGATCGATACGATCCTGGCGGAATATGGCGTGCCTCGCCTCGACGGCGCCGGGGCGGCAGTGCGATGAACCGCGGCCTTCCATGCTTGCTGTCGGCGATGCTCGTCCTTGCCGCTTGCCAGCGCGAGGAACGCGACACGCGTCCACAGTCGGTGCTCGGCTCGGGCGACCAACCGGCGGCCGTGACGGCCCTCGAGCCGGGCGGCCAACGGCCGGCCTCGTCCGACAACAAGGCCGGCGTGTTCGAGGCCAACGCCTTCCACCTCAGCGAGGGCAAGCGTCTGTTCAACTGGTTCAACTGTTCCGGCTGCCATGCCAATGGCGGCGGCGGCATGGGCCCGGCCCTCATGGACCAGAAGTGGCTCTATGGCAGCTCGATCGAAAGCATCCACGCCACGATCAGGGACGGCCGGCCGAACGGCATGCCGAGCTTCCGCGACAAGATCCCTGACGACCAGATCTGGGAGCTCGCCGCCTTCGTCCGCGCGCTGAGCGGCAACGCGCCAAAGTCCGCTGCGCCGAGCCGCGACGACGACATGATGCCCCATCCATCCGAAAATCGCCTGCCGGACGCCGCGACGCTGGGGAAGTCGCCGTGAACCGCCTTCTTTGCAGGGTGTGCTGCAGCACAGCCTGCATGCTGCTCCTTGCAGGATGCAGCGGCTGGCAATCCGCGCTCGACCCGAAAGGCCCGGCCGCGGGCGAGCTTGCATGGCTGATCTGGTTCTTCACCGCGCTGTGCACGGCGGTCTGGCTTCTGGTGATGGCCGTGCTGATTACGCCATTGGCCCGGCGCCCGGCGCCGCTCGGCGATCCGCTTGTCCTCGACGCTGCCGCCGAGCGCAGCAAGATGCGAATTGTCGTCGCCGCACTCGCCGCTACCGCCCTGATCCTGGTCGGCCTGACGCTGCTGAGCTACTTCGCTAACCGGACGCTCGCCGCCATCGGCTCGGATGCGGCGCTGACGATCCGGGTGACCGGGCATCAATGGTGGTGGGAGGTGCGCTACGAAAACGATCAGCCGAACCGCATCCTGACGACCGCCAATGAAATCCACATCCCGGCGGGGGAGCCGGTGCGGCTTGTCGTGACCTCGACCGACGTCATCCATTCCTTCTGGGTGCCGAACCTCTCGGGCAAGCTGGACCTCATTCCAGGCCACGAGAACGTTCTCGATCTGAAGGCGGACAAGCCCGGCGTCTATCGCGGCCAGTGCGCCGAGTTCTGCGGCGCGCAGCATGCCAATATGAGCACCTTCATCGTCGCCGAACCCCGGCCCGTCTTCGACGCGTGGCTGAACGATCAGCTGCGGCCGGCGGTCGCTCCTGCCTCTGGCGAGGCAAAAGCCGGCCATGACCTATTCCTCAAACGGCCTTGCGTGATGTGCCACAAGATCGGCGGCACCATCGCCGGCGGTACGGTCGCTCCCGACCTTACACATATCGCAAGCCGGCAGACGCTCGCTGCCGGAACGCTGGCGATGAGCCGCGGCAATCTCGCAGCCTGGATAGCCGATCCGCAAGGGATCAAGCCAGGTGCCCACATGCCCGTGGTGGGACTAAACGGGGACGAGCTGAATGCGATCGTAGCCTATCTCGAAGGCCTGAAATGAGCAGCGCCGACCTAGCCCATGAGCGTGACCTCGCCCAGCAACGCGCCGCAGCACAAAAGGGTGACCTAGCTCCCGAGCACGACGGTCCTCGCGATACCGGCCTCGACGACGCCAGCCTTGACCGCTGGCTGGCGCGGACATGGCAGACGGCACCGGGCATCATCGGTGCGCTCTCGAGCGTCGACCACAAAATTGTCGCGCGGCGCTACCTGATCACCGCCTTCTTCTTCCTGTGCCTCGGTGGCCTCAGCGCCGTTGCCATGCGCATCCAACTGTCGGGGCCGGAGCGCGGGCTGATCGGGCCCGACCGCTACAACCAGCTGTTCACCATGCATGGCGTAACCATGATGTTCTTGTTTGCAGTGCCGATCGTTCAGGCGACTGGCATCTACCTCGTGCCGCTGATGGTCGGCACCCGCAACATCGCCTTTCCGCGCCTCAATGCATTCAGCTTCTGGATTTATCTCTCCGGTGGCCTCTTCGCCTGGGTGTCGTTTGCACTCGACATGGCGCCCGACGTCGGCTGGTTCTCCTATGTGCCGCTGTCCGGCCCTGAATTCGGGCCAGGCAAGCGTTCCGACGTGTGGGCGCAGATGATCACCTATACCGAAGTGTCGTCGTTGGCGGTCGCGGTTGCCACCATCGTCACCGTGCTGAAGCAACGCGCGCCGGGCATGTCGCTGGACAAGATTCCGCTCTACGTCTGGGCGCTGCTGGTCACCTCCTTCGTGATCGTGTTCGCCATGCCGGCGGTCATGATCACGTCGACGTTCCTGATCCTCGACCGGCTGGTCGGCACCCATATCTTCAATCCCGCCGAGGGTGGCGACGTACTGCTCTTCCAGCACCTGTTCTGGTTCTTCGGCCACCCCGAAGTCTACATCATTTTCCTGCCGGCCACCGGCATGGTGTCCTCGATCATCGCCGCTTTCGCCCGGCGTCCGGTATTCGGCTATCTGGGCATGGTTCTGTCGCTGATTTCGGTCGGCTTTCTGTCGTTCGGCCTGTGGGTCCACCACATGTTCGCAACCGGCTTGCCGAAGCTCGGCGCGAGCTTCTTCACCGCGTCGAGCATGCTGATCGCCATCCCGAATGGGCTGCAGATCTTCTGCTGGCTGGCGACATTGTGGGACGGAAAGCCGATAGTCAGGACGCCGCTGCTGTTCGTGTTCGGCTTCTTCTTCACCTTCGTCGCAGGCGGCCTGACCGGCGTGATGCTGGCCTCGGTCCCATTGGACCTGCAAGTGCACGACACCTATTTCGTGGTCGCGCATTTCCATTACGTGCTGATCGGCGGGTCGGTGTTCCCGCTGCTCGGCGCGACCTATTTCTGGTTCCCCAAGATCACCGGCCGGATGATGAACGAGCGTCTCGGACGCTGGCACTTCTGGCTTGCCTTCATAGGCTTCAATGCGGCGTTCTTTCCGATGCACATTGTCGGGCTGTGGGGCATGCCGCGCCGGGTCTACACCTATCCGGCGGAGCTCGGCTGGGGCAACATCAACCTGTGCATCACAGCCGGCGCGGTCGTCCTGTTCCTGAGCTTCGTGCTGTTTACCATAAACCTGGTTCACAGCGCCTTGAGGGGCGCGCCGGCCGGGGACAATCCCTGGAATGCGGGCACTCTGGAATGGGCGACAATGTCTCCGCCGCCTAACTACAATTTCGCCCATATTCCGGTGGTTACACATGCCGAGCCGCTGTGGGCCGAACGCGATACGCTGCCGGTGGCGACTGGGCTTCGTGTCGACGTGCGCGAACTTGTTATTTCGACCGTGGCAGAGGCGCATCCCGATGTGCGCGAGAAGTCGGCGACGCCATCGATCTGGCCGTTATTCGCCGCCCTCGCCGTGGGCGCCACCTTTCTCTATTCGATCTTCAGCCCGTGGGCGGTGGTCTGGGGAGCCGGGCCGATCGCCATCACCTTGATCGGCTGGTTCTGGCCGAAAGGCGATCCGGAGGACGAGGAATGAAACAGCGCCCGGCCGCGGATCTTTCCGAACTCCCGACCTTCGGGCTCGGACCGCGCAGCCCGACCTGGTGGGGCACCCTCGCCTTCATGGCGCTTGAGGGCACTGGTTTCGCGCTCGCCGCAGGCGCCTATCTCTACCTTGCCTACCTGTCCCCCGAATGGCCGCTCGGCGTGCCGCCGCCCAACCATTGGCCGGGCACCATCGTCATGCTGTTGCTGCTCGCCAGCGTGGTGCCCAACCACATACTGAACCGCTACGCCGAAGCCTGTGCCATGGTGCCGGTGCGCATCGGCCTGCTGGTGATGTCGCTGCTCGGCATCGCACCGCTTGTCGTGCGCTGGTTCGAATTTCCGGCCCTCAACATTTATTGGGATACCAATGCGTATGGCTCGATGCTGTGGGTGCTGCTCGGCCTCCACACCACACATCTGATCACCGATGTCGGCGACACGCTGGTGCTGACGGTTCTGATGTTCACGCGCCATGGCTATAGCGGCCGGCGTTTCGGGGATGTGGGCGACAACGTCTTCTACTGGGATTTCGTGGTCGCGACCTGGATCCCGATCTATCTGTTTATTTACTGGACGCCGAGGCTGGGTTGAGATGCGTGCGGTTCGGTACGGAACTTCCTGGGGTGGGCTGTTGTCGGGGCCATTGGCCTGGGCGGTATCGACGCAACTGAACTACGCGGTTGTCGAGTGGCAGTGCGCTCACAGGATTGCGATCATCCCCGTCATTGCGTTGGTGTTGGCGGTGCTGGCCTTGCTCGGCGGCGCGCTTTCGTGGCGGGCGCGACAGCAAGGCGGCGCCGCCTTCAAACCGGAGCGTACGCGCGGCACCGAAGATTTCGTCGCCAATGTCAGCATTCTAAGCGCGGTGCTGTTTACGCTGGTAATCGTCATGCAGGGCGCTGCCTCGCTCATTCTTGACGGCTGCATACGATGAGCTTCGAGGCGCTCTTCTCGACCTCGATCTGCTACGGTGCCGGCGCCCCTCAGGCCGGTTGGACGCTGGCGCTGCCAATTACGCTGCCGTTGGCAGCGATCGCACTGCTTTACACCGCTGGAGCCGCTCGGTTGTGGCGGCGGAGTGCTCGCAGCCGCCCGTTGCGGCTGTGGCAAGCCCTGCTGTTCGCGGCCGGCTGGGTCATTCTGGCAGCAGCGCTGGTCAATCCGCTCCATGCATTGGGTGAGCGCGTTTTCACCGCCCATATGATCGAACATGAGCTGCTGATGGCGGTGGCGGCGCCCTTGCTGGTCGCCTCCTGTCCGGCCGCGGCGATGATGTGGGCATTGCCGATCAAGCTGCGGCAGGCGCTGGGCACAGCCGGGCACGCCAAGATGCTGCGAGCGGTTTGGGTCGCCATCAGCCGCCCTGCAGCCGCCACCGTCCTGCACGGCGTCGCGATATGGGCGTGGCACGTTCCGGCCCTGTTCGAGGCAGCGCTTGGACAGGGTGCCCTGCACTATGCGCAACATGCCAGCTTCCTCGGTAGCGGCCTGCTGTTCTGGTGGGTGCTGCTGCCGCGCCCCGGCCGCGAACAAGCCTATGGCAGCGCGGTCATGCACCTTTTCTTCACCTCGCTGCACACCGGCCTGCTCGGAGTGCTGCTGCTGGTCTCGCCAAGGCTGTGGTACCCGGAAAACGCCGCCGGCGCAGAATTGTGGAGCCTTAGTCCGCTCGAGGACCAGCAACTCGCCGGTTTGGTGATGTGGGTTCCGGCCGGCCTGATCTATGGCGGCGCGGCGTTGCTGCTGGCTGGCCTGTGGATCCGCTCGAGCAGCCGAAAGGAGGCGCCGCATGCGCTTCACGCTGTCTAAAGCCATAATCGGCGCTGCGGTAATTGTCGTGCTCGTTGCAGCCCTGGCCGGGATTGCGTTGTACTTCGAGCAAAGCCGTCGGGTCGAGCAGAAGGCCGACAATGCGACCGGCGGTGTCGGCGCCCGCGCCATACCGATCATGATGGCCAATGGCTGCGCCGGTTGCCACACCATCACCGGCGTTCCCGGAGCGCAAGGGCTGGTCGGCCCGCGCCTCGACGCCAGCTTGGCCAACCGGGTTTACGTCGGCGGCGTCTTGTACAACAAGCCGGAAAACTTGATCCGCTGGATCCGTGCGGCAAGGGAGATCAGCCCGCATACGGCAATGCCTTCGACCAGAATTTCCGAGCAGGAGGCGCGGGACGTGGCTGCCTACCTCTATTCGCTCAAATGAAAGTCATTGCTCGCCGCGTCGCGACCACAGACCACGACCGGGATCATAAGCGGCCGCCGCGGCGAGGAAGAACACGACGAGGCAGGCCAGAACTACTTGGCATGAGACCGGCTCGAAGCGCAGATAGAGCGCGAAGCGGATCAGCTCGACTGCATGGCTGAACGGATTCAGCGCTGCGACCGTCGCAAGCACCGGACCAGCCTCGGCAAGTCGCCACAGTGGATAGAGCGCGGTCGAGGCGAAGAACATCGGAAAGATGACGAAGTTCATCACCCCGGCGAAATTCTCCATCTGGGCCGATACTGACGAGACGAGCAGGCCGAAGGCGCCAAGCATCAGCCCGGACAGCACCAGCGCCGGCAGAACCGCGAGATAGCCGAGCATCGGTGGCCGCACGTCCCAGTAGCGCGCGATCAGCAAGAACAGGTACACGAGCGGCAGGCCGACGACCACACTGGCGAGCAGGCGAGCGCCGAGCAGATACCAGCGCGGCAGCGGCGCGGTCAGCAACAGACGCATGCTGCCCATTTCGCGGTCATAGACCATTGCCAGCGAACTGGCCATGGCGTGGAACAGCAGCATCATCGCGGCCAGCCCGGGCACCACATAGACTTCATACAGCACATAAGTCTGGTAAGGCGGCGTGATCGACAGGCCGAGCACGGAGCGGAAGCCGGCGGCGAAGATGGCCAGCCATACCAATGGCCGGGCAATCGCCGAGATCAGGCGGCCGCGCTGGCGCAGCGTGCGAAGCAGTTCTCGCTGCAAGATGCCGATGAGCGCCCGCAGCGCATGACGGGTTATCATGCCGACTCCGTCAAGCGAGCGAACGCGTCTGCCATGCTGCCGACGCCGAGTTCGGCGGTAATGCGATCGGCGCGGCCTGCCCATCGCACCCGGCCGCCGTGAAGCACGACAACATCATCTTCGGCAGTCACCTCCTCAAGGAAATGCGTCGCCCACAATACCGCAATGCCGCGTTCGCGGCATAAGCCGCGAACATGCTGCGCCAGTGCCCGGCGCCCGGGCACGTCCAGTCCGGTGGTCGGCTCGTCGAGCAGGAGAAGGCGCGGCTGGTGCATGAGCGCACGGGCGATCTCGACACGCCGCCGCTGGCCGCCCGACAATGAGCGGATGGGATCGCCGAGCCTGTCGAGGACTTCGAGGCGGCCGAGTTCCTCGCGTGTTCGGACCTTGGTAACGTCGGCGGCAAGACCATGCAGGGCGGCGTGATAGCGTAGGTTCTCGCCCGCCGTGAGATCGAGATCGAGCGTCTGCTGCTGGAAGACGACGCCCATCTGGGCGAGCGCGGTCGCAGGGTCGGTGCGCATGGCGTGTCCGAACACTTGCACCGAGCCAGAACGAGCGTGATAGAGACCGGTAATCAGCGAGAACAAGGTGGTCTTGCCGGCGCCGTTGCGACCAAGCAGGATGCACATCCTGCCCTGCTCGACCGAGAAGGAGATAGCGTCGAGCACCCGCCGGTCCTTGAAACTGTGCCCCAGATTGTCGAGCGACAGCGCTTTCATGGCCCAACCACGACGCCCCACGGACCGCGCCCGACCGGCAGCGATTTGACCACCTCTTCATTCTCAAGGTCGATGACCGAGATATCGCCGGAATTGCCGTTGGCGCTGAATAGGCGTCTCTGATCGTCTGCCAGCGCGACGTGCCATGGCCGCTGGCCGACAAGATAAAGGCGGCGCACCGCCAGCGTGGCCGTGTCAATCTCGGCGATCCGGTTTGCGGGACCCAGCGCGACATACGCAGTGCCGCCGTCACGCGACATCTCGATGCCGACGGCCTGGACGCCTTCGCGGCGAATACCCGGCACCTCAAACTGGACCTTGCCGGTTTCAGCCCGTGTTAAGGTGTCGAAGACCGTCACCGTGCCGCGGATCTCGGAAGAGACCCAAAGCCGCTTTGCGTCCGGGGAGAACGCCGCGGCGCGCGGTCGCGTGTCGACCAGCAAATTATCCACGAGATCGAGCGTGCCGGCGTCGATGAGATGCAGCATGCTCGTCGTCTCCGAGGTGCAGGCGACGTAACGGCCGTCCGCGCTGACCGCCATTCCCTCGGGCTCGACACCGACATCGACGTTGCCGATGACCTTGGCCGAGGCGATTTCCACTACCGAGACCAGATTGTCGTTCTCATTGGCCACAAACAGCCGCTTGCCGTCGGGATGCACGACGAAGAATTCCGGATCGGCTCCCGAAGGCAGTTGGCCGACCACTCGTCTCTTGGCAAGGTCGACGACATCGATGCGATTGTCGTCGCCGACAGCGACAAAGAGGGTCTTCTTGTCAATGGAAAGCGCCAGTCCGCGCGGCCGCCGTCCGACGTCGATCGTTGCCGAGAGGCTCATACTTGCCCCGTCGACGACGGCAACCGCATTGTCCTGTTCGTTCGACACGTAGACGGTTTCGGCAGCAACAGGACCGACCGAGATAAGCACGGACACCACCAGGAGGATTGCGGTCAAAAGCGGCATGCGCTCTCCTCGAGATCGATGCCAAGCGTGTCGAGCGGCGTCCGCTGATGCAGGAAGCCGGGCTGCGGCGAGGCGGAGACCAGCAGGCGAGGCCCAGCAATCAGGATCGGCTGCCGCAGTTGCCCGTCCCATGGACGAAAACTGAGCCCTTGGCCTTTGAAACCGGGGAGAAGAAAATCGTCGCCGCGCATGTAGCCGGCGATGGCTGACGGATCGACGCTGCGCAGCCGCGTCGCGGCCTCGCCGACGCTGCGCACGGCGAGCCAGGCGGCATAGTCGCTCGGCGTCATCCATCGCCCCGCCTGCTTCCGGAAGCGGTCCTGCAACTGCGTCGCTCCCCATTCCTCGGTGACGGCGCTCCAACCGGCCGCAACCAGCCCTTGCGTGCCGGCGACCGGTCGCGGCAGTGCCGTGCGGTCATCGAGATAGGCGCCGAATTCGTCAGCCTCGTCGGCGACGACCAATACATCGTAATCGGCGACCTGCGTGGCGGCCGGTATTTCTGACTGCAGCGTGACATGGCCGGTATCAGCGCGTCCGTTCGCCGGACGGAACGTCCATGGCTGGTCGACGGTGATTTCGGCCCCGAAACGTTGCGCCGCGCGGCGAAAAGCGGCGGCCATCGCCTGGTCGGCAGAATGCGTGCCGACAAGCAGGAACCAGCGCTGCCAGCGCTTCCACACCAGGTACTGCGCCAGGCCGTCGGCGAGCATGGCGCGGCTTGGAATGGTGTGTAGCAGGTTCTTCCTGCAGTCCTGCTGGCGCAGCGCATCGTCGGTAGCGCGGCTGTTGAACAGCAGCATCTTCTCGGCGCCAGGCGCCGCAAGCGCCTGCGTGAGCGGCACAGCGTCAAGATCGGCGACGACAAACGCAAGGCCGGCGCCAGCGAACTGGCCTATCGCGTCCGATGCCGTCTCGGCGGGCTTCAGCACTCGCTCCTCCAGCCGGAAATGCTGGCCGAGAAAGCGCCCGGTCGTATTGTCGTCGGCGATGCCAAGACGTGCGCCTTGCAGCCCGTCATCTGTCGCGAACTGGTCCAGCGGACCCAACTGTAAGGGCGGCTTGCGCGACTGGCCGAGATAGCCGATTACCACCGTCTGAGGCTCGGCAAGACCGGGAGCAGCGACGAAAAGCAACAGGGCAAGAACAGCAAGCGCCAGCCTCATTCCGCTGCAGCTCCCTCTCCCGCAGTGACTGACCGAGGCGGAGTTGGATTAATTCCCCGCCATTGAAAAGGTTCCACTCTGGATATTCACGGCCTTGTGGTGACGGCTGGTCAGATCTGGATCGGCCTCACCTTGACTGTTCCTTCCAGCCGCCGAGTGAGAACGAGGGTAGCCCCGGACTCTTGATCGAGATCATGTGCGGCCGATACGGCGAAAGGCAAAGGGCGGGATGAGGTCTCCGCCGGTCCTCGCATCGGACGGCGGAAGCGTCTCCTCGAGCAGCATCGCCATCCGGGCATGGAGGGGCGACCTGACGCATACGGGATCGGCCGCCGCAGCATCGCCGGCCAGCGCCAGCGCCTGGCAACGGCAGCCGCCCCAGTCGACATCACGGCGCTCGCAGCTGCGGCAGGGTTCCAGCATCCAGTCCGTCCCACGGAAGGCGTTGAATGCCGGCGAGTCCCGCCAAATGTCGGCCAGCGGCCGAGAGCCGAAGCGCTCGAATCGCAGCGATGGAATGGTCATCGCAGCATGACAGGGCAGCACCAAGCCGTCCGGTGCGATGACGAAAGCATCGCGCCCCCAGCCGCCCATGCAGGGCTTGGGATAGGTCGCAAAATGATCCGCCACCACGAAATCGATCTCCAGCACGCCGACAAGACGTGCCCGTGCGGCCTCCACGGTCGCGACCTGATGCTCTATCGAGGCGCCGTCGGGCAGCAGATAGCGACGATTGAGCAACGCCCAGCCGGCATATTGCACGTTGGCAATCTCCAGCCGCTCGGCGCCGAGCGAGAGCGCCAGGTCGATGTAATCGGGAATTTCCGCGATGTTGTGCCGATGGATCGGCGCATTGATCGTCAGCGCCAGTCCGAGGGCCCGCGCATGTCTGGCGGCAGCGAGCTTTTGCGCGTGGGCGCCGGAATGGCGTCCGATCCGCGCGGTGGTTTCGGCATTGGCACCCTGGAAGCTCACCTGAACATGGTCTAGCCCCGCGCTGGCAAGTGCTTCCAGACGGATGCCGGCAAGGCCGACGCCGGCCGTGATGAGGTTGGTGTAGACACCGGTTTGCGACAGCGTTGACACGAACTGTTCGAGGTCCCGGCGCAGCGTCGGCTCGCCGCCCGAAAGATGCACTTGAAGAACGCCCATAGCCGCCACTTGCTCGAACACGTCGAGCCAGCGTTCCGTCTCCATTTCACGGTCGGCTTTCAGCAAATCAATGGGATTGGAGCAGTAGGGGCACTGCAGAGGGCAGCGATGCGTCAGCTCAGCCAGCATCGCGATCGGAGGGAACGGCGCCTGCGTCACAGCCGCACCAACAGCCGGTCTGCCCATTCCTGCAGGAAGGCGCCGACGTCGGCGTCGATTTCCTGGCCCTGACCGTCATATTCGCAAGCAAGCTCCCTCACGATGGCACTGATTGACGTCTTGCCGTCACAGCGCCGGAGGATGTCCAGTCCGATTGCATCGGGCCACAGAACGCGCTCGGGTGCCAGCACCGCCCAGGCATTCCGGACGGGATCGAAACGCAGGCGTACATAGGGCGCGAGGCGCGGGCGAGATTGCGCCGATACAATCCCTCTCCGGCGGTCCGCTGTCATCCGTTGGTCTCCGGCCGGAAGCAGCCAGGGGGTATGACGCCGTCACGCCCATATGCGTAGTCGAGCGCGTCGAGCATCGCCCAGAGCACATCGCACTTGAAGACCAAGGCGTCGACAACCTTCTGCTGACGTTCCGGCGTATCGGCGTAGCGAAGCACGTAGCCCAGCGCGAAATCGGAATCGCGTGCGGCCTGATCGGGCCGCCGATCGAAATAGGCGAGCGTGTCGGCCCTGACGAAGTCGTATCGCGCCAGCATCGCTGGCACGCGTTCTGCGATAATATCGGGCGAGAAGAGTTCGGTGAGGGAGGAAGCAACTGCTTCGAGCAGCGTATGGGACGCGCAGAAATTGACATACGCCTGCACCGCGAAGCGTGTTGCCGGCAGCGCCAGCCTTTGGCTTTTCACCTCTTCCGACTCAAGGCCGAGCGACGTCGCGAGATGCAGCCAGCGCGCAATTCCGCCACTCCGGCCGTCCTCGCCGTCATGGTCCTCGATGCGCTTGCGCCATGCGGCCCTGAATGCCGGATCCTCGGCGTAGGACAGGATGGTGGCGTCCTTGCGCGGGATGGCCGCCTGATAGCAGTAGCGGTTGAGCGCCCAGGCCTGCAGCTCGGTCTTCGACATCGCTCCCTCCACCATTCTGCGATGGTAGGGGTGTCGGTTGTGATAACGCTCGCGGCCGACCTGCAGAAGGACTGTGCGCAAATCTTGTTCATTGAGGCCGCGGCCGACCACGTCGGAAAAATCGTTCACAGCATGAGCTCCATCCGGTCTTGCGCAATCTCCCATCCAGCTGCGCGCACCGCCGCGTGTTCGGGCGATTCCTCGTCCAGAACCGGATTTGTGTTGTTGATATGGATGAAAATCCGGCGGTCGACCGGCAGGTGGTTCAGACATGCGATCGCACCGTTCGGTCCGGACATGGCGATGTGTCCCATGCGCGCGCCGGTCTTCACGCCCACGCCGGCCGTGATCAGCTCGTCGTCCGTGAACACTGTGCCGTCGAGGAGAACCATGTCGGCGCCGGCAATCCGTTGCCGCAGCGATTCATCGACGGCTGTACAAGCGGGAATGAAGAGCAGCGAGCGGCTCCCCTCCATCAGACGAACCCCGATCGTGCCGCCATCGGCGGAACGGAGCTCCGGATCCTGTCGGCCGCCATCTTCAAGAAAGAGCGCCACCTTGCCAGGAACGGAAAACACCTCGATGCGGATGCCGATTTCCGCGCCCTCGGCATCGCAAAGATCGATGAAGCCTTCAGGAGGAAGGCAGCGGCGCGAAACAATCTGAGCATCGAGGACATCGAAGATCGAATTGGAGGCGATAACCGCCAGAACCTGCTCCGTTGCATAAAGAGCGAAGGGTTGCCGCTCACGCAAGCTGAGGAGCCCCGAAATCTGGTCGATCTCGGCGCCGGTCAGGACGACGGCTGCCAGCGGTGTGGCGCGTGCCGACATCTCCGGATGCGGTTGGAGTTCAGGGTTTTCAGCAATCTGCTGGCGGATATCGGGAGAGGCATTGAAAAGCACCCAGCGTCGCCCGTCTGGAGATGCCGCAACACTCGTCTGAAGACGCGGGCGGACCCCAGGATTACCCGCCCGCGCGGCCCTCTTCAGCCGGTCGTTGGCGTTCCACTGAGGAAAACCGCCACCCGCGGCGGAGCCGATGATCCTAATCCACACGCCGTGACAAACTCCGCGTTTCTCTATTCCAGCAATGTCGCGAACCGGTCGAGCACAGCCGATGCCGTACCCGCCGGTTGCGTAATGTCATTTCTTTGTGGTGATTTCGGCAGGCAAATAGCGCGATATCTCCATTCCCGCCGCGACTTCGCACATGACGGGCTTCTTCCAAGTCTTCTTCTTCATGTCTTTCTCCGATCTGGCTGCCTTGGAAATACCGCAGCCAATCCCATAAGCACGCAGCCCAAGCTTTGTTCCCGACAGGGTATGCGAGGGATGCTCTTTCGGATTGGGCGTCGGACGCTCGCGTCAAAGAAAAGACAGATCAACCGAAAGCGGAACCGGGGTGGCGGATGTTCGCGCGAAGCTTACAGCATCGGCCGGCCACCTGTGACCAGAAGCAAGCCCCGGTGAAACAACCGGCTTCTGACGAAGCCAGGAGGATGTAAGCCGGCGCAACGCAACTCTTGAGGAAATCGCCCTGCTGGCGCTAAGCTCGTTCTCCTGCATCTTGTATCGGGCACAATGATGAACGGTGAGGCGAAAAGCAGCCTGTCCGGGCGCGCCATGCGCTGGGCCATTGCATTGACCGAGGAGAAGAGCGTCACCGGGACCGGCGGCGAAGCCTCGTTCGGCCCGTGGCTGGCAGACGAGTTACGCCGCGAAGCCGCGTTTCGCCACGCGGAAACCTGGACCATAGAGGTCGAGCCGGAAGATGGCCGCCATTGCGTGGCGATGCTGGTCCGCGGTACTGGCCGCGCCACCATCGTGCTGACCGGTCACTACGACACCGTCACGACGCGCGACTATGGCGATCTGGAGGATCTGGCCACCCAGCCGCAACAACTCACCCAAGCGCTAAGAAAAACTTTGGCCATGGCCGAGGCGCCTGCCGTGAGGCGGGCGCGGGACGACTTCGCCTCGGAGGAGTTTCTCGCCGGCCGCGGGCTGCTCGACATGAAGGCCGGTTTGACCGCCGGGCTGGCGGTTTGCGCCGCATTCGCCGAAAGCACCAACGCGGCGGGAAACTTTCTGTTTATCGCGGTTCCCGACGAAGAGAACAATTCTGCCGGTGCGCGCAAAGCGGCACAGGTTCTCACCGAGATAGCCGGCGAGCACGAGTTGGACATCTTCGCGGCGATCAATCTCGATGCGATCGCCGACGACGGGGACGGCAGCAAGGGTCGCGTCATCGCGCTTGGAACGGTCGGCAAGCTGCTTCCGACGGCCCATGTCGTCGGCGTTCCCGCGCATAGCGGCTTTCCGTTGAGTGGCCCGAATGCGGCGACCATTGCCGCGGCCATAGCCGCCCGGGTGGAATGGGCATCGGAGCTGACCGACGACTCCCGGTCGCTTCCGGGTACACCGCCGAGTCTGCTCAGCATTCGCGACGGCAAGTCCGGCTATGACGTGACCACGCCGGCTGCGGCGTTCGCCACCTTCAACGTGCTGAGCTATCGCCGGACGCCGGATGAGGTGCTCGAACGCTTCGACCGGCTTTGCGCCGATGCTGCTTCGGCCTGCCTGGCGGAGTTGAAGCGGCGGCGGCACTTCCAGCACGGCAGCGCCGCGATCGATCTCCTCGAAACAATCCCCCTGCATCGTTACGAGGCAGTGCTGGACCGTCTCGACGCGGAGGCAAGATCGAGGCTTGGCGCCGTTGGGGCTTCGCTTGCCGCCGGCGATCTTCCACTGCCGTAGCAATGCCGGCTGGTCACCGACTAGGCATGGCGATTGAGCCGCTTGCCGGGACCGGCAATCGTCACCGGCTTCGGCTCGATACCTTACTTGCCGACGAACCTTTCGGACCGGCCGGCAGCGGCGCGGCTGCGGGCGATCGCTTCGGACGTCGCGGCCGACGCAAGCGCCCGCTATGGCTCGGCAATCGGCTGTGCGGATTATTTCGCCGGCATCTCGGATATGAGCTTCTTTGGCGAGGCGGCCGAGTCCGGTCTCAAGGTCGTCGCCCGCAACACGCCGATGTGGCGGGACGGCATTCGCTGGCCGAAGTCAGGTGGGCTAGCCAACATTCCCACCATCAATATCGGTCCGTGGGGACGAGACTACCACACGCCGCCTGAGCGGCTTCACATCGGCTATGCTTTCGACGTCCTGCCACAGGTCGTGAGCGATGTTTGTGCAGCGCTGCTTAAAGAGCAAGGATAGGTACGAGTCCATCAAATCTCGCCAGGAACAAATCGGCGAAGCCGAGGTTTGGTTCTACAAATCAAATCGCGAGGAAATCCTATGGACACTGACGTCAACTCCGAAACCCGTTCGATCTTCATTGTTGGGCTGCGCAACGCCCACGCCATGGAGAACCAGGCACTTTCGATCATGAAGCCTCAGGTCAAGCGGATCGAGAACTATCCGCAGGTCGCCGATCGCCTGCAGCAGCATATCACGGAGACCGAAGGGCAGATCGCCCGGCTGGAATCCATTCTGGATGGCCTCGGCGAGGACCATTCCACATTGAAAGACACGGCCATGTCGATGGTCGGCAGCATGGCGGCGATGGGACATTCCGTAGCCGGCGACGAAATCCTCAAGAACAGCTTCGCCAACTTTGCATTCGAAAATTACGAGATCGCCGCCTACAACTCATTGCTCGTACTCGCCGAAGCCGGAGGGTTTAGTCAGGCAACCAACTCTCTTCAGCAAAATCTCAGCGAAGAAGAAAAAATGGCCGACTGGTTGAAGCAGAACCTTCGCGCCGTCACCTTGCAATACGCCAGGCTGCGTGAGGCGGGAGAGACCGCCAAGAGTTAGGCCGCCCCGCTGGGGAAGAGGAATTCCTGACAACCACCCCAGCCGAATTGACGGGGTGGTTGTTTTTTCTGGGATCGGAAGTGCTGCTAAGGACCGCGCGCCACGCGTCGGCCAGACACGCTTCCTTGGAGCCCGAAGAACCGAACGGATTCAGAGCTAAGAATCCGAACGGATCGGAGCGCCCCGGTTCTGATGGCTTGAACGCCGCGATCCCATTTGTCTGCGGAAGGTTGCGGACTCCTGGCCGACTTCGATGTTCCCACCGCAAGGCGACCCGCGGTCGAAATCACCAGGAACGACCGGTGGCAGCGCTATGACGTCGATTTGGGAGACTCGTCCGTCTCCGGCAAACGATCGCGAATGGCTTCCTCGGTTGTGCTTGCCGTTTTTTTCACGACTTTCTCGACGCGGTCGACCAACGTCTCGGCGTCGCCACTGGAACCCTGTCGGTCAGCCTCTGCCTTTATAGTCTCATAGGCTTCCGCGGCGACCTGCTTGGCTTGCTCCACGCCTTCTTCAAAGAGTTCCTCGGCACTGTCACGAAGCTTGTCGCGGTAGGGGCCGAGTTGCTCGTCTTCCGCTGCGGTGTGAGGCAGCATCACGCCAATGGCTGTGCCGACGGCGAGACCCAACGCGGCCATTGCCAGAGGTTCGCGCTGGAACAGGTCCTGCGCTGACTGACGCACCCGCCCCGTCATATCGCTGCTGGCCGAGCCGAACTGCCCGGTCGTGCTTCTTAATCTTTCTCTGGCGCCGCTCGCAACATCCGCCACAGCCTCAGTCGCACCGCCTGCCACGGAAGCGACCGAACGAGCGGCATCGGAGAGCATGGAGCCGGCGGAACCTTCGCTCTCGGCACCGTACTCATCGCCGCTTGATTCCGGCCAAGGCCGGCCCAAGCCCCGCTCGTCAGAGAAGTTTCGGGCGCCATCAGGTTCCCTGCCGGTCGAATACGCACCAAGTGCGGAACTGTCTACGGCCGTGCCCTTGCCGAGCATCAGCCACGCCAGGCCGGCGCCCACCAAGGTAAGCGGCAGTGGATTGTCCCTGACCTGAGCCTTGAGGTTGTTGAGCATGGCGGATCCCTCGCCGCTGAACATACCGGTGAATTCGTCGATCAGTTGACCCGGTGTCATCTTGCTACGGATCGAGTCTGCGGTGTCTGTTATCTTGGCGCGGGCAATGTCGGCTTCGCGTTCGAGTTCGGCTGCGGATTTATCGGTCATCTTATCTGGTCCTTGATCACGCGTGCGTCGCGCTTGAGTTGGTCTTGCGTGCGGTCGGGCGTCAGCTCGGAAGGAGCCATGCTTGCCGTGCCCGTGCGCAAGAGGATGACACCCAATACCGCCACCACGATTCCCACCAGCAGCGAAGACCATCCCGCGCCCAGCCCGGCGCTCGCCAAAGCAATCACCAGCGCCTGCAAGAGCACCATCAGGGCGGCGAGCAGGCAAATGGCGCCTCCAAGTACCTCAACCGCCCCGGCGCCGGCCTTGCTTACCTTTTCCGACATTTCAGCCCGCAACAGCCTGCTTTCGGTTTGAAGCAGCGTTGTGACCTGCTGTGCCAGATCACTGACAAGGGTTGTCAGGCTGCGAGTGTCCTGGTTGTCGGTCATGGGTTTCGCTCCAGGCTTGCGTCGGCCCGGTCATCGCCGGACTCATCGGATCCTAGCGGGGCCGGCTTAACTGGCTCTGCCGATCGCCATCCGAACTCATTCGAGCTAGGACCCGTCTCTGACGCCCGGCCTGTTCCCGACTGGCCCGGTGTCCCGGTTTCGGCGGAAGGTGGCGAACTCTTGATGAACCGCCCCAACGCGAGGCCTGCCAATACCGAACCGGCGATCAGCGCCCCCGAGTTTTCGCGGCCGAAGGACTGGATTTCACCAAGCACCTCGTCAAACGGTTTATCCTTCAGGGACGATGAAAGCCGCTCAAGCCCGCCTGCGGCATCGAGGGCGAACTTCGAAGCGGTCCGTTGATCATTATTGGCCAGATGCTCGCTTGCCGCCCGCAATGCGCCGCTGAAGGCCTTCAGATTGGCGCTTACGTCGCGCTGCGTTGCGTCTGCCTTACTGGACAACGCTTGCTTTGCTTCCGAAGCGTAATCGGCGGCTTTCCGAGTGACCTCGTCCCGAGCGTCGTGGAGCGCTTCCGTCGCGGTCTGCTTTTCCCGTTGTAATCTGTCCGAAAGCTCGCTTCTGGCTGCCTCGAAATCGGCCGTCTGACGGCCCTGATCGTCCTGGTCCTGCATGGTATCTCCTAGTGGAATCCGAGGAAGGAGAGGATCGCAAGCACGACAACGACGAGGCCGATGAGATAAATAACACTGTTCATGGCGCAATCTCCTCCACTGCGCACCGAACTTGCCTGTGCTTCCCGTGTTCCCTCAGACGTCATCTTTTTTGGTAAGCGAAGCCTAACCAGCCTTAAGACGGGATCTTGTCCTGTGCCGATGGCGGTGAGCGCGGTTGGAAATGATACGAGACCGGAGTCCGGTGCGACTTACAGGTCGAGACGCAGGTCCGTTCCGGCAGATATTCGCGCTGCATGGGCCGGGAATTTTTCCGCAGTGCTTTGACTGGGCATTATCGCAGTGGGACCTGCCTGCGACCTACCACTCAATCGCAGGCCGCGCGATCATCAGCCAGAAAATTCCGAGTACGGCAGCGAAGGCGGGGAAGCCGAAGGCGAACCACAGCCAGAAGAGCCGATGATACCGTGGCGGCAACGGCGCGCCTGCAGCGGCGGCTTGCGAGGCCAGCTTGCGCATCTCCATCTGCATCCAGACGACCGGGAGCCAGAACATTCCGGTGAAGATATAGAGCGTGATCGAAAGCACGATCCAACCTTCCGACAGCGAGTAGCCTGCCTGCCAGGCGAGCGCGGCGCCCGTCAGCGGCTGCGCGACGACGGCCGTCGCTGTGAAAAGAAAGTCGGCTACGACGACCATGCGCGCCACCGCCGCAACCGTTGACGTATTGCCCGTCCTGTGGGCGAGCAGCATGAAGAAAGCGATGCCGGCGCCGGTGCCAAGCAGCACGGCTGCGCCGATGACATGCAGAAATTTCAGCAGGAAATAGAGCATCAACGCTCCTCCAGCACTGCCAACGCCACAAAGTGCAGCACCAGAATCGGCAACACTTTGAGGAACGGCCCAAGCGGTTCGTTCCACAGCTCCGGGCGCAGGAAACTTCCGACGGCCAAGTAGAGGAGCGAGAGCGCGATGCCGCCATAGAGGCCTTTTCGCGTCGTCGACCGCCAAGCTATGAGCGCGCCGATGGCGATGTCGGCCAGAGCGCCGACGATCACGGTAGGTGCCGACAAGATGCCAGCCCCAGTGCTTTGCATCAGATCGATGCCACGGTTATAGCCGGTGGTCAGCGACACAACACCCGTCACGATCCAGAAGAAGGGCAGGACGACGAAGATCGCAGGCTTGATGAAATACAGGCGGGCAAACCATTTTTCCTGCACCGTTGCCGGATTGAGCGCGAGGAAACCCGCCAGGGTTTGCGGCCGTATGCCGGTCAAGGCGGTCCAGTTGGAGGGATCTCCAACCGCCCCTCGGGCGATCTCCCTGGCCGCGTTGGTGCGCATTGGTGGGCGCCAGCCGAACATCGCGGCAAAGTCGCCGAGGCGGTAGAGGAGGCTCGCAAGCGGTTCCGGAAGCACAAACGTGGCCGCTGGGGCCCAGCCGAGCCATCGGCGATAGCTGCCGACGACCTCGTCCAGGGTCAGCTGTTCGGGACCGGCAAGTTCCAGCACGACGCGAGACGGACTGGCGGGAGCGAGAAGGAAGACGACGGTTGAGACCACGTCGTCGAGTTGTACCACCTGGAGCCGGCCGGTGCCGGGCATGGACGGCAGCACCGGCAGCGAGGCGAGACCCCGAAACAATGCGCTGGCTCCAAACACCGGCCGCCCGAGCACCACGGACGGGCGCAGGATCACCCAGTTCAGATCAAGCGCCATTAGCGCTTGGTCGCCGGCCAGTTTCGTCGCCGAGAACGTCGAAGGCTGCGCCCGATCGACGCCTATCGCCGAGAAGTGGATCACCCGAGCAACCCCTACCCTCGCACAGGCGAGGAAGAGTGCTGCCGCCGCATCGCGATGGACTTCCCGCGTCTTTTCACGGGGGCTGTCCTGCAGAACGCCGGCACAATTGACGACGGCGTCGATGCCCGTGAGATGCGGCAACCAGTCTTCGGGCTGCAGCGCCACCGCGATGTCCAGCACCAGCAACTGATAATTGCCGGCCCGGTTTGCGCCGGGGCTGCGGACCAAGCCGATCACCTCATGCCCTTCGGAAAGAAGGCGTGCGACGACCGAGGCACCGATCAGGCCGGTGGCGCCGGCAACCAGAACTTTCACACTGGACCCCATTCTCCGACGGCGGGACAGTATCGTTCATTCCCGCTTATCGCCCTCGATACTCCCCTTCATAGCGGAAAGTTCTTCCTTCGTGTATAACAACCGCGGCCGCGCCGGGTCGGAGATGTCGAGCTTGTCCCAGGGAATGCGGTACATGCTGTCGCGACTGCGCATTCGAAAGACGTCGAGGACCGCTGTGCCGATGGCAGAAGCGGACAGGCGCTCGAATGCTGCGTAGATGCCGACATGGTACTCGGTAACCACGAGGTCATCGCCATCCGGTTCGGCGCGTATCTCCTCGATATGGCCGATGCTTTTGCCGCGCTGCGAAAGCACATTCCTGCCAGCCAATTGCTCAAGATTGACGGTGGCCATCATCCAGCTCCCGGGATACGCCCAATGACATGATCGCGCAGCCAGTCCTGCCAGTCGAAAATCGCCGTTTCGCGGACGTCGATATCGAACTCGATGTCGACGCCGATGTCGCGCACCTTGTTCCATGCGATGCGGTGCGGCTCGGCATGGCGCCTGCCGCCGAGCCTTGCCGCAAGCCGCGCCATCCAGCGCCCGGGCCGCTGGCCAAGCCGGCGCGCCAGCGTGATCGAACCGAGCTCGACCGCAATAATTTTTGGCGGCTTGCCTGGCCCGAGTTCGGCCACCAGCCCGTCCACCTTGCCGATCTTGACCTGCTCGCGGTCGACCACTTGCTTGTCCAGGATGTCGCGCAGCAAATCCATCAAGTGCCTCCGAATATCTGTAAAGGAATAGTCACGACTGCGAGCACGAAACCGAGCGCTATGATGAAGATGACCGCTGCATTCGCGATCAGCCCATTGCGGTGCTCGCCGACATAACGCTCGTCGTTCAGCAGGAAGAGGAACGGAACCACGGTCAGCGGCAGGCTGGCGGCCGTCAGAGCCATGGAAAAGATGGTGAGCTTCAGCGGATCGAGACCCAATGCGATCGGAATGGCGGCGAGAAACAACGAGATCGTATAGACGGTGCTGAAGCCGGGATCGTCGCGCGGTTTCAGGTCCTCGCCCCAGGTCCAGCCGAAGCCCTGCGCCACAAGGTACGCTTGCTGCAGCCCGATTTCGAGCGCGGCACCGAAGCAAGCTATGCCTAGTGAAGCAACGAATAGGACGAACCCCCAGAAACCGAAGATCGGAATCAGCATCAGCGGCAGTTGGTGGTAGTCGTCGATCTGCTCAATGCCGTGCGCTGCCAGCACCAGTGCTGCCACGATCAACACACCGATAGCGATTGTGCCGCCAAAACACATGCCCAAGCCGGCAATGGCCCGATTGGCTCCGAGATAGCTCTTGTCCCATTGGTCCTCGATCGCTCCCGACGAATAGAACATGAACAAATAGGGCGAGATCGATGCACCAAGAATGCTGACCGCCATGAACCAGTAATTGGCCGCGTCGTGCTCGGGCAGAGTGGGCACGGCACCGGCCGCAACCTGCCCCCAATCGGGCTTCAGCATGACGGCGCCAACCACGAAGCACAGCGTGACCAGCCCGAGGACCGCGACACCTTTTTCGATGAATCCGAACGTGCCTTTCCAAAGGAACAGCCATGCCAGAAAAGCGACCGGCAGCGCCCACCACTGAAAGCCGATGCCGGTGGCGAGCTCGAGCGCAATGGCAACACCGCCGATTTCGGCTGCCATGACCAGGAAGTTGACCAGCAAAGTCGCAAGCAGCGGCCACAGAAAGGCGTTGAAGCCAAACCGTTCCCGGATCCCGTCGACGATGGTGTGATGGCTAACGGCGGCGAAGCGTCCGGCCATTTCGACCAGGAAGATGATGCAGATCGTGCCCAGGACGACGGCCCATATCAGCTGGAACCTGAACGCCGCGCCGGCCTGAGCTGCGGTCGCCATCGATCCGACCTCGAGAAAGCCGCCAACGCTGGTGACGACGCCGAGCGATATTTCGAGTAGCTTCTTCATGATTTCGACGCGAAATATCTGGCGTAGGACGCGCTCAGATCGGCGGCGGCGGCCCGCAGATCCTGTTGCGCGTGTTCCACGTCCGAACGGTTGCCGTTCTGCACTGCGGTCGCTGCGCGTGTTACCGCCGCCGAAAGCTGTCCGACCGCCGTCGTCAGACCGGCTTGCTCGCTGGGCTCAGGCGACTTGGCGGACTGGATTTGCGCACCGGCATCGGCGAGCGCCTTGCCGACCGATTGCAACGTGCGCGACGTGTATTTCGAAGGGGCTGCCCCAGCGACCCAAGCCTCCAGGACCAGTGATGCGGTCTGTGTGGCGGAAGCCGCGATTTTCGACTGCTGCTCGACCTGGTCGGAAGACGTGCATGCCGTCAGTACAGATATCATCAGCAGCAAGCACAGGCGGTCTGGTCGAAGACCGACGGCTGTAACGGCATTTACAACACGTGCTTGTAGCGTTGCTGCCACACGATTGTTCTCCCCGCACCAAGCGACTTCGGCGTGAAGTTTGATCTAGAGCGCCCGGTAATCACGTCAACTGAACCGGATGAACGGCGCTGGCAGCGCGGAACAAACCAGCGATCGCCGGATTAGGTGATGAGGAGGCAAAGGCCATGGACAGGGAACAGCGTATCAGGCAGCGAGCCAATGAGATCTGGGAGCGCGAAGGCCGTCCGCAAGGACGCGAGCGCGAGCATTGGGATCAGGCCGTGCAGGAGATCGAAGCTGAGGGTTCCGAGGCCGAACGCGGTCCGGTCGTGCCCGATCCAACGGTCGAGGCCGGCTCCAATCCAGAGGCGCGCGGCAGCAAGCGGCGGGGGAAGTGAGGTCCAATGCCTCGTCTCGTCGCCTGGATCGTGGTCGTACTGGTCGTGCTGTTCGCCGCCTGGCTGATGATCGGACGCGACAGAACCAGTGGCGGAGCTCAGCCCACGCCGCATGCAATAGATCAGAATGGATAGGAGCTGACATGGCGGGAACCGATACTCATCCTGAACAGGACCCTGCCGAAGGATCGCGATCGACAGTGGAAAAGCAGCTCCGCAAGGAGCAAGGCGGCGAGGGTCAAAATCGCAAAGCCGAGCCAGCTTCCGACAAATCCGGCAGCAAGACCAAGACGCCTTCGGAAGCGCGCAAGAAAGGCTCAGGCTTGGATTGAGCCGGCTGACGGCGGGCTCACGCTGCCGTTTGCCTCGAAATAATAGGGATAGCGCTGCTGGACGATTTCGAGCACCTCGAAGATGTGGCGAAGATGCATTCGCATTGCTTCTTCCGCCGCAAGCGCGTCGGCCTGCTCGAGCGCATCGACAATCCGCCGATGCTGACCGAGGACCACCGACATGCTGTCGAGGCGCGGAAAAGACAGGAAGCGGAACCGGTCCATGTGCAGCTTCGCCGCGCTGATGTCGGCCCAGATTCCGGGAAACCCGGCATGACTGGCGATATGCTGGTGGAACAGCTCGTCCGACTTGAAGAAGCGCCTGTCGTCCGCGATGGAGGCGAACGTCTCCTGGACCGCCAGTTCGCCTTTGAGCATGGCAAGCAGGTCGGCACGGTGCGGGGCTCTCGACGGCGCGCTTGATCAGGCCGACTTCGAGCGATTCGCGCAGGAACTGCGACTTCTCGAGATTGGCAATACGGAGCGGCGCCACCATGCTGCCGCGCTGCGGATAGATGTCGATCAGGCCAAGACCGGCCAGCCGGGCGAGCGCCTCCCTGACCGGCGTGCGGCTCACCCCAAGGGCTTCCGACATCGCCTTTTCCGAGATCCCTTCATGCGGCTTCAGGCGGAAGGTCAGGATCTGGTCGAGCAGAACCTCGAACGTCCTCGCCGCGACCGACGCGCCGGGGCCGGATTCGCCCAACCGCCCCTCGGTGATGGTCCGCATTCCCAAAAGCCCTGCCATCGGCAATCCCCTTAAAGGCTCTGCAGTTTCAAGCCGTTCATGAAATGCCTGCGCAAGCAGCAGCCCGGCGTTACTCCGTGCGCGGAGAACCGCCGATGCGCGCCAGCAGCCCGCCATCGACGCGCACGACCTCGCCAGTGACGAAGGAGGCATCGTCGGACAGCAGGAAGGCAACGACTGCGGCAATCTCTTGCGGCTGGGCGGTACGGCCGAGCGGATGCATGTTGTCGAGGATGCGCAGTATCTCGTCGGGGTTGTCGTTGAGCTTGACCGCATCCCGCAGCATCGGCGTGTCGACGGCGCCCGGAGCGACGGCATTGACGCGCACGCCGAGGGGCGCGTAGTCGACGGCCATCGATTTGACGAGGCCGATCAGGCCGTGCTTGGCCGTGCTGTAGGCCAGAACCCCTTCCTGGCTGGCCAGGCCCTGCACCGAGCTCATATGGACGATGGCACCGCGGCTTTGGCGCAGCAGCGGCATCGCCGCACGCGACAACAGGTAGGCAGCCTTGAGGTTGACGTTCATCACCTCGTCCCAAAGCGCCTCGTCCGTAGTCTCCACTGTTCCGTAACGCTGGATGCCGGCATTGTGGGAGAGCATGTCGAGCCCGCCGAACACGGACCGGGCAAGCTCGACGGCGCGGCCGCAGGCTTCTGTGTCGGCGGTTGAGCCAAGCACGGTGCGCACGGTCACGCCGCGCGCCGAAAGCTGCGCCGCGACCTCATCCAGCTGATCGCCCGCCCGGTCGAACAGGATAAGGTCGACGCCTTGCTCGGCCAGCCTTTCGGCGACAGCACGGCCGATGCCCATGGCTGCCCCGGTGACCAGTGCGCGTTTTCTGAATTCAGCCATTTATCCTCCAAGAACAGTTGCCGATCGATTACCATGGTAGTCGATCGGCGCAATTTGACGCGCTCTTTTCCGCGGAGCCGGCCCAAGCGTGTCCGGCATCATGCCGATCCTTGCATGAAAGCCAGCGTTTCCGCGCGCGTCGGTGCGCCAACACGTCCGCCAAAGCGCAGGCATTTCAGGGCGGCGGCGGCGCTGGCCACTGCTATGGCCCGCTCTTCGTCCCAACCTTCGGCCAGACCGAGGGCGAAGGTGCCGTGAAACACGTCGCCTGCCGCCAGGGTGTCGACGGCTTCGACCCGCGGCGACGGCAGGTGACGGACATCATTGCCACCCGGGTGCTGGAACGCGGTGCCGTTCGCCCCATCGGTGACGGCCACGAAGGCGCCGGTCCGTTCGCCGAGGATAGCAACGGCAGAACCGGCGGATATCTCCGGACCGCAAAGGATGCGTGCCGCCGGCAGCGAAGCAACGACATGCGAGGCGATCGGCAGCAGCCGGTCGAGCACCGGTCGCGACGCGACATCTGCGTCAAGGACCGCCGGAATGCCGTATTCACGAGCTTTCGCCAGCGCCAGGGCGGCGGCTCCGGGCCAGCGGACATCGACCAGCACGGCGTCGAACTGGCAAAAATCCGCGGGTGGAAGGCGGTCCGGATCGGCTTGCGTGACGGCATCGTAGAAGGGCACGATCATACGTTCGCCGGCGGCGTCGACCAGGATCGTAGCAATGGCCGAGCGGCCGCCCTCGACCCTGCGCACCAGCGAACAGTCGACCCGCTCCGCCTCCATCTGGCCAATGACATCGCGGCCGACGGCATCGTCGCCGACGCTTGCCCATAGCCAGACCTGTCCGCCCTGGCGGCTGGCCGACGCGGCGGCGCTGGCCGCCATGCCGGCCGCGATCTGCACGGCCTCGCTTGGCAGGAACTTGCCGGCGCCGGAGGGCAGGACATCGAGGCGCAAGATCGTGTCGTAGGTGAGCGCGCCGACACAAAGCAGGCGGGGCGCCGTCATTGCAGCCGGTAGCCGCGCTGATGGGCAATCGCCGTCATCACGCCTCTCAGTTCGGCAAGGCCGCGAAGACGGCCGATCACGGGGTAGCCGGGATGGGTGTGCCGCGCGGCGTCATCGATCAGCTCGTGGCCATGATCCGGGCGAAACGGCAGCAGCGCCGCCGGTTCGCCGGCGTCGCGGCGGCGTTGCTGCTCGTCGAGCAAGATCGAGACCACCGAGACCATGTCGACATCGCCGCTCAGATGCTCCGATTCCATGAACGAGCCGTCCGGGTCCTTGCTGACGTTGCGGAGATGCACGAAGTTTATCTTGTGCGCAAAGCGCCTGGCGATGGCGGGCAGGTCATTGGCCGGGTTGGCGCCCAGCGACCCCGTGCACAAGGTGAGGCCGCTATGGGCCGATGGCACCGCGTCCAGGATAAGGGCGATGTCGTCGGCGTTCTTGACGATCCGGCACAGGCCGACGAGATCGCGCGGCGGGTCGTCCGGGTGGATCGCCAGCGTGACGCCCGCCTCTTCGGCGGCCGGCAACACGTTTTCGAGAAAACGGACGAGGTTCTCGCGCAGCCGCTCATGCGACAGGCTCGACTGCTCGGCCACCACTTCGCGCAATTCCGCTATGTCGTAGCGCTTGAAGGCGCCCGGCAGCCCGGCCATGATGTTGGCGAGCAGACGCTCTTTTGCCGTGTCCGGCGTCGTCTCGAACCATTCGCTTGCCCGCTGGAGAACATCGGACGCATAGTCGCGCTCCGATCCCTTGCGCTGCAGCATGTAGCAATCGAATGCGGCAAGCTCGTGCATGTTCATGCGGAGCGCCCGTCCGCCGCCCGGCAGCGGCGCAGCCAGGTCTGTGCGGGTCCAGTCGAGGATCAGCATGAAGTTGTAGCAGACCGTGCGCACGCCGCAGGCGCCGAGATTGCGCAAGGTCTGCCTGAAATTGTCGTAGAGCCGGTCAAGATCGCCGCGGCCGAGCTTGATGTCTTCGTGCACGGGGACGCTCTCGACGACGCTCCATTTCAGGCCCATCGCCGGATCCGCCTCGATCAGCGCCTGGCGGTGCCTGATGGCGTCGATCGGCCAGACTTCGCCGTAAGGGATGTCGTGCAGTGCCGTCACGATGCCGGTCGCGCCGGCCTGCCTGGCATGGGCAAGCGTTGCCGCATCGCCCGGGCCAAACCATCGCCACGTCTGCTCCATTCGACCCCCAACTGCGGAATTCCCCGATGACCGGTGGTGTATTGGATGCTACCATGGCAGTCAATCGATTGCAGTTCGGGGACCCTGCGAGATACCGTCGGGGGCGGCTTTGCTCCTTGAAAAGACTGCAACGACACCTGGCGTTCAGATCGAACGGCTACGCAAGGTCCGAGTTTCGGCTGGCCCAAATCGCGCCGCGTTCGAACATCGTGCGCATTTGCGGCACGGCGAACTCATCGGCGGTGTGGCCGAGCGCGCTATAGAAGACGCGGCCCTTGCCGTAGCGGCGCTTCCAGACGACCGGCATGACGACGCCGGCGATGAAGTCGAGATGCTCGCCGGTAAACGTCGTTGTCGCCAGCACCGCGTTGGTCGGATCGACATGCATGTAATACTGCTCAGAACGGTAGGCGAAACTATCGATGCCTTGCACGATCGGATCGTCTGGCCTGGTGATATCGACGTGATAGTCGATGATGTTGCCGGGATGGGCGACCCACTGGCCGCCGGTCATGAACTGGTATTCCGGCTCGTTGCGGAAGCTGTCGCACATCGTGCCGTGAAAGCCCGCAAGGCCGGTGCCGGCCCCGACGGCGCTGGTCAGGTTTTGCAGCTCCGGCTTTTCGATCGTCGACATGGTGATCACCGGGACAATGAGATCGAGCTTGCCCAACTGCGGATCGGCAAGCGCCGAAGTCCCCTGTTCCAGCTGCACGTCGAAGCCGTTGCCGGCCAGCATCTCCTTGACGATTTCGGCGCTTCGGGCCGGGGTGTGACCTTCCCAGCCGCCCCAGAAAATCAATGCCGTCTTGCTCATCGCATTATTCCCTATTCCAGAATTCCGAAAGGCAGGTCGGCGCGCATCGGCGCCGGCCGGGCGCAGCCATATCTGAGGTCGATACGCTGCCCTATCTCTGCTGAAGAGATGATCGATTCCATGATTTCCAGGACATGAAGGGAAAGCTCGAGACTGGCGCGGTGTTGCCTGCCGGAGACGATCGCCTGCGCCATGTCGGCAAGGCCGAGGCCCCGGTAATTGCCGTCGCCATAGGAATGGATCTGATCGGCCACCTTCCAGTCGCCCTTGCGCTGGCTGGTCCTGATGTCGCCCTGGAACTGATTAGGATCGGAGACGATCATCGAGCCCGTGGTTCCGTAGAGTTCGATGTGATTGTGTTCATGCTTCCAGACGTCGAAGCTGGTGGTGATCGAAACCGCCGCCCCGTTCTCGAATGCGAGCAGGCCGGAAATATGGGTCGGCACCTCGACCTGGATGGTTTCGCCCTGGCGCGGTCCAGAACCGATGGTACGAGTGGCATAGGATGACTTCGCCTGCCCGGTCACCGACTTTACCGGGCCTAGGAGATTGACCAGGCAGGTCAGATAGTAAGGTCCCATGTCGAGCATCGGCCCACCGCCGGGCTGATAGTAGAAATCTGGATTGGGATGCCAGAGCTCGTGGCCGGGCACCTGCATGAAGGCAGAGCCGGCGACAATGCTTCCAACGGTGTCCTCATCGACCAGCCGCCGCGCCGTCTGGTGGGAGCCGCCAAGAAAGGTGTCGGGTGCGCAGCCGATACGCACGCCCTTTTCGCGTGCGGCCGCGACGAGCCGCTCCGCGTCGCTGAGCGTCGTTGCTAGCGGCTTCTCGGAGTAGACGTGCTTGCCTTGCCCGACAGCCTGCAAACCGACCGGCACGTGATGCTGCGGCGTGGTCAGGTTGAGCACGATCTCGACGCGGGGATCGGCTAACAGCGCCTCGATCGGCATGGCAGCCAGGCCGTAGGCCGCTGCCTTGGCCTCAGCTGCCGTCCGGTTGATGTCGGTGACGCCGACAATGTCGAGCACCGGGAATTGTGGCGACGCCTTCAGATAGGCGTCTGAAATGTTGCCGCAGCCAATGATGCCGACACCGATCCTCCGCATGGGCTTCTCCTCAAAAGGCGGCATTGATGAAACAGCAGAACTCCTTTGTCACCCCCTTTTCGGCCAGGCGATGTTGTCCCGTGAAAAGGATTTACCTCGAGAGCCTCAGAACCGCGGCCCGATCACAATCGCGCGCCTATGCGCGAGCCGCTTGCTTTCGAGGTCGAACGCCCGGTACTCAGCAACACTGCTTCATGTAGCTTGCTCGACATTCTTGATGCCGGCGTTGAGCACTGCACCGATTTTCACCGGTAGAAGGACGCACATGATCCGCCCACAAGGAACCATCGCACCGATCCTGACGCCGTTCGAAAACGACGGCCGCATTGCCCGCGACCTCTGGATATCACACGCCAAGTGGGTGCTGGATCAGGGAGCGCATTTCCTGTCGCCGTTCGGTACCACGGGCGAGGCGTTGTCCGTCTCGTTGCGCGAGCGCATGCAAGCGCTGGAGTGGCTGGTCGAGGCCGGCATTTCGCCAAGCCATCTGATGCCCGGCACCGGTGTCACAGCACTTGCCTAAACCGTCGAGCTGACGGCGCATGCGGTCGGTCTCGGCTGTGCCGGGGTGATGGTGCTGCCGTCGTTCTTCTATACGGCCGCCGGCGACAACGGACAGGCCCGCTACTACAGCGAGCTGATCGAACGGGTGGCGAACCCGGCGATGAGGATGATCCTCTACCACATCCCGCAGAATTCCGGCGTACCGGTGAGCCCGGCGCTGACCGCCCGGCTGAGCGAAGCGTTTCCCGATGTCGTGGTGGCCTACAAGGACAGTGCCGGTGACTGGAACAACACCGCGGCGGTCATTGCGGCAGCCCCAAAGGTCGCGGTGTTTCCGAGCTCGGAAGCACAGCTGACGAAAGGCCTCGCCAACGGTGCTGCGGGGTGCATCTCGGCGACGGTCAATCTGAATGCGGCAGCGATCCGGGCCCTCTATGACGCAACGCTGGCGGGAGAGGACATTACTGACGCGGAGGCCGGCATCAAGGCGTTCCGCAAAATCATCCAGGATGCCGGCCTCATCGCTGCGATGAAGGCGGTCCTGTCAGCACGATCGGGCGACAGGCGCTGGCTGAACCTGCGCGCGCCGCACGAGAATGCAACGCAGACCAGCGGCGAAGCTTTGCTCGCCGCTCTCGGCCCGCTAGCCGACCATATCGGCCGGAGCTGACTATCGGGCAGCGTTCAGGGCGGCAGCAGCGCGTATCAGCGCCTTGAACGCATTCTCATTTATAGCCTCGCCCTCACGGATATCGATGGCGCGCCTGGTGTTGCCTTCGAGGCTGGAGTTGAACAGGCCTGAAGGGTCCTGCAGCGAGGCGCCCTTTGCGAAGGTCACTTTCACGACGTTCTTGTAGGTCTCGCCAGTGCAGATTATTCCGGCGTGCGACCACACCGGAACGCCTCGCCACTTCCACTCCTCGACCACTTCCGGGTCGGCCTGCTTGACGAGAGCGCGGACATGCGAAAGCGTCTGGCCTCGCCAATCGCCCAGCTCGCTGATCCTCGCATCTATCAGCTGAGAGGGAGAGTTGCCTGCATTTCCTTCCATCGAGCCACTCTTCATCGTCATTGTCGCTTTCCCTAGGGTTGTTGCCGCTCGCCCGTCACATGAATACCGCTAGTCGGCACCTGGTTTGCGGGAATGACTGGCATTCCCACTCACATTCGCTCGCCCGGCAATTGGCTGGCTTGCTTCACCCAGGCGGCCAGTTGAGTTTCGTCCAGCTGGTCGTCCTGGCGGATATCGAGGTAGCGCACGTCCTTGTGCTTGGACTCGCCTGGAGGGACAGGATGCAGCGACGCGCCGCGGAAGAAAGCCAGCTTGATGTACTTTGTGAAGCAATGGAAGTTGAGGAACCAGCCTTGACCCTCTACGCCATAGAAGGGCGAGTTCCATTTGACGGCCTTGCGCACGTTGGGCACGCTGCGCACGATGAGCGCGTCGAGGCGGCGCCCGACGTCGCGTTTCCAGCCCGGCATGGCCGCGATGTAGGCTTGCACAGGGGCGTCGCCATCGGCCTTCGCTATCTGCGGGTTGCCGCCTGCGAGGAGGACCGGCTTGGCAGCGGCAGGGTTGGCGGCGGGCTTCTTCGCGACCGCCAATGACCTGATGGACGTCTTGTTGGCCATGCGTTCACTCCAATGCGCCGGTGCCCCCTGCGTTGCGCCACTTGGGAGCGTAAGGCAGCACGATCATGTACAGACCGGTAAGCAGGAGCAAGCCGAGCGGAAACAGCGGCAAAAGGTATACCCAGTAGGCGGGTTCCTTGCCTGCTCCCAGGCTGATGAAGATAGCGGCGACGACCGCCGCAAAGATAATCGACAGCCAGCGGTGGATCTGCCGAACCCATTTGTTCCAATCCATTGAGACCTCCTCTGAAGACGAACCGAAGCGGATCGGCGGCCCGTTTGGCGACTCCCGCCGGGCAGCCACGCCACTGAACGCGTGCCTTACCAGCGCGCCAGCTGGGTGATTTGAACGACATTGCCGCAGCCGTCGTTCAGCTGGGCGATGGTCGAGCCGGTTACTTCGGTCGGCGGCATGGTGAATTCGGCGCCGCGCGCTTTGATACGCTCGTAGTCGCTCTTGATGTTGTCGCTGAAGAACATGACCGCGGGCTGGCCCTGCTGGAACATGGCTTTCTGGTAGGTCTTTGCGGCCGGGTTGTCATTGAGCGCGAGTTGCAGCTCGGCACCGTCCGGCTCGTCGGGTGATGCGACGGTCAGCCAGCGAAACGGCCCATTGCTGAAATCGGCCTTCTTCGTAAAGCCGAGCGTTTCGGTGTAAAAGCCCAGAGCCTTTTCCTGGTCATCCACGTATACTTTGGTCAACTTGATCTTCATTGGCTTGCCTCCATTATCGCCCCGCCATCTGCCGCTCTGTAACAGAGCCCGTGCTTGAATAGCGCCCGCGGACCTCAGTCCGTCCGCGCCAGAACCTGCTCCAGATCGTCAAAGAACCTCGGCCAGCCGACTTTGGCACCCCGGAAGTAAGGCTGCTGATCCGGCCGGAAGCCCGACTGCTCCATGCGCAAGCGGACCCCGGTACTCGTGGGGGTGAGGGTCCAGGAGACGACACTCTTGAGATCCTTGGTATCCCACGTGTAAGTCAGCGTTCTGTTCGGCTCGACCGTCTGGACCTGACATTCGACGGAGCCCCAGGCTGCGTGAAGATTAAAACGGTGGTCCGCGACAGGCTTGAAGTCGTTTTTCATGAGCCACTCCTCGATCAAGTGTGGTTGCGTGAGCGCGCGCCAGATCTTCTCGGGCGGATAAGCGATCTCCCGTTCGACAACGACGGAGAGTGTTTCGGTCGACGTTCGGTTCACTGGTCCATCCTTTTGAGCAGGTCTTCGAGGTCGTCGAACCGGCTCTGCCAGAACCCGGTCATCTGGCTTGTCCAGTCGATCAGGGGGGCAAGCGCAGCAAGCTGCGCGCTATAGTGGGTCTGTCGTCCTGCATGGCGGTCGCGCACCAGCCCCGCCTGCCTCAAAACCCCGAGATGCTTCGACACGGCCGGTTGCGAGATCCCGGCCTGAGCCGTCAGAGCCCCGACCGTCTGCTCTCCTTCGCGACACAGTCGCTCAAAAATAGCGCGCCGAGTCGGATCGGCAAGCGTTCTGAAGAGTACATCGTGAGCGTTTGGCATTGAGATCGATAACCCTTCGGCTATTGATCGATGTATAACCATTGGGATATGTATTAGTCAAGCGGAAAGCGGCATAATTCTCGTTGAGGAGCGATCACCTGCTTCGCTCACGCAGCCAGTTGCTCATTCGCCGTACTCTGCGCTGGAATCGTCAAGCGTGATGCGCTATATGACCATCTACATGGTCAGGAGCGTGACATGGACGTGGTCAATCTGGCGGACGCCAAGGCACATCTGAGCGAGCTCGTCGACCGGGTCGAGGCTGGAGACTCGATCGACATCACCCGGCGTGGCAAGCCGGTCGCCCGACTCACGGCCGTGGCCCGCCCCCGCAGGCGGATCGACGCCGTCCTGCTCCAATCCCTGACCGCAACCATGCCTCTGCAGGCTCAGGCCGCCGCCGATCTGGTGCGATCGATGCGAGATGGCGATCGCTATTGATGCTTTATCTCGACACTTCGCTGATCGTAGCAGCGCTATCCAACGAAGCCATGACCGCGCGCGTTCAGGGCTGGCTGGCGGAGCAGGACCCAGCGCAACTTGTGATCAGCGACTGGACCATCACCGAGATGTCCTCCGCCATGGCGATCAAGCTTCGGACCGGACAGATGGACCTGGAGCAGCGCGCAGCAGCGCTCGCGATGTTCAACAAGCTGGTCGCCGAGAGCTTCACCGTGCTGCCGGTGACGGGCGGGCATTTTCGGGTCGCCGCGAAATTCGCCGATCAGCATACGCTCGGGCTTCGTGCTGGCGACGCCCTGCACCTCGCGACGGCATCCGAGCATGGCGCCACGGTGCGAACCCTCGACCAGCGGCTCGCCGAGGCAGGACCGATACTCGGCGTGCCGACGCAGTTGCTGGCATAATCAAGGCTCCTTCTTCAAATGCATATGTCCCGAGTTGCCTTGATCTCGACCACTTCTGGATATACATTTCTCTAGCGTATATCTAAGAGAGGAAGTGGCATGCAGGTCGCCAAATGGGGAAACAGTCTTGCGGTCCGCCTTCCCGCCGCTGTGGTCGAAGCGCTTGAACTCAGGGAAGGCGATGAGATCGAAATCCATGTCGCTGACGCCCGCCAGCTTGGCGTCGCGCGGAAGCCCGGGCGCGAGGAGTTGCTGAAGCGTCTCCGCGCCTTCCGTGGTCGGCTCCCCGCTGACTTCAAATTCGATCGGGACAAGGCGAATGCCCGTTAGTTTTTTTGATACCAATGTCCTACTTTATATCGCGTCAAGCGATACGGCGAAGGCTGATCGGGCCGAGGCGGCCATCGCTGCTGGCGGGGCGATCAGCGTGCAGGTTCTCAATGAACTCGCCAACGTCGCGCGTCGGAAGATGCAAATGTCATGGACCGACACGCATGCGCTGCTGACCACGCTGCGCGGCCTGTTGACGGTTCATCCGCTCACGCTCGAGACCCACGAAACAGGATTGAGGCTCGCCGAGCGGTACAGCCTTTCTACCTATGACGCGATGATCGCGTCCGCGGCGATTCACGCTGGCTGCGATACACTTTTGTCAGAGGATATGCAGCACGGAATGGCGCTCGGCCATGGCTTGCGCATCGTTAATCCCTTTCGCGTTGCGGGTTGATCTCGCTCATTGAAGGCGGCTTTCGGCCTTGCCGAGCGGCGTTTCAGGCACCGAGGGCGATGCTTCAACCACAAGCGTCGGCGCGGGCGAGGAGAAAGGCCGCTTCCCGCGCGTTGCGGGTGAGCTTGGCCGCCGCCTCGAATTCGGCGCGGGCCTCGGCCAGCCGGCCGGCCCGAAACAGAAAGTCGCCCCTCGCTGCCGGCAATGGCGCATAGTTGCGCAGGGCGGCGGCGCCGGCAATCTCGTCTACCAGCCGCAGGCCCGCCTCAGGCCCGAAGGCCATGCTGTGGGCGACCGCTCGATTGAGATCGACCACCGGCGAGGGCATCACTGCTCGCAGCCGGTCGTAGAGCGCTGCGATGCGGGGCCAATCGGTATCGGCCGGACTGCGCGCCCGCGCATGGCAGGCTGCAAGCGCGGCTTGTAACGCATAGGGGCCATCGCCCCCGAGAGCTTCGGCGCGGGCCAGCGCGTCAAGGCCTCGGCGGATCAGCAGTTGGTCCCAGCGTGCACGGTTTTGCTCGGTCAGGGTCAAGAGGGCGCCGTCCGGCCCGATGCGTGCGGGCAGGCGCGATGCCTGGATTTCCATCAGAGCCAGCAGGCCGAACACTTCGGCATCCTCGGGCATCAGCCCCGCCAGCATACGGCCCAGCCGTTGTGCCTCCAGGCACAGGCCCGGCCGGACAAGGTCGTCGCCGGCCGTGGCAGCATAGCCTTCATTGAAGATGAGATAGATGACCTCCAGCACCGAGGACAGACGCGCCGCACGCTCGGCACCGCGCGGCACCTCAAAGCTGAGCCCGGCCTTTCCGATCGTCTTCTTTGCGCGGACGATGCGCTGGGCGATCGTCACCTCGCTCGACAGGAAAGCACGGGCGATCTCGTCCGTCGTCAGACCGCCGATGACACGCAGCGTGAGCGCCGCGCGGGCGTCGGCCGAAAGTACGGGGTGGCAGGCTGTGAAGATGAGGCCCAGCAGCTCGTCGCCAAGATCGTCGTTGATGGCCATTTCGATCACCTCGGCCGCGCCGTTGCACTCGCCGTCAAGCTCCCGCGCGATCTCCTCATGCTTGCGCCCGCGCATCTTGTCGCGACGGATCGCGTCGATGGCGCGGCGTTTGGCGACCGTCATCAGCCAAGCGCCGGGATTGGCCGGCACGCCGGCCTTGGACCATTCGGACAGGGCTATGACCAGGGCGTCTTGCACCAGTTCCTCTGCAAGGTCGACATTGCGCACGAGGCGGACCAGACCCGCGATGAGTCGGGCCCGTTCAATGCGAAAAATCGCTTCGATCGCCTGGTGCGTCTCGCCTGCAGTCATGCTGCCTTGTCGGCCAAAGCCATAACGGAGGCAAGCAGATTGCGGCCGACAGTCTCGGTTGCCGCTGAGCTTCTCGCGCGTTCGGTCATGGATTTCCGTGACCTCCGGCATCAGATTTTCATTGCCAATCAGCCATCTCGTACAGCGGCCGGATTTCGATCTCGCTCGGTCCCGGCATGGGATTGGGGCAGCGCTTCACCCAGGCGACCGCCTCGTCCATATCCTTGACTTCCCAAAGCCAAAAGCCGGCGACCAGCTCGCGGGCCTCGGCGAAAGGCCCGTCGATGACGGTGCGGCGGGAACCATCAAACGCAACGCGCTTGCCCTGCGAGGAGGGCTTGAGGCCGTCGGCGTCGAGCAAGATGCCGGCATTGCGCAGCTCATCGTTAAATCTGCCCATCGCCTCCATCGCCTCCTTAGCCTCGGGCGTGGGGAGAAAGCCCTTTTCGCTGTCCTCGGTAGCCTTCACGAGCACCATCACACGCATCGTCTGTCTCCTTGTTTGAGCCGGCCTCATAGGCCGGCATCGGAACGACGAACGGAGTTTAGGAAATCGACATTGTCCTGCAAATTTTTTTCGACGGTTGAGGCGCGGGACGCCAATGGCCGCTTCCGGGTCAGGAATCGCGACGGTGCGATATTGAGATTGGGCGCTTGACGGGCGCCCGAGTCACAAGCTCGAACACGAGTTTCATGAACGCCTTGATCGGGCGAAGCTCCTGCTACTCTTCAGACGGCCGCGAATGAACCTGTGAACCGGCTTGTGATCGGCAATCCGTAGCGGCATCAGGCGTCATCCGGCTGAAACTCCGTCTTCCGAGACGATCCCCGCGCCCAGCCGCGTTCGTTGCGCTGCTCTTGGACCTGACACGCATGAGTGACCCGCCTAAACCATTTCGGGACGTTTTGAAGCCTCGCGGATCGCCTTGTGCACGCTGCGCTGCAAATCCATGAAAGCCGGGGTTTCCATGACCTCTTCCCGGCGCGGGCGCTCGATGTCGACATTGAAGGTCTGCATGATGCGTCCCGGGCCGATCCCCATCACAACGATGCGGTCCGACAAGTAGACCGCCTCTTCCACATCATGGGTGACGAAAAGCACGGTCAGCCTGTGCTCCTCCCAGATCTGCGTCAGGAGTTCCTGCATATGATGCCTGGTCAAGGCATCGAGCGCGCCAAAGGGCTCGTCCATCAGAAGCATTTTGGGTCGATAGGAAAGAGCACGCGCTATAGCCACACGTTGCTTCATGCCGCCCGAAAGCTCAGACGGATAGCGATTGGCGCTGTGCGGGAGCTTGACCAGATCGAGATGCTCGCGTGCTATCCTGCGGCAGGTCGCGCGATCATGACCCGCGGCCTTGAGCGCGAACTCGATATTCTGCTGCGCCGTCAGCCAGGGAAGCAGGGTGTAGGACTGGAAGACGACGCCGCGGTCGAGACCCGGCTGCAGGATCGGCGAGCCATCGATGGCAAGATCTCCTGCGTCGAAATCCTGCAGTCCGGCAACGATCGACAGCAGCGTGCTCTTGCCGCAACCCGACGTGCCTACCAGCGAGACGAACTCGTTGTCGGCAAGATCGAGATTGATATCGCGCAACACTTCCGTGCGCCGCGCGCCCGTGCCGAAGCTCTTGTGGAGACCTTTGATCCCCAATTTGGGCAAACTCATCGGCCCGGCCTCATTGCACGTGGCCCTCCTGCCGGAACAACACTTTTCCCAGTGCCTTCATGACCTGGTCGGTGATGAGACCAAGCACGCCCAGCAGCAGGATGTAGCCGATGATGGTGTTTGTCTGGAAATAGCGCTGGGACACGGTGATGCGGTAGCCGAGGCCTGATGTCGCCGCGACAAGTTCCGCCAACACCAGCCAGGTCCATGCCCAGCCGAGACTGATGCGCAGCGTATCCCAGATGCCTGGCAAGGCGCTGGGAACCACGATGCGCGTCAGGATCTTGCGATCCGGCAGGCCGAGCGTCCTGCCAAGGCCAATGAAATCAGCGGGAACCCGCTTCACATTGTCCATGATCATCAGCACCTGCTGGAAGAAGGTGCCGATGAAGATGATCAGGAACTTCTGCGCATCGCCCGTCCCGGACCACAGGATGGAGAGGGGCACGAACGCGACCACCGGCATGTAGCGGATGAAATCCACAAGCGGCTCGATCGCCGCTTCCCAGGTCCTGAAGCTGCCGATCAGCACGCCAATCGGAATTGCCAGGGCCGAGGCGATGAGGAAGCCAATGGAAATACGGTATATCGAGGTCCTGAGATCCAGCCACAGCGTGCCGTCACCCGCGAGCTTGCCGAGTTGGGTCACCACGCTTCCCGGCGAGGGCAGGAAAATCGGCTTTACCAGCCCAAGCCCCGTTGCCGCCCACCAGGCGAGGCCGAGGCCGGCAAAGACGGCCACCGCTATCATCAGGAAGCGCGAGCGTGCGATAGGCGCGCCGATCCCGGAGGATCGGCGACGGCGCATCGGCTGTTTGGTCACCGGCCCCGGTGCTGCGTGAGACGGGCTTGGCTTGGTCGCACGCTGCTCGGACATTTGCGTCACCACCGCGAGCCGGCCCTCGTCATTTCGCGGCCTTGACGAATGACGGGTCGATCATCTGCTCCGGCGTCACGTCCGCCTGAAGCAGCCCGGCGTTCTTGGCGGCCGCCTCGACATCGGCGAATGTCTTGGTGGAAAATTCGCCCGTCAGCGCATCCTTGTTTTCGGCGAGAGTATAGTAACGCACGCCATCAAAGGCGGTGTTGAGGTCTTCGACGCTCGAACCGACCGCCTTGGAGATGATCGCCCGGCCGTCGGGCGTGTCGGCGTTGTAGGCCTTCAGGGCCGCATCCCAGGTCTTGATCATGGCAAGCACCTGGCCGGGACGCGACTTGATCACCTCATCGCGCACCACGAACACGTCGCTGATCAGGCCGGGATCTTCGCCCGCGGTGAAGAGCAGCTTGACATCCTTGTTCTGCGCCCTGGCCGCGGTGAGATAGGGCTCATAGGTAACCGCGACCGGCACCTGGCCAGCGATCAACGCACTGCCGGCATCCGCCGCCGGCATCGGAACCGGCTGGACATCGGCGATGGACATGCCGTTCTTGGCCAGCGCGTATTTGAGCAGGATGTCGCTCGTCGTGCCTTCCTCGAAAGCGACCTGCTTTCCCTTGAGGTCAGCGACGGAGGCGATGTCCTTGCCGGCGATCATGGCATCAGCCGTCATGCTGACGTCGAGCAGAAGCACGATCTTCACCGGCAGGCCGGCCGCAACCATGCCCATGGCCGTGTGGGTCGCGATATTGGCGGCATCGAGCTGGCCGCTGGCCAAGGCGGCGTTGATGTCCTTGTCCTCGGCGAAGTTCACGATCTGAACGTCGGACAGCCCGCTTGCCTTGAACAGTCCCTTGGCTTCGGCGACATGCCACTGGCCATAGCCAAGCCATGGCTCGATGCCGATCTTGAATGTTCCTGCCTCAGGCGTCGCCGGAATGGTTGTATCGGCCGCGTAGGCCGCCGGGGCGAACCCGACGGCAGCGGCCATAACGAGTGCCCGAAATTGTCCTGCTAGGTTACGCATCGTCTTGTTCCCCTTGATGATCAGGCCGCTTTTTTTGAACCAAACATCCGGCCTGGTGAGAATGCGGGCTTCTGCTCTTGCGGCACCGTGCCTCGGCATCTTAGCGTCAGTTCAACCGAAGTGCGACGACACTTCAACGTCAGCAACAGCGGATGTCAAGGCTAAATACATACATGCATATACAAGTCAGACCTCTCTGAATCGCTTCACTGCGATCAGGTTTTTTTGGACGGAGAATACCGACTGCCAAGCGAGTAGCGGCTTCCAACGTAAGTCAGCTTGCTGATCGTGGCAACGACGGCGCCCGTCCATGTCCGGCGATGCAGAAGCAGGCAGCAGCTGCCCGCATCGATGCCCAGATGCCGCGCCGTTTCGGCATCGGCAGGGGTCGCCGAAATGATATGCTCGACCTCCGTCACCGGGGTTTTCTGCATGAGATAGTCGTAGGTCGCTGTCCTGGAAAAATCCTGCTTGTCATAGTCGGGTATCAGGCCCGGGTTGACGAAGCGCTCTTCCAGTTGCACAGGCAGGTCGTTCTCGAAGTTGACGACAATGGAATGATAGATCGACGCGCGCTTTGCGAACTCGAACGAAAGCGCGAGTTCCTTTGTCGGCATGATCTCTTCGAGGACGATAACCGCGGAGCGATGCCTGTTTCCCCGCGCGACAATTTCCGCCGCGATGTTGTTGATCTCGATCAGTGCGGATTGCGGTCGAGGTGGCGCGATGAATGTGCCGACGCCCTGGAGCCGGATCAGAAAACCCGCAGAGGTCAACTCCCGCAAGGCACGATGAACCGTCATCCGAGACACGCCGAGTGTCGCCACGAATTCATTTTCGGACGGCAGCTTCCGATCCTTGCTCCATCGCCCCGTTCCGATGTTCGTCAGGATGTAGTCCTTGACCTTCTCGTAAAGAGGGCTGGCGGTGTCGGGCAAAGAGATCATTTCAAAAATCCTTTCCGGCAATGTTCGGAAATCACACGCGCCCGGCAGACCGCATCCGGATGATTGTTTTCAAGCCATCGCCCTGCCCCGCCAACAGCCGCTCATAGGCTGCGGGAACATCATCCAGACCGATCTCGCGGTCGATCAGTTCGACCATGGGCTCGGTCAATTCGCCAAGCATCCGGATGGCGTCGGGAAGCTCATCTGCAAAGGCGTGGCATCCCAGCAATGTGATTTCGCGTTCAACCAGGATGTTGGGATCGATATCGAGGCGCCCATGGAATATGCCGACCATCGCAACGATGCCGCCGGCATCGAGAACGCCGAGCAGCTGGCTGAGTGCTGCGATGCTGCCGGTCGCTTCGACGGCAGCGAGCAAGGGGGCATCCGCGGTCGCCGCGGCAATGGCGTCCCGGTTCAAGTCGACGATGCTGGCGTCTGTCACCCGCGCCACCCGGGCGCATCGGCCAGGGTTGCGATCGGCGACGAGCACGGTACCTGCGAAGGTTCGAGAGAGCAGCAGCGCGGCAAGACCGCCAATGGTGCCGCAGCCGACGACAAGAACGGAGCCGACCGTTTTCGGCAGACGCCGCACTGCATGCAACGCTACAGCCAGCGGCTCGGCCATCGCCGCGACCCGTTCGTCAAGCGCGGTATCGACGACGTGCAGCAGGCGTGCGGGCAGGACCGCTTGTTCGGCAAATCCGCCGTCGCATATTTCGCCAACAAAGCCCAGCGACGTGCAAAGATGCCGCCTGCCTGCATGGCATTGCGCGCACTCTCCGCACCAGAAGCGGGAATCGGCGACCACTCGGTCGCCAACAGCGACGGTGTCCACGCCCTCGCCGATGGCGATCACCGTGCCTGTCAGTTCATGGCCTGCCGTCGAAGGCGACCGGCTTATCCACTGGCCCGTGCGGAAGTTGTGGAGATCGGAACCGCAGATGCCTGCGGCATCGACCCTCAGCTTCACCCAGCCCACCTCGGGAGCGCCTGGCGCGGCGATATTCTCGACGCGCAAGTCGCCGGGTCCATGGAGTCGTGCCGCCCTCATCATCATCGTTTCCGCTCAGCCGGCGAGATAGCGATCGCGGATCTCCGAAACCGCGTTCTCGTGCGAGCTGAACCCTTCGTAACGGGCGAGCCTGCGGGCATGCAGTGCGAGTTCCGGATAGGCGGCCGAGGTCACATAGCCGACTGATGATCTCTTGACGAAATCCGTCACAGAAAGCGGTCCGAAGGTTCGCGCCCACCGGCTGGTCGGCAGCACCGCATTGGGCCCGAGGACGAAGTTGGCGAGGGTCACCGGGGTATGCGGCCCCATGAGGATCTCGGCGGCTTCTGTGATACGTCCGAGATGCGCAAATGGCTCCGTTGACAGAATCTCGAGATGCTCCGGCGCATAGTCGTTGATGAAGCGGTAGCTGTCCTCCAGCGATTCGGTCAGCACAATACCGCCGCGTTTTCCGGTGAGCACGGCGCGCGAGAACTCCACGCGCTGTTCGGTCATCCGGGACCAGTGTTCCGGTATCGCAATCAACGCGGCTTCGGCGACCTTGCGGCTGTGCGTCACCAGATAGGCGGACGAATCCGGCCCGTGCTCGGCCTCGATCAACAGGTCAAGAGCGGCCAGGCCGCCGTCGATGCTGTCATCGGCAAAGATGATCGCTTCGGACGGACCGGCGGGGAGACCCGTGTTGACGATCGGGGACAACACGCTCTTTGCCGCCACTACCCACGGGCTCCCCGGTCCGACGATCTTGACGGCGGGCTTCACAGTCTCGGTTCCATAGGCGACAGCGGCAACCGCATGGGCGCCGCCGCACTTGTACACGGTCTCCACGCCGGCGAGGCGGGCGGCAACCAGCGTCGCGGCATCGACGGAACCATCCGAAGTCGCAGGCGTCACGATCGCGATCTGCGGAACCCCGGCAATCACCGCCGGAACCGAGGTCATCATCGTCACCGAGGGGAAGGCGCCTTTGCCGCGCGGAACATAAAGCGCAACCGAAGCGATCGGTGTGTATCGGTCACCCGCATAGGCGCCAGGCCGAACTTCCTTGAGCCACATCGTCTCCGGGCGCTGCTCCTCGTGGAAATGCCTTATGTTCTCGATGCCAAACCGGATACTCTCCACGACATCCTTGTCGACCTTGTCGAATGCCGCATCGAACTCCGCTTCCGAAGCTTTCAGTCCACCGTCGGCAACATCGGCTTTGTCGAGCTCGCGCGCAAACCGGAGCAAGGCCGCGTCACCTTCATTCTTGACGGCCTGGATGATTGGACGGACCTTTTCGATGAAGGAAGACAGATCTCCTTCGGCGCGTTTAAGTAAATTGGCGCGCTGATCGACACTGAGGGATGACAGGCGGTGGAAGCTGACGTCAGACATGGCGGCTCCTTTTCTTAGTACGCAATCACGGTTAGCGCTTGTCGATCACTTCTGGGACACGTCTCCAGTCCCTGAAGCCTTCAAATCGATGCGAGAAAGCCTCCATCCACGGGAATGGACTGGCCCGTTATGTAGGCTGCCGCATCCGAAGCGAGGAACACCGCGATTCCGTGCAGGTCCGAGAGATCACCAAAACGGCGCTGCGGAATCTTGGCGAGCATCGATTGCTGCCATGCCTCGTTGCTGTAGAACACGTCTGTCATCGCTGTCCTGAAATAGCCAGGCGCGATGGCGTTGACCCGGATCCCGAGATCGGCCCACTCCGCCGCAAGCGCCCGCGTCATGCCGAGGAGGCCTGATTTCGACGAGCCGTAAGGCACCGCCGTGGGAATCCCGACCTCGGAGGTCAACGAGCAGAGATTGATAATGACGCCGGGCCGTCCGGCGTCTCTCATCTGCCGCGCGGCGGCTTGGGCGCAGAAGAAGGCGCCTTTGAGATTCGTATCGACAATCCTGTCCCACAAGGCCTCGTCGACATCGAGCGAGGGCCGGACCTCTTCCACACCCGCATTGTTGACGAGAATATCGAGACCTCCGAGCAGGCTGCCGGCCTCGGCTGTCGCCGCCCGGCATTGGTCGACATCGGTGACGTCCAGGGCGATGGCATGCGCGGCCCCGCCGGCAGTGCGGATGGCGGCCACCGTCTCCTCGAGCGAGGCCACGCTGCGCGCCGTGATCGCGACGTCGGCGCCGGCTGCGCTGAGCGCCTCGGCGATGCTGCGCCCGATGCCACGGCTTGCGCCGGTTACAAGCGCCTTCCTGCCTGACAGGTCGAAGAGAGATGCGTTGCGCATGTCATCCTCCTTGGTAATGTCGCGCTTGGACCGATCGCGTCGAGACTATCCGAATGCAGCTTATCTATACAAGCATGTACATCATGGCGGTAGTGCGCCATGCGGAACTTTGCTTGTCAGAGCGGCAGCGTATTGGCCGGCATCGGACCGGTCTGCGCGGTTCGCCGCAGCCCATCTGGAGTTCATCGGGAGGATAGATGAAGCGCGCAGTAGACCACGACGCGATGAGCGTGGTTGGTTATACCACCCCCTGGAGTGCCAAAGCAGGCCAGCAGATCAACCTCAGCCTGTCATGCGATCGGCCGATAAAGGCCACACGAATTTGCCGACTCGACAAGCCGGCTCCGGAATTTCTGGCCTGGCCCATCGAAGCGGTGGGTGAACCACGGCATCGGCATTTCGACCAAGGGTCGTTCCTGTTCGTGCGAGCCGGCGAACTGGCCAAAGTACAAGCCGTCCACGGCATTCGTTTTGAGCTGTTCCTCACGCGCAACGGAGGTGCGCGTACGATCCTGGAAGCAGGCGCCCTCGGGCTGCGCCTCCGCGACGGCGCATTTGCCCTGGAAATCGGCGGCGAAACCTTTGTCGAGAGGAAGGCGCCAACTGGTGTGTGGCTCACTGTCGAGTTGGATCTGCGGCAGGAGCAGCCGCGTCTGCGGATCAAATCGCATGATCTCCTCGCGCCTTACGAACTTCGTGAAGGTTTTGGCAGCCCTGCGCGGACCCTTCAAGCGCACGGCATCCATTTCGGCGCAAGTGCTACCCACCACGAACCTACCCTCAACGCGAAATTTGCCGCGATCCGGCTCGAGACACCGCAGGGGACCATTGCCTGGGATTTCCCGACGCTGTTACCAACGCAGCCGATCCTGTCGTCGGGCAGAGCAGATCCGCTGCTCCTCGATGTGATCAATCAGCCAGCCTTCTGCATGACTTCGGCACGCTGGGACGGATCGAGCTTCGAACCTCGCTTCGTGCCGTCGCACTACGACGCTATCCATTGCCACGACGACGACATCGGCCCGCTTGAGTGGCCGGCATCGCACTGCGTGACAATCCCTGAAAACGCACGCCCAGGCGTCTACGCGTTCCAGATCGAATGGGAGGATAGCTACGAACGCGTGGTGTTCTTCGTCACCTCATCACAGGTTTCGTCGCCGCTGTTGTATCTCGTGCCGACGGCCACCTATCTCGCTTATGCGGACGAATATCTCCCAGATCATCTTTATGAATGGAAAAGCGACGACCGGGGACATCGCTTCGCGGTCGCCAACAATCTGAAGTCTCTTTACGACTACCACTCCGACCTTAGCGGCGTTTCTATCTGCTCCTACAAAAAGCCGAAAGTGACGCTCAGGGACGATTACGATTATCCGCTCTGCGGCTGCCCACACAATTTGCCGGTCGATCTGCACTTCCTCCGATTCTGCCACGACAATGGAATCGTGTTTGACGTCATGACCGATCATGATTTGCACGAATGCGGTATAGACGGTCTGCGTGGACACCAAGCGGTCGTCACCGGCAGTCATCCCGAATATATGTCGATCGAGATGGAGCAGGCGCTGCGGCAGTTTGTGGCCGAAGGCGGCAGCATCGCCTATCTCGGCGGAAACGGCTTCGCCGCCACTGTGGCTTTCAAGGACGATCTGATGGAGCTGCGGCGCTCGCCGCTGGAGGCCGGCCGCACGTGGGACGGCCCGGTCGCCGAACAAGCGCTGTCGATCACCAACGAACCAGGCGGCTATCTCCGCTCCCGTGGCCGCGGCGAATTCTCGCTGATCGGTGGCGCGATCTCACTGATGGGATTCGAAGGCGCACGCCCCTTCACGCGCACTGACGAAAGCCATGAAGCAGGATGCGCATGGCTGTTCGAAGGCGTTGAAAATGCGACCTTCGGTTCGGACGGCATCGTGCTGGGCGGTGCCGCGGGCTACGAAGTGGATGCGACGGATCCAGCCCTCGGCACATCCGCGGACACCGTCGTGATCGCGCGTGCGACGGGATTTCCCGACAGCTTCTTCCAGGATCCGACGCGCTGGTGCGAGGGCGGGGATACGCAACGCATCGCCCGCCGCTGCGCCGAAATGACCCTGCGAAAGCTCGCAGCAGGCGGCTTGATCTTTTCGGCAAGCTCGGTTGCCTGGTGCGGCGCGCTGCCAGCCGCAGGCGCCATGAACGATGTCGGCAGGATCACGTTTAATCTGCTTAACCGCCTCGGCGCGACGAAAGGAGAACCCGGCCGAGAAAATCGATAAGCTGATTGGTCTCATTACGAGAAAGACCGCATCCTCAAGTCGCTGAGCCCGGCCTTCAACCGCGCAATGCGGCCGCGACGAGGCTTTGCATCGAAGTGGTCGGACGACCGATCAGCCGCCCGAGGGCGCCTCCGTCATCGAACAACGCTCCGCGTGAGGCTGCGGCGTCGGTATCGGCCAGAAGCGCAGCGAGGTCGGCCGGCAGCCCGGCCCCCGCCAACACATCCTGATAGGCGGCTTGGGAAAAATCGTTGTAGGCGATAGCCTTGCCCGACTGCCGCGAGACCTCCGCCGCAAGCTCGGCGAGCGTAAAGGCTTGGTCTGCGGCGAGCTCGTACGTCTTTCCCGCATGGTCGTCGGTCGTCAGCACCACGGCTGCGGCCTCGGCATAGTCCCGCCGCGCTGCGGACGAGAAACGCCCGTCTTTCGCGGCGCCGACGAAGGCGCCGTGCTCCAGAGCCGCCGGAAGCGCCAGCAGATGGTTCTCGGTGTACCAGCCATTGCGCAGGATGACGGCGGGAACGCCCGAGTCCGCGATGACCTCCTCCGTCTGCCGGTGCTCGATTGCGAGCGTTGCGGAAGACGTGTCGGCATGCAGCATGCTGGTGTAAGCGATCAGCGAAACTCCGGCGCGTTGGGTTGCCTCGATCACCGCCCGATGCTGCGGCAGGCGGCCGCTGACCTCGGTCGACGAAATCAGTAGCAGTTTCTGGACGCCGGCGAAGGCCGGGGCGAGCGTGTCGGGACGGTCGTAGTCCGCCTCCCTTACGATCACACCGAGCTCCGCCAGATCGCTGGCCTTTGCCGGATTGCGAACCGCCGCGACGATCCCGTCGGCGGGAATGGTCTTCAGCAGTGCCTCGATCACGAGACGGCCAAGCTGTCCTGTTGCTCCAGTTATTGCATACATCGTTCAGTCCATTTCGTGGTTGTGTGATTGGAGAGTCTTCGAATAGCGGCCATCGTTACCATTGGAAACCACGTATCTTGCGGTTACCGCCATTTTCCGGTAACCAACTGGAAACTCCTCGAGAAGGGTGTGCGATGGTTCTCAAGGCGCGAAAGAAGGTGAAGGCTCCCCCCGGCTGCCCCATGTCGAGATGCATGGCGCTGCTTGGCGGCTGCTGGACACCCGAGGTGCTCTGGTCCCTGAGCGAAGGCCCGCGTCGGTTCTCGGAACTCCGGCGCGATATCCCAGCCGTTTCGGCGAAGGTACTGACCAGCAGACTGCGGGATCTCGAGGAGCGCGGCGTCCTCGGTCGCAACGTGATGGCGACCTCGCCGCCGACGGTGGAATATGAGCTGACCTCGTTGGGGCAGGAGCTGCTGCCGGCTATCAGGTCTATCGTAGAGGTCGGATCGCGCCTGCTGCTCGGTGATTCTGTTCTTTAGAGAATCGCGAGCACATCAGAGAATCGCGAGTTTGTGGCGTCGACACTACTTTCGGCCTGCGCTTAACAGCGAGGATGACGCTTGATGTGCGTGTTGATCTGGTGGTGGAGCAGTTCCGCCCGCCCAGGTCAGCGTTCAAAATAGATGGCCAACCTTAGCCTCGGGTCATCATTTCGGACTGAAAGATACGGAGCGCCAAAGGGTGGTAATGCGCAGTGACTTGGGCCCACCAGGAGTCTAAGCTAGCATGCTTCTGCCAGCACGAAGAAAAAACCGCCGCATGCCCCGCTTTCTTGCCGTCTACACCATGAAGCCCGAAGACCTCGCCCGCTTTCGCAGCCTGCCTAAGCCCGAGCAGGATACGATTGATGCCGTCGGCTTACAGCTGTGGGCGGACTGGGAGGAGAGAAATGCCGCATTTTTCCCCGATCGCGGCGGCATGGTCGGTAAGACGAGGCGCGTTACCAGGGACGGCATCGCCGACGCCGTGAACCCTTTCTGCGGCTATATTGTCGTCGAGGCCGATACCATCGATGCCGCCGCCCGCCTGTTCGAGAACCACCCGCATTTCACCGTCTTCCCAGGAGACGGCGTGGACATCATGCCCTTCCTCACCGACCCTGCTCCGACTTGAACATCCGCTAATCGCTTGCGATTTCCAGAAGGGGCGGCCGGCAACGCAGCCCACTCGGCCTCCCCTTGCACGCCGCCAGCCCGTCTGTTAAATACTGAACCATATGGTTCAGTATTTAATGCCCCACCTCGATGCCTCATTCGCCGCGCTCTCGGACGCCACCCGGCGCGGCGTTTTGGAGCAACTCGGACGAGCAGACGCCTCGATCACGGACCTTGCCGAAAAGTTCCACATGACCCTCACGGGCATGAAGAAGCACGTCGGCGTCTTGGAGAAGGCGGGGCTCGTCACCACGGAGAAGGTTGGGCGCGTGCGGACCTGCAAGCTTGGCCTACGCGCACTGGAGGAAGAGGCGGCATGGATCGAGAGGCACCGCCAGCTCTGGGACGCACGCTTCAACGAGTTGGACAAGGTTGTCGAGGAATTGAAACGGAAGGAGAAAGTCGATGGACGAAACAAGAGCTAGTGAGCCCACCCCCATGCAGAACCGCACGATGGTGGAACGGAAGTCCGACCGGGAGCTGGTCGTTACGCGAACCTTTGACGCGCCGGCACGCACCGTGTTCGAGGCTTGGACCAAGCCCGAGCTGTTCATGCGGTGGTGGGCACCGAAGTCGATGGGCATGTTCCTGCGTTCCTGCGAGATGGATGTTCGTGTCGGGGGCAGGTACCGTTTGGTATTCGGTCACGATGCCTCAAACCCTGACGAGTTCTTCGGTAGGTATATCGAAGTGACACCGCACTCGCGCCTCGTCTGGACCAATGACGAAGGTGGTGACGGTGGACCCATCACCACGGTGACCTTCGAGGAAAAAGGTGGCAAGACGCTGCTGGTCATGCACGAGCTCTATCCCTCAAAGGAAGCTCTCGACGCTGCCGGCACCGGGGCGGCGGATGCGATGGGCGAGACGTTCGAGCAACTGGACGAGCTTCTCGTCACGCTAGGCGCGAGCGTGCGACGGTGATGAAGTCGTCGATCTCGGAACTGTCAGGAATTCTGTGCGCGAGGCCGGTTTCGTCATTGGCTGACGAACCTTTCGCCGAAGACGACGGCGAACTGGGTCTTGGCCTCGAACCATTCGCGCGGCGGTCGTTTCCATTCCTCGGCCGCGTGGTTCAGCACCAAATATAGCAGCTTCATGGCCGCATCGTCACTGGGGAAGTGTCCCCGGGTGCGGACGGCGCGGCGCAGCTTGGAGTTCAGCGCCTCTATGGCGTTCGTGGTGTAGATGATCCGCCGCACGCTTTCGGGATAGGCAAAGAATGGGACGACGTGCTGCCAATTGCGCCGCCAGCTTTGGGTGATCGCCGGATACCGCTGCCCCCAGTAGCTGGCTTCGAAGTCCTCAAG